>CAYTFI010000182.1:0-3879 GCA_964437065.1 uncultured Zetaproteobacteria bacterium | reverse complement strand
TTTCGTCAGCCACGCTGTTTTTCAGGGTCAGCACGAATGTATTGTTTGCAGCCGCAGCTATGGAGTAGCTGCTGAATGTATCGTTCAGCAATGTCTCGGCCCTGGCGAGGTCTGCGTCATTTTTGATCGTGATGTTCAGCGTATTGCCGTCGGCTGCCAGCTTGCGATAGCGAATTTTATCCTTTCGCAACACCTGCCTGGCCGTGTCTATATCCTCTTCAACGCTCTGCGAGACCGCCTTGTCCACTTCGACATCCAGCACCAGATGGATGCCGCCTTTCAGATCCAGGCCGAGGCTCATCGGCCTGCTTAATGCAGATGGCCACCAGGACGGCACGGATGTGACATTGGGCAAAGAGCCCATCAGGGAAACCGCCAGAACAGTCAGAATTAACCAGATTTTCCAGCGTGGATAGCTATGCATGAATCAGATCCTTGTTATTTATCAGATTTTTCTTTCGCCGGCGCAGTTTCAGACAGCCCGGTGACGGTGTCCCGTTTTACCCTGACCCGCACGCCTTCGGCGACTTCAACCCTGAGCACATCGTCCTTGACGTCGATGATCTTGCCATACAGCCCGCCGCCGGTGAGCACCTTGTCGCCCTTTTTCAGCCCTTCGACCAGGCTGCGGTGTTCCTTTACTTTTTTCTGCTGTGGACGGATGAGCAGAAAATAGAAAATCACCATGATTAGAATCATCGGAATGAGTGAAGCGAAACCGCCTGCCGGCGCCTCTGCGGCCTGTGCATGGGCCGGAGTGATCAGCGCCGCCGCCAGAGCAGATGCGATGAAGAAAGAGTGGATTATTTTCATAATTGGATGTGCTCCTGATTTCAAAAGGCGGCGATTATGCATTGTTGCGGTAGCAATGTAAAAAATGATTGCGGAACTCGGGCCAAACCCCTTGCTCGATCGCATTTCCGGCCCGTCGCATAAGGTCGCAATAGTAGTGGAGATTGTGCAAAGTATTCAACCTCGAACTTAATATCTCTTTTGCCATATATAGATGCCGCAGATAGGCGCGGGAGAAATGTCTGCATGTATAACAGGCGCATGATTCCATCACAGGCCGTTCATCATCGAAGTATTTGAGGTTTTTAATGTTGATTTTGCCATCATCGCTGAACAGCGTTCCGTTGCGCGCATTACGGCTTGGCATGACGCAATCGAACATATCTATGCCGCAATCAATGCCTTCGATGAGATCGTCCGGCGCGCCGACGCCCATCACATAATGCGGTTTGTCCGTCGCCAGCTTAGGGGCCAGCGCAGCAAGCATGGCCATCATTTCCTGCTTCGGCTCGCCGACCGACAGGCCGCCGATGGCAATGCCGTCGAAATTCATGTCTTGTATCGTCTTCAGGCTTTTCAGCCGCAGTTCCGGGTGCATGCCGCCCTGCACAATGCCAAACAGCGCCTGGGCCCCGTTGACGGGCAACGCCTGCCGGCATTCAGCCGCCCAACGCATGGAAAGCTGCATGGAGTCGGCCGCCTCATCAAATGTGGCCGGGTAGGGGGTGCATTCATCGAAGGCCATGACGATATCGCTGCCCAGCTTTTGCTGGATGGCCATGCTTTCCCCTGGCCCGAGAAACACTTCGGCGCCATCAATATGGGAGCGAAAGCGTACGCCATGCCGTTCAATTTTGCGCAACTTGCCCAGCGACCAGACCTGAAAGCCGCCGGAGTCAGTAAGAATCGGTCGCTCCCAGGCCATGAATTTATGCAACCCGCCCAGCTTCTCAATCAGCTCAGCGCCGGGGCGCAGCATCAGATGATAGGTATTGGCAAGGATAATGCCCGCCCCGATATCATCGGTGAGATCCGCAGGCGTCAAACTTTTAACCGTGGCCTGCGTGCCCACGGGCATGAATACAGGCGTTTCAACCGTGCCATGCGGCAATTGCATGCGCCCTCTGCGGGCATAACCGGTATTATCTTTGGCCAGTATTTCAAAGGATAGCGCTGACATGGCGGCGCAGCCTGCCGATGCGGCCTGCATGCCGCAAGGCCCTGCCCTTTACCCGCAAATCATGCCACAGAACCCTTGCACATGGGGCAGACCAAGGCTGGCGCGGGGCGCTGATGCATTCATCCTCGCCGCCTGATCATGTTGCATGTTTTACAGGGTTGCCTGAAATAGCGCGGGATGCCCTACAGACGCAAGACTTGCACTTATTCGCCGGGCAGGCATGATCCTGACTGTGCAAGAGGGGGTTATGCGTGATACAGGGTTCATGTCTTCGTATTTATTTCTCTGAGTCCGACAAAATTGACGGCAAGCCGGCCATGGAGGCTATCCTGGGACTTTGTCGTCAGGTTGGCTTGCGCGGCGTATCCGTGGTGCGTGGCATTGAAGGCATGGGAGAGCATGGCATGCATAGCGTCTCATTCCTCGCCCTGTCCAGTGATTTGCCCCTGATTGTCGAGGCGATAGATACAACCGAACGCATTGAGTCCGCAGTGGAGCAAATGCGCCCTCATATGGGCAATTGCCTGGTTGCCGTATGGCCTGTTGCGCTGATGAGAAACAGGGAAAGCACATGAAACTGCGACACATACTGCATAAAATTCCTATCTTCTCCGGCCTGGATGATGAGGAATTGCAGGCCCTGGAGACACTGGTCGCCTGCGTCGATGTTCCCGCCAAAAATATAGTCTTTCAGGAAGGGGATCCCGGCGAATCATTGTATCTAATCATCAAGGGCGAGGTCAAGGTCTCTTCCTTTTCACTGGATGGTCGGGAACTGGTCTATGCGTTGCTATCGGAAGGTTCATTTTTTGGTGAAATTTCCCTGATGGAAAAACAGGTGCGCTCGGCCACAGTGACCACTATGGAGCCTTCTACATTCGCCCATATTCGCCGGCGCGACCTTGCGCCCCTGTTGCTCAAACAGCCTACAATTACCGTCAAATTGCTGGAAGAAGTGGTTCGACGGCTGGTTCATACGAGCCGGATGCTGGAGCTTGTCAGCGTTATGGATGTGCCGCATCGCCTGTATGCCTATCTGGTTGACCACTGCCGCAACTATTGCCAGCAGGAAGATGATGGCTGGTACTCCACCCGCTTGCCCACCCATCAATTACTCGCAGATCAGCTTTCAACCACGCGCGAATCCGTTTCCCGCGTCATCAGCGCGCTAAAGCAGGACGGCCTGCTTTTTGCCGACGGCGGACGCAGTCATATTCGCGTTAACGTGCCGGAACTGGAAGCCAGACTGGAAAGTTTGTAACTAACGCGCATGGATTCTTCCACCAGGTCAGCGGTTGCCATGAAGTGACATTATTTATCATCACGAGATTATAAAGACTGGAAATGAGAACCGGAGGTTCAAGAATCAAACATGATTTAGGGGGGGATTGGACGCTGAAGGGGGGGCGATTCAGACAGCCCAACCCCAATATCAATTCGGGGCAGGCGTCTTGATGATGGATTTAATTACGGCAACTCGAAATTTACCTCCAATATTCACTTCAACACTATCATCTGGAAGACATCCCAATAATGCTTTAGCCAAAGGAGAACCCTTCCTTATCACCCCTTCGCGATGATCATCTCCATCTTCACTAATAATCACATTAAGTTCTCTGTCAGGTTCATCATCGTAATATAAGGCTACCTCATCACCCATCTCTACCGAAATTGATTCACCACCTATATCTACAAAGTCCTCATAGATACTTTTCTTTTCTTCAACGTTTATCAGAGTAGTGGATGTTATGCCAGCAGTAGAGACGTCCAATACTTCTGCATCATTTTCAGGTAAGGCAACGCCTTTTTGAGTGATCGCCTTATCATCAAAAGCCGATTCCAATTCACTGAGTGTCAATCAGCATCCAATTTTGACCCCCCGTCAGCGTCCAAAATTGACCCCCCCC
>CAYTFI010000181.1:0-3889 GCA_964437065.1 uncultured Zetaproteobacteria bacterium | reverse complement strand
TTTCATAATTTCGACGCCCTGAATATTCCGCCTGAACATCCGGCCCGCGCCATGCACGACACCTTCTTTATCAGGGATATGACAGCCAGTGAGGAGGGCGGCGATCCGATGTTGCTGCGCACGCACACCTCGCCGGTTCAGATTCGCGCCATGAAGCGGTTTCTCGCTGAAGGCAATAAACCTCCGCTGGCCGTGGTCGCTTCGGGCAGGGTTTACCGCTGTGATTACGATGTCACCCATTCGCCGATGTTTCACCAGATCGAGGTGTTCAAGGTGGATCGCGATGTTTCCATGGCGCATCTGAAGGGGGTGTTGAAACACTTCCTCTCGGCCTATTTTGAGAAAGAGTTGCCGATTCGCCTGCGCCCTCATTATTTCCCCTTCACCGAGCCTTCCGCCGAGGTGGATGTCGGCTGCGTGTTCTGTGATGGCAAGGGCTGCCGCATCTGCAAGGGCAGCGGTTGGCTGGAAGTGCTGGGCAGCGGAATGATTCATCCGAATGTGCTGAAATCAGTCGATATCGATTCGCAGGCCTATAACGGCTTCGCCTTTGGCCTTGGCGTTGAACGGCTGGTGATGCTCAAGCATGGCATCCCTGATTTGAGGATGTTTTTTGAGAATGATGTGCGCTTTCTGCTGCGCATGGGAGGGGCGGGATGAGGATTCCATATTCATGGTTGAAAGAGCATGCGCCGCTAAACGATTCTCCTCAGGCGATTGCAGATACGCTGGTGGGCCTTGGCCATGAAGTTGAAGGCGTTGAGCAGCCGCGGGCGGCTGTGAAGGGCGTTCGCACAGGCCGGATTATTGCAATGGCTCCGCATCCGGATGCAGACCGGCTGAAATTGCTGAAGGTGGATATCGGGGCGCATGAGCCGCTTTCGATTGTCTGCGGCGCCACCAATATGTCTGTCGGGGATCACGTTCCCGTTGCCACGGTTGGCACGGTTCTGCCCAATGGGCTGAAGATTAAAAAGGGCAGGATTCGCGGCCAGACAAGCTTTGGCATGTGCTGCTCGGAAGCGGAGCTTGGCCTGGCCGAAGATGCCGCCGGACTGCTGATTTTACCTGCCAGCGCGCCCGTTGGCATGGAAATCGGTGAACTGCTTGATATGGAAGAGGCAGTGTTTGATCTCTCCATCACGCCCAATCGTGGCGATTGCATGAGTGCGCACGGCATTGCGCGGGATCTGGCGGCGGCTCTGAATTTGCCCTTTGCTGAAGCAGCGGCGCCCGCGCCGGCCGTGGACAGCAAATGCCCTGCGCCGTCAGTGGCTGTATCGAATACTCATGATTGCCCGGTTTATATGGCGCGCCGCATTGACGGGGTGGTTGCAGGCGATTCGCCGGCCTGGATGCAGAGGCAGCTGATTTGCGCCGGGCAACGACCGGTGAATGGCATTGTCGATGTGCTCAACTATGTCATGCTCTATCTGGGCCAGCCGATGCATGCCTTTGACGCCGACAGGATTGGAGCGCTTCACATTCGTTCAGCCCGTGCCGGCGAGCAGTTCGAGGCGCTGGACGGGCGCCAACTGAGCCTGGACGCTGGCGATCTGGTTGTGGCTGACGAGACATCGGTGCTGGCGCTGGCTGGCATTATGGGCTCCTTGCCGTCCGGCGTGACGGAATCGACGACCAGCATTGTGCTTGAATCCGCTTTTTTTCGCCCGGCGCGGGTAAGTCTTAGCCGACGCAGCCATGCCATGGTGAGCGAGGCGTCGATGCGCTTTGAGCGCGGCGTTGATCCGCTGATGGTTGAAATCGCCATGCAGCAGGCGACAAAAATTATCACCGATCTGTTTGGCGGTTCAGTCAGCAAACTGCTGGTGCGCGGCAATGCGCGGAAGATCAATGCGGGCAGGCTGATTGATTGTGATGTAGCCCGGATTGAAGCCCGGCTCGGCGTGGAAATTCCGGCATCGGCGGACGCTGTATTAACGCGCATTGGCTTTGGCTTAGTGCATCGGGGAAATGTGCTTGAAGTAAAGACGCCGCCATTTCGCCATGATGTGACCATCGCCGAGGATATGTCGGAAGAGTATGCGCGCATTATCGGCTTTGATGCGATTCCCGCGCTGTTGCCGGCGTTGGCGACGATCAGCCCGGAGAAGAAGGATCTGTCTGTTCACCATGCAGTTGCCGGCGGCTTTGTTCAGGCGGTGACCTACGCCTTTATTTCGGCGGATGAACAGCGGCTGTTTGTCGAGCATGACGGGGCGGACATTGAGCTTGAGAATCCGATTTCCGAGGCCATGTCCGTGATGCGCCGCAGCATATGGCCGGGGCTGCTGAATACGGCGAAATACAATCTGAATCGTCAGCAGCCGGGCGTGCGGCTGGTTGAGCAGGGGCGTATTTATAGGAAAACGGCAGACGGCCATAGCGAGGCTAATGCCATTGCCTGGCTGATGTGCGGAGAGGCGGAGCAGGACCAATGGCATTCCTCAAGCCGGCAGGCGGACTTCTTTGATTTGAAGGGAGCGCTCGAATCATGGCTGACGGCGCGTGGTCTGGCGGCGCGCTTCATCGCCGATGACAAGGTGCAGGGGTTGCAATCAGGGCAGAGCGCCAGATTGCTGGTCGGGCGCACCGAAGTCGGTGTTATCGGGAAGCTTGATGAGGACATCGCCGCTTCATTTGACATTGAATGGCCCGTTTTTGTCGCCCATGTCAATCTCGATATTCTGCCTGCCGGAAAGCCTGCGAAGTTTTCAGCATTGGCTGAATTTCCGGCGGTTGAGCGAGATCTTGTTTTCCTGTTTAACCGCGACGTATGTGCGGAGGATGTTCTTCAGGCAGTCAGAAAGGCGGGCGGAAGCCTGCTCACCCGGGCGCGGATATTTGATCGTTATAGCGGCAAGGGCGTGCCTGACGACAAAATCAGTCTTGGCGTCCGATTCACCTTGCAGGACAGCAAGCGCACGCTTGTGCAGGAGGATTCGGATGCAGTCTCCGCCGCTATCGTCAGGGTGATAGGCAAGCAGTTCGGGGCTTCGCTGAGGGCATAGTCCCGGTGGGCGTGGCGGGCATGCAGACCGACAGTCAACTGCTGTATCAGCGGCAACGCCAATTCAATGCTATTGCCGCGCCGGCCGTCATTGCCGATGGCCTGCGCACGCCTGAAAACATGGGCGCTGTGCTGCGTCTGGCCGAGGCGGCGGGGAGTCGGAGCGTGACATTTGTCGAACAGGAGGCGTTTGATCCCTGTTCGCCGCAGAAGATTCGTCGCACGGCAAGGGGGGCTGAGCAGCGGGTGCAGTGGGATTCATGCGGCAGAGAGGAATTTCTGACAAGGCCGCAGTCCGTCATCTCCGTCGCAGTGGAAATCACCGGCGAATCAACCCCCATTTTTGAAGCAGTGTTGCCAAGACAGTGCGCCTTGATGATTGGCAATGAACGTCACGGGATTTCCCCGCAGATGCTCGCCACCTGTCGGCAGGCCGTGCATGTCCCCATGTTTGGCCTCAATGGCTCGATGAATGTAACGCACGCGCTTGCCGTCGCCCTGTTCGAATGGCGCAGGCAGCAGGGCGAATGAGGCCGCCTGTCAGGGTATTTTTTGCCCCTGTTTGACAGCTGTAAAAGTGGTCATTATCTCGCTCGCAAAGCAACACCCATTGCTTCACAAGGCTTGCTTATCACGGGGTGGAAAAAACCCATGCGCGTTAGGGAGGTGAATCATGAAATATTCAATAATGGCAGCGGCAGTTCTGCTGCTTTTGCCGGTTGGCTGTCAGTCTTCGCTCAGAGGCGATGTCTATTCACGCGATGAAGCAAGAAAGATTCAGCAGGTCGAGTTTGCCACGGTGGAAAGCACCCGCTTTGTGGTGATTGAGGGAACCAAAACGCCCGTTGGCACGATTATTGGCACTGTCATTGGCGGCAT
>CAYTFI010000180.1:0-3892 GCA_964437065.1 uncultured Zetaproteobacteria bacterium | reverse complement strand
GGGATGTCGGCATCACGGCGTCCGTTGGCATATCCACCACCAGAACGCTGGCCAAGATGGCTTCGGAGGCGAACAAGCCGAACGGTTCAACTGTGATTCCCGCCCATCGCATCAGGCAATTTCTGGCCGGGCTGCCGGTCGGCGACATTCCCGGCATTGGCAGAAACAGAGTCATGCTGTTGCATCAGTTTCAAATTTACACGGCGCTGGAATTTTGTCTGACTGATGCGGCGAAAATTCATCGCATGCTGGGCAGGAGCGGCATCAGTCTCCGGGATGAGTTGAACGGGATATCCGTGTTCGCTCCGGAGCTGCAACCGCCCATGCCGAAAAGCATTGCCAGAACAGCATCTCTGGGCGCAGTCAGCATGGATCGGCGACTGATTGCAGCGCACTTGTCCTACCATACCACAAGGGTTGTCAGCGAGCTTGTGCGAAGGCATCTGACAACATCACGGTTGACTGTTTTTCTGCGCCTGAAATCATTTGAAGCCGTCGCCAGAAAGCTGCGCATGAATCCGTGCAATGATCTCGGCAGATTGAACCGGGCCGTGACTTCACTGCTCGGAGAAATATTTGTTCGGGGGGAGCAATACCGCGCCTGTGGCGTTATCGCATCGCAATTGATGCCGGATGCAGGGCAGGGGGACCTGTTCGCGCTACGGGCAAATACAGGCCGACAACTGAAATTGATTCAAACCATGGATGCAATCAACAGGAAATATGGCGCGCAAACAGTCAAGCCGGCCCGGGCCATGCGAAAATCACGGCACGGCATTCGATTCAAGTATCCGCTGCTCACGGCAAATTAATGAGCAACGACAGCAGTTACGCTAATTGATCTTGATATGATCCGGTATCCCTGTTGCCGATACAGGCTTGATTTCGCCATGAACAGCCTCGTAGCGGGCAACATTTTCCTGCATGGCCGCGGCAATGCGTTTGGCATGCGAGGGTGAAACAAGCACGCGTGCATTCACCACGCCGACCGGGGGCGTGGCGAGAATAAAATCCAGCACAAATTCTTCCTGGGTATGCGCGATCATCATTTGATTGGCGTAGGCGCCACGCTGAACCTCAGGCGGCATCTGAACCTGTATTTCCTGCGCCTCTTCATGTTGATTGTTTGATTGATGGTTCATGTTCACTCCGTTTCGCCTTGGCGTACAGCCCCTCAAGCGCTTTTATATCCATGCTCTCAAGCGACGCATTCATCTCGTCGGCCAATGCTTCCATGAATCGGAAACGATTGCCAAATTTACGGTTGGTGTGCATCAGGCATAATTCCGCATCCAGCCCCAGCTTGCGGGCAAGATTGGCAAGCGTAAACAGCACATCGCCAAATTCATCTTCCAGGCGACTTATATCGGAATGATGCAACACCTCGGCCTCAAGCTCATCAAGCTCTTCGCGCATTTTGCCAATCACATCGGCAGCATTATTCCAGTCAAAACCAACGCGGGCGGCGCGCTGTTGCTGTTTTTGAGAATATTTCAGGGCGGGAAGCGGGGGGATGCCATCCATCAGGCTTGTTCTCTCGGCATGTTCGGAATCCTTCAGCTGATTCCATTGCTCGGTCAGGTTTTCCGCCCTGACCTTGTCAAACACATGCGGATGGCGAAAGATCATTTTTTCAACAAGCGCATCAATCACATCGCCGAGATTAAATTGATCCGCTTCGTCAGCAAGATGCGCATAAAAAGCCACATGAAACAGAATATCGCCCAGTTCCGACTGAAGCGGCTTCCAGTCGTCATCTTCAACGGCAATATCAATGGCCTCCAGAACTTCATGCGCTTCTTCAAGCGTGTAACGGCGAAGAGAGGCGAGACTTTGCTCTCGATCCCA
Source organism: uncultured Zetaproteobacteria bacterium (assembly GCA_964437065.1). GTDB lineage: Bacteria > Pseudomonadota > Zetaproteobacteria > Mariprofundales > Mariprofundaceae > Mariprofundus. The sequence continues at coordinate 2,044 of CAYTFI010000180.1, read as the reverse complement.
TGGACATTCATCACGCAGCACCTGAAGAAGGGCGCATAGCTTGTCAAAGTGATTATCCTTATCCTTGATTCGTATTGTCACCATGCATCCTATACTTTACATAATATTCATTATGCGACGTTATACTATATGTGATTTATGATAGCCTTCTACGCCACGAGGAAAAATCATGCAACGCATTTAAGCAGATCAACCAGAATATATCGAGCAGCCCCCTCATTTCGAAAGATAAATAAGGCTCGGCATATTTCTATAGACAGGACGTTCATTTGTAAGACAATGATGCTGGTGGAACAGGAGGACATATGACAAAACAATCCAGTCCGGCGCGGATCGTCATTCTTGGCGGCGGTTTCGCCGGCGTTTATACGGCGCGGCATTTACTGAAGCGGGCGAAGCCCGGCGAAATCGAGCTGCATCTGGTCAGCATGGAAAATTATATGGCCTTCCAGCCCCTGTTGCCCGAGGTGATCTCCGGCAGCGTCGGCATTGCAGATACGGCCTCGCCGATCCGCCGGATCATCCCCGGAGCGAAGCTTCATTTGCGCCAGGTGGAGTCGATTGACATATCCGGCAGGAAAGTGATCTGCGCTGCCGGCTTTCAGCCGCATATGCTGGAACTGGAATATGATCATCTGATCATCGCGCTGGGAAACGTCTGCGATTTTCATGGCATGACCGGATTGGCCGAACACGCGATGCCGTTCAAGAGGCTTGGCGATGCAATCAACTTGCGCAACCATATTATCCGTGTTCTTGAGGAGGCCGATTGCGAGGAAGATAAGGAATTCCGAAGTGAACTGCTCACATTTGTCGTTGGCGGCGGCGGTTTTTCGGGCGTTGAGGTTATCGCCCAGATTCACGGTCTGATTCACCGCGCCCGCCGCAACTACCCCGGCATCTCCATGCAGGAATGCCGCTTCATTCTGGTGCACTCGCAGGATCGCATCCTGCCTGAAGTGGCGCCCGAGCTGGGGCTCTATGCGCAGGAGCAACTGCGGCGTTGCGGAATCGAGATTCTGCTCAACCGCATGCTTGCCACGGCCACGCCCAGTTCGGCAATTCTGGGCGACGGGCAGGAAATCCGCACGCGCACGCTTGTTTCAACGGTGCCAAGCCAGCCGCATCCGGTTATCGAGGCGTTAATTCGCGAGCAAGGCTGGCAACAGACAATGCCGGACGGGCGACAGCGCCCCATGAACAAACTGCCGGTCAACGGCATGCTCCGGCTGGATGAGCATCCTGATGTCTGGGCGCTGGGCGACTGCGCGCTTGTTCCCTTGCCAATTCGAAAGAATGAGGCCCCCGCCTTCGCTCCGCCCACCGCACAACATGCGGCGCGCGAGGCGATCACTTGCGCCAACAATATTCTGGCCGACATTCGCAGCCAGCCCGGCAAGGAGTTCACCTTTCGCGGCCTTGGCTCACTGGCGACGCTGGGCCGACGGCGCGGCATTGCTCAGGTGATGGGCGTGCGCATTTCCGGATTTCCTGCCTGGTTGCTTTGGCGAATGCTGTATCTTGGAAAACTGCCGGGCTTTTACCGCAAATTTCGCGTGGGTCTGAGCTGGGTTCTCGATTTCTTTTTCCCGGGCGATGTGATGCAGCTTTCGCTCAACGTTTCAGGCGGCATCCGGCATGAACATTACGAGGCGGGACAATCGGTGTTTGAACAGGGCGACGTGGGCGACCGCGCCTATGTGCTGATCAAGGGCGAGGTTGAGGTGTTGCAACGCAAGGCAGATGAAGAGCGGCTGCTGGCCGTACTGAAAAGCGGCGATATTTTCGGCGAGATGGCTGTTTTGCACCGGGCGCCGCGCATGGCCACAGTGCGCTGCAAAGAGCCATGTGAAGTGCTCAGCATCGAACGCGACCAGTTTGATACGCTGATCCACTGCCTGAGCGACCTCGGCGCCTCGGTGCATGCCACAGTCAAGGCGCGCCAAAGCGGGTGACAGCAAAGATTATCGACAACGCCCTGCCCTGCTCATTCTTGCTGCGAATGTCTTCCATCACCTCGGCAAGCGGCCAAAGCCTGGCGCGG
>CAYTFI010000179.1:0-3931 GCA_964437065.1 uncultured Zetaproteobacteria bacterium | reverse complement strand
GCAACTTGCAGATAAAATCCGGGTAGAAACGACCGTCGGCCTTTTGCAGGAAGAACGAGCATCCCGGTTTGCGCACCAGATTGCGTACCCAGTATTCGATTCTCCCCTTCTGCGCCTGGGTATCGAGCCAGACCGCGCAGGCAAATTCCTCGGCACTGTCGAAATCGCCGATGCATTTCCGGGCTGCTCACGTTGTCGTTGAATATCCAGCCCTCGTTGCCGGTGCTGTAGGGCGGATCGATGTAGATGCACTTCACCTTACCCGCATGGCGGGGCAGCAGCGCCTTGAGCGCATGCAGGTTGTCTCCCTGCACAATCAGATTGCCGCTTGTGTCATCGCTGCAGAAAAGCGCCGCATCCGGCTCAAGCAACCGATAGGGCACATCCTTGTGATGCTTTACAACGACTTCCTTGCCGATCCAGTCAAGCGTGGGCATGGTCTGTCGCCTTGCTGAAATCGCAATCATGCCCGGCCGGCATGATATGTTCCCCGGTCCTGCCTTTCATTTGATGGGTAAATCCAGTTGTGCGTCGTTCGGCGGAGTCGGCCGCGTTCTTGATAACGCCGACTTCAGCCATTCCATGGCGCCTGGCGATTCCACCCACAGATCACGAGTGGCCTGCCGGCACAGCCACGCCTGATCGTTCCCGCCAAGCACGAAACCGTCCTCCCGCGCATCGGCGGGCCGTTTCATGCTCTTCTTCAGCAGCGCCTTCGCCACCTTAGGCAGCGCCTCAATAGCCGCAGCAAGCGCCAGATTCGCCCGTTGCCTGTCACCCAGGCGGAACAGGGCCAATGCACTGCCATAGAGGACTTCCGCCTCCATATCGTCCGGATAACGCGAGCATAAGTCTTGCGCCTTCTCATTCTCATGGAGCCTTAAGTACAGCGTGGCCAAAGGTCCGCGAAAGCCCAGGTTGTCGTTGGGATTGAGTCTGAGCATCCACTCCATCAGCTCGCGCTCCTTTTGCATGTCGCCGGATGCCTGGGCCTGTTCGATGATGGTGGCCAGCAAACGCAGGGCGGGACGGTTCTCCAGCGCTCCCCAGGCCACAGGGGCTTCGGGTTTTTCCGGCAACAGCGCCCGCAAAAGCCTCAGACCCAACTCCAGCAAGGGCGAAAACGCCAGCCAGGGACTGGGCGCGCCAACTTGCCCCGTGGCCAGCAAGAGATCATCGAGAATGGAGAAGTGACCGGCAGCCTGCGGATGCGTATCCAGAAAATCGAGCCATGCACCGGCATTCTCCCATGCGTATGGTTCATCAAAGCCCGCATCGGGGAAGACATGCTCCCATTGCCTGAGAAGCGTTCCGGCCTTGCGATCCTTCGGCCTGATCCAGGAGATATCGCCCGCCACCTCCAGTTTGTGCTGTGGTCTGGGTGCCTCCCCGAGCCGTGTGTCGACCCATGCCATCAGCCTGGAAACGCCCGGCGTCTGCCAATCCATGATATCGCCTATGCCGCTCGCCGGGTCATGCATCAGGCCTTCGATCATCGCAATCAACTCGGAGTACCCCTCGGCATCCAGTTGTTTGAGCCGCTTGATCCAGTAGCGGCCCCGCTGTTTCATTTGTTCGATCTTGCCCTGCTGCAACAGAAGCAATACTTCCAAATGACTCAATCCCGGATTGTCCGGGTCGGCGCGTTGCGCCTCGCGAAAGATATCCCATGCTGCATCGTAATCCCCTTGGTCGGACACCATGCAGCACAGACGTTGCAACGCCGCGGCGCGAAGCGCCTTGTCAGGATGCCTGCTCATGCGCTTCAGCAGCGTCGACTTTTTGCGCGGCTTGTCCAGCGCGTCGCAGACATCCAGCATAGCATCCAGCGCGGCTTCGTCGCGCCGATCCAGTTTGTTGTCCGGCTGTTTGAAAATCGGCTCCAGCATGGCAAGGGCGCGTCTGGCATCATCCCAATCCCGGCGCGCCCACTCACCGGCAATATGCCCGATCAGCATGTGAGGGAGATGCCGCCACGCTTCCTTGAGGCGAGAGGCGGGCAAGGCCTCCAATACATATCCGGTCATCATGTTTTGATCAATGGGAAAATGGATGATGTCGCCCTGGCGGGCGCAGCATTGCTTGAACTTTCGGCCCGATCCGCACCGGCAAGGGTCGTTGCGTTCCGGCATGGGTACCGGCCGGGGACGGAAGCCGTTGCCCGGCAATGGCGTATGATTCCATATGGACAAGGCAAGTGGCCATGCCGCCTGCGCAATCAGGTCGGCATCGGCGCCTCGACCAATCAATGGCTCAAAAAACTCGTACGCCCCGTTCCTGACATTCTGCACAAAGCTTGAGATGAATCCTTCGGGGTCGTCTTGATGCTCCAATGCCATGTCGGCGGCATCCTCCAGCATGGCCTCAACGACTGCCATGAAGGTGCCATTATCCTCAAACCCCAGCTCGTCAAACATCGGCATCCTCCCGTGATAATGGAACGTATGGCATCACAGCCGGCATCATCTGGCCGCGAAAAGAAGCCACTTTTCAGACAATGCAACCACCACAAGCTGGCTCAACATGCTTCCTTCACATCCGCCGCAAGCATTGGTAGCCAACAAGGCAGCTCTCTCTGGCACATTACCATATCCCTTTCCCGACCTGGCTCGGAGCGGGCATTGCTCCTCCTCAACCCTGCGGGAGCCTAACCGAGATGCATGGAAGGAGGAAACGCGGATCAGCTTTGAATAGCGTGCTTTTGCAGACCAGTGATGTCGTCACTTTGCAGAGCACAATCGATCAATGCTTGCAGTAGAGCAGGTGAAAGCTTTCCCACCTCCTTGATCCTGCCGGAAAAATGGCCCTTCAATAATTCAGTTACGTCAAATTCGTAGAAATCATCAAGGCAAATCCAGGTATCCTTATTGAAACACCCCTTGTTTGTCGGCACGAAGAAATTTTGTTGCCAGTCTTTCAGATGACAGCCCTCTGATGTGCTTTTGCCTTTGGCCTGAGAAGTGGTGCGAACGGCAACATAAAATCCTGCCGTTCCATCGTTGAGAATCACAAACAGTTTATTCCCTGTTTTACCGTCCTTGAACCTGAACTGGGGATCATGCAGGACGGCGCCCGGTATCATGCGTAATTGGCCCGAATCTCCCGGTGTTCTGCTGCAAGGTCGGTAATGCGGTGAAATTCTTCTTCATCGCCGGAAAGCGCCACTTCATAAGGGATACGCTCGTTGTTGCCTTCACCATTCTGCCAGATTTTTGCCCATGCATGATTTTCATTATGGGTTACTTCGACCATTTCATTGGCGGTCTGATTCTTATATTGCTCAGCAATACTGTGCAAAAGATCCAGCTCTCGCTTACTGAACAGGGCAGGGTTGAATTTACATTTGGGTTCAAACTTTAGCCTTGGCAGGTCAATAACCTGTTCACAGGAAAGGCCGATCGCAGCGCGGAAATCCTCTTGGGGATCATCCAGCTCATTCTGCAAAGTGATGGGAACCGGGCCCATTTTCCATGCATAGTAGTCTAGGCCGGTGACACTGCGGCCGGTTTGCTTGAAGTGCTCAAAATCCAGCAGATAAAGAAGCTTGTGGAGCTTGGTCTTACCGCATTGTTTTGTATTTTCAGTAAAATAGATGATCGCATGGATCATCTTTTGGCGGCTACGGTCAATTAACATGGGAAAGCCTCCTGTTGGGTGAGCCAATAGTCTCCAGCCCCTTTCCCTATATGTCCGATATACAGGAACTTTAGCTTATTTTTATGACAGAATGCAAACAAATGCTCATTCGTGTGCGCCAAAATACAGCTGGTCAGGCGGTGATCACCTCAAAACAGCGCGGACACAGTTCATTGTGAATCTCATGCTCCGGCTGCGCCGGGGTGCCCACGTTCCAGCAGCGCGGGCACTTGACACCATCGGCGGCACGGACGCGTACCGCCTCGCCATCGCAGGCGGACACGCTGGCCACAAT
>CAYTFI010000178.1:547-3948 GCA_964437065.1 uncultured Zetaproteobacteria bacterium | reverse complement strand
AATCAATCACAGAGCGGAAAAAATCATGCAACCGCGTTATTTGTTTCATGTTAATTATTTGCATTCATTTGCGTTTTTGAAAAATGCTCTGGGCTAAGCTTCTTCTGTCAGCTCTGATGCTGGCTTATCTTGTCTGGGGACTGAATATGCCGGCGATTGGCCGGCGTCTGCTTCTGGCTGACTGGCGATGGGTCGCCGCCGCCAGTCTGTGCCTGTTCAGCGGCCAGGTTCTTTCTGCTATTCGCTGGAGCTGGCTGGCGCGGGGGCTGGGACTGGCCGTGATCATCCGGAGAAAAATCCAGCTCTATTTCCTCGGCATGTTTCTCAGCCTGTTTTTGCCATCCATCATAGGCGGCGACGTGGCGCGCGGCTGGCTGATGGCGAAAGGGCGGGAAGGTGCAGGCTGGCAGGCGGCGGCGAGCGTTATTCTTGAGCGCATTAACGGGGTTTTTGCCCTTGGCCTGCTGGCCTCTGTGTCGATGGCCTTTCTTGAACTGCCGCCGCTGTGGATATGGACATGGAATGCCGCCGTCGCGGCGCTATGGCTGATCTTGCTGCTAACGCCGCTGTGGTGGCCGCGCCTGCAGGGCTTAAGCTGGCAAGGCAGGTTCTCCGGCTGGAAGCATCTGCCGCTGCTGGATGCGCCCTTCCGTGCGGCCTGGTGGAAGGCCCTGCTGCTGTCGCTGTTATTTCAGGCGCTGGTGATCCAGGCGCATGTTTTTCTTGGCATGGCAGTGGGCCTTGAACTTGGCTGGTTCGCCTATGGCTTCATGGTTTGCCTTGTCGCACTGGCATCTGCGCTGCCGATCTCATTTAATGGCTTTGGCATTCGCGAAGCCGGTTATGTCGGGCTGGCCGGATTGCTCGGCGGCAGCAGCGAAGCGGCGGCGGCCATGGCCATGCTCTGGGTGCTGGTGATGGTGATCGTGGCGGCGCCCGGCGGCGTCGTGCTCTGGCGCATGGGCGGCGCGGGGGTGCTCAGAAAAGAGGACGGGCGAGCCAGTGCAAGCGCTGCGCCCCCTATTCGGCGAGGCGAACATTAATCTGCCCGCGCACCGGGTCGGTGGATTCGATGATCACATCCAGCTGATCGCCCAGATGATAGGCGCGACCGCCGCGCCGGGCAGCCAGCCTGTGGCCTGTTTCATCCAGCGCAAAGGCGCCGGAGAGCTCATCCACGCTTAGCGAGCATTCGGCCATGCTCGGCTCCAGCTCAAAGAAAATACGCCGTTTGGTCAGCCCGGAAATGCGCGCCGGCATCGCCTTGCCGACATCTTTGCTATGGAACAGGGCGGCCAGCATGGCCTGCGTATCCCATTCGGCGCGCTGCTGGATGCGCTCCTGCGTTGAGGTCTGCTCCCCGATTGCCGCCAGCGTATTCTCATGCTGCGCCTTGTTAGGATTTTCTCCCTTAATCAGCGCTTTCAGCCGGCGATGCACAATCAGATCGGCATATCTTCGAATCGGACTGGTGAAATGGGCGTAGGATTTATAGGCCAGCCCGAAATGCCCCTCATTGACCGGTGAATATTTGGCCTGCTGCATCGAGCGCAGCACCAGCCGGTGCAATACATGCGCAAACGGCTTGCCTTCGGACTGCTCAAGTACCCGCTGCATATGTCCCGGCTTCACATGGGCGTCCGCCTCTTTGGCCTTGGGCAAGGGAACAAACATGCCGAAGGGAGCGAGAAATTCGTTCAGCGTTTCAATCGCCTCGCGCTCCGGCGGCGGATGCACGCGGTAGAGCAGGGCGCACTGGCGCTGTTCCATATATTCGGCCACGGCCGTATTGGCGGCCAGCATCATCTCCTCAATCAGCCGATGCGCAATATTGCGCGGCGCCTCGCACATGCCGACAACCTTGTCATCCACCAGCCGGGCGCGCACTTCCGGCATATCAAGATCAAGCGCCCCGCGCTTCCCGCGCCTGCTCGCCAGCTTGCCAAACAGCCGCGCGGCGTCATCAAGCATGTCCCGAATCGTGTTGTTGTCGATGGCTGACGCGTCCCGTTCATGCAGCCATTTGGCCGCCTGCGCGTAAGTCAGCCGCGCCTGTGAACGGATCGTCGATTCATAAACCTGAATGGCGCGGCGCTTGCCATTGGCGTCAAAACGCATGCGCACGGTCATGGCCAGTCGCGGCACATGCGGGTTGAGCGAACACAGCCCGTTAGACAGCTTTTCAGGCAGCATGGGAATGACGCGATCGGGGAAATAGAAGGAGTTGGAGCGGCTTAATGCCTCTTTATCCAGCGCCGATCCCGGCCTGACATAATGGGCGACATCGGCGATGGCGACCCAGGCCTCAAAGCCATCGCCGCGCGGAATCACGCAAATGGCATCATCAAAATCCCGTGCGTCCTCGCCGTCAATGGTGACAAAGGGGAGATGCCTCAAATCCTTGCGCCCCGGCATATCCTTTTCTTCAACCCGGTCAGAAAAATGATCGGCTTCAGCGTTTACGGGCGCTGGAAACTCCTCGTCCAGCTGCTGTTCGGCCACAACCAGATCAATCAGGCGCGATGGCGACAACTGATCGCCCAGCACTTCCTTCACGCGGCCGCGCAAATGGCCGGGGCCGCGCTGAATGACGATCCGCACCCAGTCTCCATCATGCGCGCCGCCGGCATCATCGCGCTTGATCAGAATCGTTTGCGGCATTTTGCTTGAGCGCGGTTTGACAATGCCAATGCCGCCCTGAATCAGAAACTGGCCAATCAGCAGCGTTGACGCATGCTCAACGATGCGGATCACCTCGGCTGCTTCGCGCCCGCGAAAGCGTACGGCGCGCACTTCAACCGTGTCGCCATGCATCAGGTCACGCATCTGCTCGTGCGGCAGAAAGAAGCCCTTGTCGCGCCCCGCCACATCAACAAAGCCGAAGCCGTCCGGATGCGCCGAAACCTTGCCCGTCCAGTACTGCTGCGCCTTGCTGCGCACTCTCGACCAGGGTGATTTTGCTTTGCCATCTTTCTGCGCTCGCATGTCCGTGTCAGACCGGCGATCGCCCTGATAGCGCTTTCCTGTCGGCTTCCTGTCCCCGGAGCGGGCCGCAGATGCGCTTCGGGCGCCGGATTTGCCGGGCGATGTTTTTTGAGTTGATTTCGAGTTTTTCTTTCTTGACACTAAGGTGCTCCATTCTAAGATTGCGCGCCGCTCACAGCCCGCCAATATCGGGCGAAGACTACGCCGAGGTGGCGGAATTGGTAGACGCGCTGGCTTCAGGTGCCAGTGTCTTCACGGACGTGCTGGTTCGACTCCAGTCCTCGGTACCAACAAGAAGAAGGGAGTGACTTAATGTCACTCCCTTCTTCGCGTTAGGCTTTTCGCTTTTATGTAAACAATTGTGACTTAATGTCACTCCCTTCTTCGCGTTAGGCTTTTCGCTTTTATGTAAACAA
>CAYTFI010000178.1:0-447 GCA_964437065.1 uncultured Zetaproteobacteria bacterium | reverse complement strand
TTGTGACTTAATGTCACTCCCTTCTTCGCGTTAGGCTTTTCGCCTTTATGTAAACAATTGTGACTTAACGTCTTCCATGCGCGTTAGCGCGGGGATGCCTCGGCGTTCACTGCACAGTTTGGCTTTGCATCCGGTTGCGCATCTCCCCGATGTCGGGGCCGGGGGTAGATATGAACGAGGCCCGCTTGAACGGGGGAGCAGTCCCGGCGACAAAAGAAGGCGATCAGTGGCTGCCGGCCTGGACATAGGCAACGCGAGCATCTCCGCTTCCGACCCGTAAACTTACCAAAAATCACATGATAAGCCGTCTTTGATGGGCTATGGTTTGCCTTGGATAAGATGGAGGGAGATGGTTGCTGCCGCTGGTCGCCTGGTGGCATCCAACGCCTGTCACTAACGCGCATGGATTTTTCCACCCCGTGATAAGCAAGTCTTGTGAAGCAATGG
>CAYTFI010000177.1:0-3958 GCA_964437065.1 uncultured Zetaproteobacteria bacterium | reverse complement strand
TTTCATGTTAACACGCATAGATTCCCCCCACCCTGTAATCATTATTACAGGGTGGAAAAAATCATGCAGGCGCGCTGTTTCCTGTTAGTGAATGGAGATTGCTTTTGGTTTGGCGCTTTCGCGTTTCGGCAGTCGAATCTTTAGCACGCCATGATCCATGCTTGCGTCAACCTTGCCGGCATCCACATTGCCCGGAAGGCTGAAGCTGCGATAGAACTTGCCATAAGCGCGTTCAACGCGGTGGACATTCTCCTCCTTCACATCTTTCTCGTAGCGGCGCTCGCCGGACAGCGTCAGTACGTCGTTCTTCACTTCAAGATGAACGTCTTTTTTTTCAATGCCCGGCAATTCAGCCTGCACCAGCAGCGCGTCTTCGGTTTCCCGAATATCCACTCTCGGCGTCCACTGCCCGGCATCAGTTGATATGCCGAAATGGCTGTCGTCAAACAGGCTTCCAAGTTGACGGTTCATGTTTTCCAGCTCCTGCCAGGGAGCCCATCTCATCAGAGTCATAACACACCTCCTTATTGATGATGTTTTACCGGTTTCTTACCCCGGCATCTTATTATATGGGGTTTGCAGCCGGAGATTTCAAGGGCGAGTTGAACAAGCATTTGAAGATATAGAGAGCCGCGTAAATTCAAGAAGTTAGCCCGGATTATTCATAAATGCTGCCGTGTCCTTGCCTGTCTGCGTGCGGCACGCACAGGCAGGCGCAATCATCACGGCGATTCAAGAATAATCCGGGCCAGATTAATATTCCTCAGCCAGAGCATGATTTGACGAAGGCGCCGGACTATGAGCCGCCGCTGCCAAATATTGAGATGGAGCGCACGGCATAATCACCGCCGCGGTTTGTCATGATAAAGCCGCTGAAGGGGTGGCGGTAGCTTCTGTCCTGCACCTGAATAATTTGTCTGCCATCAAGCAGAACGGTCATTCGTCCGCCATGCGCCCGCTGCCACTCGATTTTATGCATTGCGCCGTCTTCAAGCAGGCTTCCATGCTCATACAGATCGATGACGGACGATGCGCCGGAGCGAAAACGGAGCAGTTTCAATACAGGGCGGCTTCCCCCCTGATACATGAGCCGATAGCCGGAATCGAGGGATTGCGCCTGATAGGGACCCCATTCAAATGAGCCGCCATGCGAACCCCGGCCCAGCGAGCCTAATTCAAGCGCGATGGCGAAGGCATTGCTGATTGGCGTTGCTGCGTATATTTCAGCCCGGCCCCGCTTGCTGGCGACTGGTTGGTTGCTTTTTTGTTTGAGAACGCTTCCCAGCAGCAAGCCAATCATGGCCTCTTCAGATGAAGGCTCGCGGGCGGCGCTGCGTTTTTCTGCCGACACTTGTGTGCGCAAGCCAACGCTGCGGCTCACCCAGAAGGCATCGGAATTGCTGTTCCATGCAGGGTTTCGCCTAAAATCTCCGTCTCCAAAATCATCAAAAAGAATCTGCCTGCTCCAGGGCCAGTCATAGCGGGCGGTCAGGTCGCGCAGTTGATCAATAAAGCGATAGCTGGCCGAGCGGCTTTGTTCGGCCTGATCGGTCAGCGCCTTTAACTCATTGATCAACTGCTGGGTTTTCTGATCGTTTGCCGCCGCACGAGCCAGGCCGCCCGCCGGCGCGAGCAGACCAATCATGATAAACAGCCAGAATATTTTCATAGCAACCTCCTGACGCGCAGTATTATTTTCACTCCATGATATGGACTGTATCCCGGAAAGCAATGCTGTTTGCTTTCCGGCCTTCTTCTTTCTTGCGCCATATACGACACATGGGTAGCGTGCCGCCTCCGCAAAAAATGGCGGAAATGCAAGGCGTCCGCCTGTTTTTCAAACCCGGAATATCTGTGTGCTGGCGAGATGTTGCACCGGGCCTTTGTTGACATCGGATCGTTTTCTAACAAGCGCGTTACGGCTATTTACGGACGCGATTATCAGGAAATCATGCAGACGCATTGCCGGTTTTATGTGAACACAATATTGCGGGGGCGATCATGCTCGAATCCATGCGTAATCAGGCGCAATCATGGCTGGCCAAACTACTGCTTGGCGGCATTGCGCTGTCATTTGTTTTGTGGGGCGTTGGCGATTATTTTTTGGGCGGACGCTCGGAGCCTGTTGCCGAGGTTGATGGCAAGCCCATTACAGCCAATGAATTTCGACAAGCCCTGGAGCGGCAGAAAAATGCCTACCGTCAGGCCCTTGGCAAACAGTATTCGAAAGAATTGCTTGACTCGCTGCACCTTAAGGATTCAACCGTGCAGACGCTGGTTAACCGCCGCATTATGTTTTCGGTTGCATCGGAACTGGGACTGGCTGCGCCCGAGCCCGTCGTGGCGGCGAGCATTCGGGCCAACCCGGCCTTTCAGAGCGCCAGCGGATTTGATCCCCGGCGTTACCAGATACTGACCCGGAACATGGGCTTTGGTTCATCCAGGGATTACGAAAATGATTTGCGCCTGAATATGAAGGTTGACGCCTTGCAGAAGGCGCTGTCCGGCTCAGCCCGCGTGAGCGAAAAAGAAATTCGTGAACGCTTTGATCACGACTATGAACAGCGTGTTTTACAGGCCATCATTGTCGATCCGGACAAGCTGCTCGACAGCGTTAAAATGGATGAGGCAGGAGCCAGGGCATGGTATGACTCGCATAAGAATGACTACCGTTCCCCGTTGAGAATTCGTCTTAATGCGGTGGAGATCAATCCCGATGAACTGGCAAAGGACATCAGTGTCGATGAAGCTGAACTAAAAGCCGCCTATGAGGAGCGGCTGGCTGAGTTTGTTGAAGAAGAACAGCGTCATGCCCGCCATATTCTTGTTCGCATCGGGAAAGACGCGACAGCCGAAGCGCAGGTTGCCGCACGCAAAAGAATTGAGGCCATTCAGGCCCGCATCAAGGCGGGTGAAGCATTTGCCAAAGTTGCCGACGAAGCCTCGGAAGATGCAGGTGCAAAGGATGGCGGCGATCTGGGCTGGTTCAGGAAGGGGGCTATGGCGCCTGCATTTGACAAGGCCGTATTTTCAATGAGCAAGGGCGACACCAGCGATATTGTTGAGACGCAATTTGGCTACCATCTGATTCGCCTGGAGGGAATCCGGAAGTCCGGAACAAAGAAGTTCGATGAGGTCAGGGATCAGTTAAAGGATGATTTGATTCGCGCCCGCGCTGCCGAGGAGGCGTACAAGCTTTCACAGGATCTGGATGATGCGCTGGGCATGGAGGATTCACTCAAGGCTGCGGCCGGCGATCTGAATCTGAAGCTTGATGCCATTGGGCCGGTGAGCATGGATGAAGCCGGCGCCAATCCCCTGCTCTCGGATGCCGATTTGCGCGCCAAGGCCTTCTCCACCTTGCCGGGGCAGACCATTGAGATTGAAGAGACCGCAAAGGGCCATTTTGTCGCCTTTGAGGTTATTGAACGCAATGAACCGGAGGTGATGGCTTTTGACAAGGTGTCAGCCAGTGCAATGGCGGATGCCAAGAGAGATGCTGCGCGCAAAGAGGCGCGTAAGCTGGCGGATAAAATCCGCCAGACCAGTGGCAAGTCGCTTGCTGCGCTGGCCGAAGAATATGGTCAGGAAAAATATATTTCCAAGCCTGTTCGCATCAATGGAACAGGTGACAATGCCGTCTGGTTAACCCCCGAAGCATTAAAGCAGGCATTTCTTGGCAATCAGGGTGAATGGCTTGAGACGACAGTCGAAGTGCCTCAGGGCGTGGCTGCTATCCGTGTTGAGAAGATCATTGCAGCGCCTGATGATGAGTTCGACAAGCAGAAAGCCAATATTATCCTGCAAGTCAGAGAGGCCAAGGGGACTGCCCGTTTCGCCCGCTGGATGGCTGCGATGCGCGATAAGCATGAGATCGAGATTTATGAGCGGGCGCTTGAGAGGTACTAGTGTAGTGTTCTAAATTGCATGTATATTAAGAAAGCCGTTAAATATGGGA
>CAYTFI010000176.1:0-3972 GCA_964437065.1 uncultured Zetaproteobacteria bacterium | reverse complement strand
GCCACAGCAGGAAACCCATGCCCTGGGTTCCGGCTTCATTATTTCTTCGGATGGCTATGTCGTGACCAACAATCATGTGGTGGAAGGCGCGGATGAAATCATTATCAAGACAAGCAATGGCGAGGAGATGAAAGCGAAAATCATCGGCACCGACCCCAAGCTTGATCTGGCCCTGCTCAAGATCGACAGCAGCAATCTGCCCAGGGTCAGGCTCGGTGATTCGGACAGCCTGCGGGTTGGCGACTGGGTTGTAGCCATAGGCAATCCATTCGGTCTGGAGCAGACCGTGACGGCGGGCATTGTTTCCGCCAAGGGGCGCGTTATTGGCGCCGGTCCCTATGACAGTTTTATTCAGACCGATGCCGCCATCAATCCCGGCAATTCCGGCGGGCCGCTGTTTAACACCCGTGGTGAAGTCATTGGTATCAACACCGCCATCTATTCGCGTAGCGGCGGCAACAACGGTATCGGATTCGCCATACCCATCAACCTGATTCGGCCCGTTATCAATGAATTGAAGGCGACAGGACATGTACGGCGGGCCAAGCTTGGCGTGCATATCGACAGGGTGAGCAAGGAAACGATGAAGGCGCTGGGGCTGAAAAACACGAAAGGTGCGCTGGTGCGTCAGGTGGAGGCCGGCTCTGCGGCCGACAAGGCAGGCATTCAGGCCGGCGATGTCATCATCGGCCTCGATGGCGAGGCCATTAAGCGCGTGCATGATCTGCCCATTCGCGTCGCCCGGCACAAGCCCGGCGATACGGTGCGTGTGGAGATTGTCCGCAACGGCAAGCGCCGGGTTATCCCGGTGACCGTTGAGGAAATGGCTGAGGAAGTCGCCGCATCAGGGAAGGGCGCGCAAGGCAAGGCGCCGGCGCTGGGGCTGGCTTTGCAGAATCTTACCGGGGATATGGCGGAATCGCTGCGCACGCGGGTCAAGGCAGGCGCAGTGGTGCGCAAGGTGCGCCCGGGCTCCGTGGCGGCGCGTGCCGGCATTGTGCCGGGAGATGTTCTCTACCGCATCAATCGTCAGCCCGTGCGTAATGTGGCCGATTTCAACAAGCTGTGGCGCAGCTTCAAGCCGGGAGACGTGCTACAGATCATGCTGGACCGGCATGGAAACCAGGTGTTTATTATTCTGCGGCTGCCGCAGCACAGGGCAGGGAAATAATGGCGCATCTGCCTCTGGTCGAAGTCATGAGCCGCCGGCAATGTCCCCTGTGTGATGAAGCGAAGCTGGTGGTGGCGCAGGCGGCCAGTGAGGGCCTGTGCAACTGGCAGGCAGTGGATGTGGATGGCGATGCCCGGCTGCTGAAGCGCTACGGCCTGGACGTGCCCGTCATCCTGATCAATGGCGAAGTGCAGTTCAGACATCGACTGGGCCTGCCCGCCCTGAGGCAGGCGCTGGCGGGCGGCGGCGCATCATGCTGAAGCGCTGGCTGGCCATGGCCGGCATCATTGCCATCGTCGGGCTGGCTGCCTGGTATGGCATGCCGGGCAGGCAACCGCGGGCGGAACTGGGCAAGCCGGCCCTTCCGTTCACATTGCCCGATCTGGCAGGAAACATGCAGTCTTTACCGAAGGATGGCGTTGTGCTTCTCAACTTCTGGGCCACCTGGTGCCCGCCCTGCCGCCGGGAAATGCCTTCAATGGCCTCGCTGTATAACAGGCTGAAGGACAAAGGCTTCAGGGTTGTCGCCGTCTCCGTGGACCGGGATGCCGATAGCCTGGCCGGGTTCGTGCGCGAGTATCAACTGCCGTTCCAGATCCTGCACGACAGGAAAAGCGAGATTTCGCATCTGTATGGCGTATTCCGCTTTCCGGAGTCCTTTATCATCGACCGCAAGGGTGTGATCCGGCATCACCATATTGGCGCTGTGGAGTGGACGTCGCAACCTGTCATGGGTGAAATCGAGGCTCTGCTTGCCGAGCCGGCTCAGGGGTGACAGAAAGCGTCAGGCGGCGAATAGACCGGCTGCGAACCGAGCTGGTCGAACACAACTACCGTTACTATATTCTTGATGCCCCGGTCATCCCGGACGCGGAATACGATCGGCTGCTGCGTGAATTGCAGCTTTTGGAAGAGGGGCTGGGCGAGCCTGTGCCGGCCGATTCGCCGACGCAGCTCGTCGGCGCACCGCCAGCCACCAGCTTTAAACCGCGCCGCCACGGCCAGCCACTGCTATCGCTGGCCAATGTCTTTCATGCGGACGAATTACGCGATTTCGACAGGCGCGTATCGCAGGCGCTGGGTGCTGCGCATTACACGTATATCACTGAGCCGAAGATCGACGGGCTGGCTGTAAACCTGACGTATGCCGATGGCCGGCTGCATCATGCGGCCACGCGCGGCGATGGTGAAACCGGCGAGGATGTCACCGCCAACGCCCGCACCATTGCTGATATTCCGTGGCTGCTGAAGGGGGATGTGCCTGAAGTGCTGGAGGTGCGCGGCGAGGTTTATATGCCGAAAAAGGCATTTGCCGAGTTGAATGCCGCGCAGCAGGAAAAGGGTGGGCGAAGCTTTGCCAATCCGCGCAATGCCGCAGCCGGCTCGATGCGCCAGATTGATCCGAAAGTGAGCAGGGCGCGTCCTCTGGGATTTTTTGCCTATGGCGCCGGGCTGGGCGGCGGGGCGCTGGCGGACAGCCAGCAGGCGTTGCTGGATCGCCTGCAGTCGCTTGGCTTTCCGGTGCAGTCATATGAGATATTGCCCGATGTGGATGCCGTGCTGAACTGTTACGGCGCATGTCTTGAACGCCGGGAAGCGCTTGATTACGAGATCGACGGATTGGTTTGCAAGGTTAACGAATTTGATTTGCAGCAGAAGCTGGGAGCAGTGGCGCGCTCGCCGCGCTGGGCCATCGCCTGCAAATTCCCGGCCGAAGAAGCCGTTACCACGGTAGAGCAAATTATCTGGCAGGTCGGGCGCACCGGGGTGGTCACGCCGGTGGCCAAAATGCAGCCGGTGCACGTCGGCGGCGTAACGGTTTCCAGCGCCACGCTGCACAACGTCGATGAGCTGGCGCGCAAGGACGTGCATGCCGGGGATCAGGTGATTGTGCGCCGGGCCGGTGACGTGATTCCGGAGGTGGTCAAAGTCTCTGGACCTGCCAGTCAGCGGCAAGAGGTGGTGGCGCCGGAGGCATGTCCGGTATGTGGTGCGGCAGTGTTCCACATTGAAGGCGAGGTTGCTATCCGCTGTTCGGGCGGATTGTCGTGTCCGGCGCAGCTGAAGGAGCGGCTCAGGCATTTTGTTTCACGCACATGCATGGATATTGAGGGTATGGGCGAAAAGCTCGTGGCCCGGCTTGTGGATGAGGGCATGCTGAAGTCCGTCGCCGACATCTACCGGCTGGACTATGGGGTGCTGGAGACATTTTCCGGCATGGGCGAAAAAAAGGTGGAGAACCTGAAGGCCGCCATTGATGCCAGCCGGGCAAGGCCTCTGGCCCGGTTTCTGCATGCGCTCGGTATCCGTCATGTCGGCCAGGCCACCAGCCATGCACTGGCTGCGCATTTCGGCAATATGGAGGCCGTCATGGCCGCCGATGAAGATGTGCTGCAACAGGTGTCGGATATCGGGCCGGAAGTGGCTGCCAGCCTCATCGCCTTTTTTGCCGAGCCGCATAACCGTCAGGTGCTGGCTGACCTCAAAGCCATGAATGTCTGGCCGGAGGCAGAGACTGTCAGATCAGCCGCGAATCACCCGCTGGCGGGAAAAACGGTTGTTGTAACCGGCAGCCTGACTTCGATGTCCCGCCAGCAGGCGCAGGAAAAGCTCAGGGCGCTGGGCGCCAGGCCCGCAGCATTCGTATCGAAGAAAACGGATTACATTGTGGCCGGTCCCAATGCCGGCTCAAAGCTTGAAAAGGCGCGCGAACTCGGCATTGAAATCGTGAACGAGAAGCAGTTGCAGGAGTGGCTTGCCCTTAAGGGTTCCTGACGCCTTTTTGCATCAATAGTAGACCT
>CAYTFI010000175.1:0-3975 GCA_964437065.1 uncultured Zetaproteobacteria bacterium | reverse complement strand
TCAGGTCGGAAATGGCGTTATTGGACTGGCGAACCAACTCCGCGCTTTGCTGCGCCGCGTCGCTCAGATTCATCATGGCCTCATCGATCTGGCCTGCGCCCTCGACCTGCGCCTGCAGCCCCTCGTTTACGGATTCAATATGCGGCGCCAGAGCCTGCGCCTGCTCGATAATGCTCTCCAGTTGCGCGCCGGCCTGTTTGGCTGCCGTAACGCTGCCGTGAATCTCTTCCGAGAACTTGTCCATGCTCATGACGCCGGCTGATACGGCCGATTGTACCTCGCTGACCATCTGCTCGATATCATAGGTGGCTACGGCGGTTTGATCCGCCAGGCGTCTTATTTCGGTAGCCACGACAGCAAAGCCACGGCCATATTCACCGGCCTTTTCAGCTTCGATGGCTGCATTGAGCGACAGCAGATTGGTTTGATCAGCCACCTTGTTGATGGTGGTGACCATATCGCCGATGTTGCCGGCCTTCTCATTCAGCGCCGCCAGCTTGTCGGCGATGCTTCCGGAAGCCTCGGCCATGCGGTTCATGGTGGCGTCCAGGCTGGTCAGCAGCACCTGACCATCGGCGGCGGATGCCGCCGTTCCCCTGGCAAGATGGGTCACCTCTTCGGTTGTTTGTCCCAGTTGTCGGGATGTGGAGGCGATTTCCTTGACCGAGGCGGCAACCTGATTGGTGGTGGCTGCATGCTCGGCGGCGGTCGCTTCCTGCTCCCTGGCGGAAGAGGCAATCCCGGTGACCGAACCGGCCACCTGAATGCCTGATTGCTGCAACCGCCCTACAAGCGCGGACAGTTTACCGGTCATGGCGTTAATGGCTTTGCCCATGCGACCGAGTTCGTCTCTGGAGTCGATGACCAGCCTGGCGGTCAAATCCCCGGCTGCCACGGCTTCAAGCACGCGCACCGTTTTCTCAAGAGGCTTTGTCAACCCTGCGGCGATCCAGACGGCCAGAGCTGCAATGACTCCAGCCGCAATGACTGCAATCATAATCATGATATTTCTGACTTTCGCAATTTCGGCATAAACTTCCGAGGCGTCCTGACGCACGAGGGCGCTCCAGCCATTGCCGGGAAATCCCGGAAGACTCCTGGAAGCGGCGTAGCCGTTGACCTGGGCGATTTTGCGGCGCTTGTGAATTTCGATCACATGACCGCTGTTCCCGTTTATAGCCTTTTGGGCCGCTGTCAGACCGGCATCGGCAAGGTTGAAATCAGACATGATTGCCTTGGGATCGTAATCATCCACGAGCACGCCCGTTTTGTGCAGCAACTGGGTTTCCACCGTGGCGATGCCGTTATCTTTCAGATCCTGCCGTGACTGCTCCATGATTTTGCCGATAATCCGTTCTCTGGAAGCGCGATTGGACCAGATCCGGACAAGCCTTCCGTTCCTGTCAAAAACAGGGGCCGAAAAATTGAGGCTGAGGCCACGGTTGTGGTACGCCCGGGCCACCCATTTGTCCTCTTCGAGATCGCTGTAGAAGCTTTCTCCGGCCTTTACGGAGCCGCTGACAATGTCTTCAAACCATTTCTCTCCCTTGACGCTTTTGCCGATGAACCCGGATGTGTTCAGAGGCGTGCCGTCATGCGCCACTGTATTGACCCCGAGAATGGTTCCGCTCACATCAACCACCAGCATGATGTCGTAAACGCCATAGGTCGTGGTAAAAAAATTGGCCGCATCGGTGATATCCTCGCGGCTGCCCAGCGCTTTGGGATTGAAAGCAAAGGTCTGTACATCCCTGTAGCGATCAAACAGGTTTTGGTTGATCCTGTCCAGGACTGCCATTGCCTGTAGCTGGAGAAAGCTTCCCGTTCTTTCCAGAAGGGCGTCGCGACTGCTCTGGTATGACAGGACGCCCACGATCATCAGGGGAAACAGGCCGATAAACAGAAATCCCGTGAGTAATTTCCCCTTCAGACTTTTGAACTGCATTGATGACGTGATGAATCGCATGCCTTCACCCTTTTTTGTCGTCAGTCGTTTTGGTGAGCAAGCCCTGGCTCATCAGCTCTTCACCTTAAAGATGGCGGCGGCCCCCTGCAGGTTGCGGGCGGCCTCACTCAGGTCGGAAATGGCGTTATTGGACTGGCGAACCAACTCCGCGCTTTGCTGCGCCGCGTCGCTCAGATTCATCATGGCCTCATCGATCTGGCCTGCGCCCTCGACCTGCGCCTGCAGCCCCTCGTTTACGGATTCAATATGCGGCGCCAGAGCCTGCGCCTGCTCGATAATGCTCTCCAGTTGCGCGCCGGCCTGTTTGGCTGCCGTAACGCTGCCGTGAATCTCTTCCGAGAACTTGTCCATGCTCATGACGCCGGCTGATACGGCCGATTGTACCTCGCTGACCATCTGCTCGATATCATAGGTGGCTACGGCGGTTTGATCCGCCAGGCGTCTTATTTCGGTAGCCACGACAGCAAAGCCACGGCCATATTCACCGGCCTTTTCAGCTTCGATGGCTGCATTGAGCGACAGCAGATTGGTTTGATCAGCCACCTTGTTGATGGTGGTGACCATATCGCCGATGTTGCCGGCCTTCTCATTCAGCGCCGCCAGCTTGTCGGCGATGCTTCCGGAAGCCTCGGCCATGCGGTTCATGGTGGCGTCCAGGCTGGTCAGCAGCACCTGACCATCGGCGGCGGATGCCGCCGTTCCCCTGGCAAGATGGGTCACCTCTTCGGTTGTTTGTCCCAGTTGTCGGGATGTGGAGGCGATTTCCTTGACCGAGGCGGCAACCTGATTGGTGGTGGCTGCATGCTCGGCGGCGGTCGCTTCCTGCTCCCTGGCGGAGGAGGCAATCTCGGTGACCGAACCGGCCACCTGAATGCCTGCTTGCTGCAACCGCCCTACAAGCGTGGACAGTTTGCCGGTCATGGTGTTAATGGCCTCGGCCATCAGTCCGATTTCGTCCTGAGATCTGATCTCGGTATTTTTGGTCAGATCGCCATTGGCGACATTCTGGACAATCTCCGTGATTTTCATCAGCGGTCGGGCGACAACCCGCTGACTGATATAGACGGCGATGACCAGACTGGACAGCAACATAATGATGAGCGCCATGATGACAGAGCGGCGCTCCGATTCGAACACCTTCTGAACCTGCGCGTTCCCCTCGGCGACCATCGTTACAATCTCGACCTCAGCCGTCTCCAGATCATTTATCATATGGTCAAACTGCTCCTCAAAGTCCTGATCCGGAGCGCTTCCCGCCCCGGCTGCGGAAGCCTTGCCCTGGCTGACCTGATAACGTTGCTCAGCCAGCGCGGCAAACGCATCCAGGTCTGCGAGGATATCTTTCATGATGTCTCGTATCCTGGGCTCTTCAACCGGCAAATATCTGACACCATCCTTTTCACCGCCATCCAGCAGGGCCTGGGCGTGCCATTTTGCCTCATTCCAGCGTTCGAACATCTTTTCTTTGCCAGTCGATCCATCGCCGCTCATGACCTTTTCAAACTTCAGGCTCCCCATAACCAGTTCCATCTTGACTTCCATGACCCCGTCCCAGGCAGGCATGTTTTTCTCGGCAATGGCGCGGCTGGCCTCATTGGCAACGGACATCTGGCTCAGGGTGTACAGGGACGAGGCCACAAAGATCAGGACAAGCAGGCCAAATCCGATCAATAATTTTTCGCGTACTTTCAGGTTGGCTAGAAGGTTCATCTGGAAAACTCCTGTCTGAGCGTTTATATAAAATAACCTTTCACTTACAGGAATAATATCTCGTGGCAATTGTTTGCTGAAGAACACCCTGGACAATATTCCACATGCGAATGGCATGGGGCAAATTCTTTAAAAAAACAGCAAGTTATATGCCAAATATGGGAGATATTGAGCCGACGCGAAACAGTTCTGATTGGAGTTGGTTGATTTCAGGCCATTTTCAACTGTTGAATCTATGAATTGCGATCATGATGGATGTTCGAATATGCTTCCAATGACCTCAGAGAAATATCAGCGAT
>CAYTFI010000174.1:0-3976 GCA_964437065.1 uncultured Zetaproteobacteria bacterium | reverse complement strand
ATAATAATCCTTATAACTCTTGCGGCTGCAAAATCACGCAAGACAGCGGCGGCAGGATGATGCTTATGGAATGCGGCTGACCCATCCACTCCGCCTGTTGTGAAGCCACGCCGCCGGCATTGCCGATATTGGAACCGCCATAGATTTCAGAATCGGTATTTATCACTTCCCTGTAATACCCGGCCGCCGGCACGCCCAGGCGATAGTCGCCCCTGACCACCGGAGTCATATTTAATGCCACGATCACCGTCCCGCCGTGCTTGTCACGGCGAATATAGCTTAGAATCGAGCGCTCGGAATCATCACAGTCCAGCCATTGGAATCCGGCGCTGTCAAAGTCCACTTCGTGCAAGGCCGGCACATCTTTATACAGATGATTCAAATCGCGCATCAATAATTGCAGGCCGCGATGCGGCATAAAGTTGGACTGATCCCACGACAGCGATGTGTCGTGGTTCCATTCCGGCCACTGGCCGAATTCAAGCCCCATGAACTGGAGTTTTTTACCCGGATGGGAATACAAATAGGCATAAAGCAGACGCAGATTAGCAAATTTCTGCCAGTCGTCACCGGGCATTTTCTGCGGCATCGAGCCTTTGCCATGCACCACTTCATCATGCGAGAAGGGTAAAATAAAATTTTCGCTAAAGGCGTAAACCATGGAAAAGGTCAGAGCGTGATGATGATGGGACCGGTGAATCGGGTCATTCCCGAAATAGCTCAATGTGTCATTCATCCAGCCCATATTCCATTTCATCGTAAAGCCCAGACCGCCGAGATAAGTCGGGCGCGACACCATCGGCCACGAGGTGGATTCCTCAGCCATGGTCACGACGCCGGGAAAACGCTCATGCACCAGATGATTAAACTGCTTGAGAAATTCAACCGCTTCCAGATTTTCACGACCGCCATATTTATTGGGCTTCCACTCACCCTCCCGGCGCGAATAATCCAGATACAGCATTGAAGCCACGGCATCCACGCGCAGGCCGTCAATATGAAATTCATCGAGCCAGAACAGCGCTGACGCAATAAGAAAGTTGCGCACTTCGTTGCGGCCAAAATTGAAAATATACGTGCCCCAGTCCTTATGTTCGCCCAACATCGGATCTGCATGCTCATACAACGGCGTGCCGTCAAAGCGCGCCAGCCCGTGCGCATCCTTGGGAAAGTGGGCCGGCACCCAGTCCAGAAACACGCCGATGCCCTTCTGATGACAATAATCGACGAAATAACGGAAATCATCCGGTGCTCCAAAGCGGCTGGTCGGGGCGAAATAACCGACGGTCTGGTAACCCCAGGAACCGTCAAACGGGTGTTCGGTGACAGGCATCAGCTCAATATGGGTGTAACCCATCCACTGGCAGTATTCGACCAGCTGATGCGCCAACTCCCGGTAGCTCAGATATGCTCCGCCATCATTTCCATTACGCCGCCAGGAGCCGAGATGCACTTCGTAAATGCTCATCGCCCGGTCTGCAGCCTGGAGCGCCGGTCTGTCAACAAGCCACTGCCCGTCCGACCATGAATAGGCCTTGCAGTTGTGCACAATGCTGGCCGTGGCCGGGCGCAATTCCATTTGCCGGGCATAGGGATCGGTCTTTTCAAACACATCGCCATTTTTGGCGCGGATTTCAAACTTGTAGGTTTCGCCCTGACACAGGCCCGGAACAAATAATTCCCAGACGCCGGAGGCGCCTCGCATGCGCATCTGATGTTCGTGGCCATCCCAGTGATTAAAATTGCCCACTACGCTGACTCGATCGGCAGCCGGCGCCCAGACGGCGAAACCAACGCCATTGATCCCTTCGTGCTCACGCAGGTGCGCGCCCATCTGTCGATATTTCTCAAAATGATTGCCCTCGCCGATCAGGTGCAAATCCATCTCGCCAAGAAACGGGCCGAAGCGATAGACATCATGCTCTTCCCATCTATGGCCCGCGCCGTCTTCAATGCGAAAGCGGTATGGCCTGCCAAAATCACCCCCCTTCCATTGCTTCTCAAAAAAATCGCTGCCTTCAATGCGCTTCATGGCCTGCGCTCGCCCGCCATCCGGAACCAACCACATTTTTTCCGCCCTGGGCTTGAACGCGCGAACAATCACGCCGCCCTTCGCACGCTCATGCACGCCCAGCCAGGCAAACGGATCATAACTTCGCGCTTCCAGAATCGCCCGGGCCTCAGAAGATAAAACCGGTTTATTCATTAAAAATCCTCGCTCCTGTTTATCGCGCTCAGATATTGAATCAGGGGCAATCTGAGCAGATGCGTATCAGGTAATAACGGTTGGTTTGTCGCGTCCGCTCAGCTCTCGCAGTTGCGACACCCGGCCAGCCGCCGCAATCATATCCGCCAGCGCATCCTGCGCGTCCAGCCCCTGCCTGCTGCTGTCGGCTTCAAATGATTCCAGATACAGACGAATCGTTGCGCCGCTGGTGCCGGTGCCGGAAAGCCGGAAAATAATTCGCGAACCATCCGCGAACAGAATGCGCACGCCCTGATTCTCGCTAACGCTGCCATCCACCGGATCGGCATATGAAAAATCATCGCAGGCCTTCACTGCACGGCCAGCAAGCAGCTTGCCCGGCAAGGCGCCAAACTGGTCGCGAACATGCTGCAACACCTGTGCAGCGGCAGCACAATCCACGCCCTCATAATCGTGCCGGGAATAATAATTGCGCCCGAATTTCCGCCAGTGATCAATCAGAATCGATTCAACCGACTGCCGGCGCACAGCCAGAATATTCAGCCAGAACAGCACTGCCCACAGCCCGTCTTTCTCACGCACATGATTCGAGCCCGTGCCGAAAGATTCCTCTCCGCACAGCGTCACTTTTTCCGCATCCATCAAATTACCGAAGAATTTCCAGCCGGTCGGCGTTTCATAGCAATCCAGACCGAGCGCATCGGCCACCCGATCCACCGCCGCCGAGGTAGGCATTGATCGCGCCACGCCGCGAATGCCATCCCTGTATCCCGGCGCCAGCCCGGCATTGGCCGCGATCACAGCCAGGGAATCACTGGGGGTGACAAAAAAATGGTTGCCTAAAATCATGTTACGATCGCCATCGCCATCGGAAGCTGCAGCGAAATCAGGCGCCTCGTCGCCATACAGGATTTCCACCAGTTCATGCGCATAAGTGAGATTCGGGTCTGGATGGCCGCCGCCAAAATCCTCTTTCGGCTCGCCATTCATCACCGTGCCGGCAGGCGCTCCCAGCAAGCCTTCGAGCGTCGCCTTCGCATAAGGGCCTGTCACCGCATGCATGGCGTCGAAGACCATCGAGAAATCACCGCTCAGCAATGTGCGAATCGCATCAAAATCAAACAGCGATTGCATCAGTCCGACGTAATCGGCTACGGGATCAATAACCTCGACCTGCATGCCGGCCAGATCGAAGCTGCCTTTCCTGTCCAGATCAATATCATCGCAGTTGATGGTTTTATACGCTTCAACAGTCTGAGTGCGGGCATAGATCGCTTCGGTCACGGCTTCCGGCGCCGGGCCGCCGTTGCCAATGTTGTATTTGATGCCGAAATCCTCGTCCGGGCCGGCCGGATTATGGCTGGCTGAAAGGATAAGTCCGCCAAAAGCCTGATATTTGCGGATCACGCAGGACGCAGCCGGCGTTGAAAGAATGCCGCCCTGCCCCACCAGCGCCCGGCCAAAGCCATTCGCCGCCGCCATTTTCACAATCACCTGAATGGCCTGAAGATTATAATAACGGCCATCACCGCCAACAACCAGCGTCCGCCCGGAAAAGTCGCCAATCGAATCAAAAACAGACTGAACGAAGTTCTCCAGATAATGGGGCTGCTGAAACTCCCTTACCTTTTTGCGCAGCCCTGACGTACCCGGTCGCTGCCCGCCAAATGGCGCAGTGGAAATATTCCTGACTTGCACGGTAAAGCATCCTCCTGGTGTAGTGTTCTAAATTGTATGCATATTAAGACGAGACAAAAGAGGTTAGCCGGT
>CAYTFI010000173.1:0-4003 GCA_964437065.1 uncultured Zetaproteobacteria bacterium | reverse complement strand
TTTCATGTTAAACCAACACCCTACATCCCGCCTGCGCCGCGGCTCATGGTGAACAGGCCGAATATCACAATCAGCACGCCCAGGGCTTTCATCACCCGGCCTCGCTGCCCGGGGGCCAGTGATCGCACAAGCAGGGGAGAAAACATCATGGCGGGAACCGTGCCCAGGCCAAAAGCGGTCATCATCAATGCAGGTCGCCATGTTCCGCCGGAAGCAAGGCTCAGGCTTAAAGCCGCATAGACCAGCCCGCAGGGCAACAGACCGTTGGCCAGCCCGACGCCAAACCAGCTGATTCGAGCGTTGCTTGAGGCAGCCTGTTTTATTCTGCCGGCAAAGCCGAGACCCGCATTGATGCGCGCTGTCAGGCGGAGAAAAGGATCCGGCATCAAACCGGCAAGATTCAGGCCAAACGTAATCATCATCAATCCGGCCAGCAGCGTTAAGGCAAATTGCATCTGTCCAAGGCCGCTTAGCTGTTGCAGCGATATTCCGAGCAGCCCTGCCGCCAGGCCCAGCAGGGAATAGGTCAACAGGCGTCCCGCCTGATAAGCAGCAAGCCCCGACCACCATATTCTGGAACGGGTCATGCCCAGCGCGGAAACAAGGCCGCCGCACATGCCAATGCAATGCAGGCTGCCAAAAAACCCCAGTGCAAATGTCGCCATGTAAGCTGTCAGCATAGATCTTTTCCTGTTTAATACCCAATATCCGCCATTGACATGCGGCTCACGCTGCAATCCCTTGACCCGTCAGTATTTCAGAAAATCATTTATGATGAAGTCGTAAAAAGTCCGTCCGTGGCCTTTTTACTCCACGAAAAGCGAAAAACGCGGTTTTCACTTTCCTTACAAATCAATGGCTTACGTTGTAAGCCATTGATTTGCGCGCCCGTCCATGGGCGCGTCTGATGCCTTTTTACGAAGGCATCATTTATCACCAGCGAAGTGAATGCATGATTTCCCGACCTTCCACACGAACCTGATGCTTGCACCCCGCATCTACATTTAACAACGGATCTTGGGTTAAATGTTCGGCCTATGCTACTGCATCCGCCCGCTTCCTTCACGCATAAAAAAGCATCTGCCGCATTGAGATTCCGGGTTTTGGCGGTGTACATGTTCGCCTTCCGGCCGTTGCGAAACGTCTGAGCGGCGAGCGGCCTTCCCGCTTCAGTTTATGGAGCCGCTACGTGGCTTATGCGCCTACAAGATTTTGCAATAAAGAAAAAACATGTGACAATGTCGCCCGTTCGCCTGAAAAAAACCGGCGTGCAGATTATTCTTGCCGGTCTGAACGAATCAGATTTGCGCCGGACAACACGGGATTAAGGAGATAAAATGAGCATTGATTTTGAATGGTTGGAGCAGAAAGTATTAGTCAGCGAGCTGACAGATGATGAGCGCACGGCTCTCGGATGCATCAAAGAGGAGTCCTTTAATAAGGGTGAAAACATCATTAGCCAGGGAGAAGCGGGAGGCACGCTCCACATATTGCGATCCGGCGTGGCCAGCGTCGAGGACAGAACGAGAGCTGACGGCAGCATCAAAATCGCCGAAATTAAAGAGGGAACGATATTTGGCGAGATGTCCTTTTTGAACAACGAAAAAACATCAGCGGATGTTGTCGCCAGGAAGGATTGCGTGGTTTATAAACTTTCCCAGAATGATTTTGCCACTGTAATGAGCCAGCAGCAGCAACTGGCCTACACAATCTTTGCTCGCATTCTTGAGCAGGAAACCAAAGTGATACTGGAAATGAAAACGCGCCTTACCCCGATACTGCGCGAAATGTCAAGAAAGGTAATCAAGCTGCCGTTAATGCTTAAAATTCCAGCGCTGATTCTTATTGTCGCCACAATTATCGAGCTTGCAATCGTGCTGAACAAATGATTATCAGATCGTAACTGTTCAGCCCCCCGCCTTCTAATGGATGTAACTGCCCAAGCCGGCATGCGATGGATTGCCCCAACATGAAACAGGCAAAGCGCCTGCATGCCGGGGAAGACGGCGACTTCGCCTGAATCATCATAATGACGTTGAGCGCCGGCAAGTGATGAGTCAATCATTGACTGAACAGCCTGTCGCAATGAAATCGGCGCTTGCCGAATACATTTCCCTGACCAAGCCGGGGATAGTCGGGCTGGCGCTTGTCGCTGTTCTGAGCGGCATTTATTTTGGCAATCATGGCGTGTTGCCGCACTGGAGTATTATTTTGCCCGCCTTTTTGACATTGGGGATGGCGACGGCCGGTTCGTGCATGCTTAACAACTACTATGATCGCGATATTGACCGACTGATGCAGCGAACAAGTTCACGCCCTTTGGCCGCAGGCAGCGTCTCGGTCGGCAAAGTGCTATGGGTTGGCTTGTCGCTAACGATTCTTGCCGTTGTATTGATGGCCTGGACGGTGAACATTCTGGCGGCCATGGTCACTGCCGTCGGCGTGGTTGGTTATGTTGGCGTTTACACCATATGGCTTAAGCGCAGAACGCCCTGGGCCAATCAGTTTGGCGGCATTGCCGGGGCGGCGCCGCCGATGGTGGGTTATGCCGCTGTTACGGGCGAGCTGAACGCCCCCGCCTGGGTCATGTTTGCTATTATGGTGGTGTGGCAGCAACCGCATGCATTGAGTCTGGCGTTGAAATACCGTGAAGACTACGCCCGCGCCAAAGTGCCTGTGATTCCGGTGGCCTGCGGCGTGCGGGCTACAAAGATCAGGATCGTGCTTTATACCATTGCACTGATTCCGGTCGCCATGACGCCTTGGTTTATTGGCATGGCCGGCAGCATTTATCTGGCAGTATCCGTTGCGCTTGGCGCCCTGTTTGTGTTTATGAGCATACGCTTTCTCTGCTCGCAGAGAGACTGTGACATGCGCGTATTCGCCTATTCAATTATCTATCTGACTCTGCTGCTTGGCACGATGGTGGCCGATTCAATTTAGGTGCGCGCCTGCCTGAGACATCCTGAAAAAAACCGGGCTTGCATTTTATCGCCTTTACGTCTATTAATAGTTTTGAGGTGTGCGAATGCTTATTTTGACACGAAAGAAGGGCGATGCGATCGCTATTGGGGACAGAATCCGGGTTCAGATATTAAGCGTGAAAGGCAAACAGGTGCGTATAGGCGTGGAGGCTCCAAGGGATCTGCAGGTTGATCGTGAAGAGAGCGATCCACAAATAGAGGAGAGTTTCACGCAACTCCCATAAAATTCCGGCGCAGCCGGGTTGAACATCGGAATGGCGTCTCCAATTCAACCAGTGCTTTCAAGCCATAACAGAAAATGGTTGCTCGCCAAGGTCAGCCATCTGTTTTTTTATGACGATCTGCGGATAAATCCGAGCAGCAATACGCCGGCCACAACCAGAATCGCTCCGCCGATCTGCAATCCTGTCATTGATTCACCCAGCAGAAGCGCTGCCAGTATAATCGTTGCAACCGGGCCGATGCCGGCAATGACAGAGGTATGAGCGTTCATATTTCTCTCCGTGTCAGGAGCAAATACGGAAACGTTCAGGGCTTGTTTATGTCGGGGGGTGAAGATAGATCCGGACAATCGCGGTGAAGTTTCCGCGATTGCTCTATTGTGATTAATAATCGTGATGAATCAGTGATTGATCGGGCAATAGAAAACCGCAGCAAGAGGCAAGAGCCATAGCCAACGGTTTTTAACATGAAACAAACAACGCGCCTGCCTGTGCGTGAACGCACCTGTCTGCGTGCAACGCACAGGCAGGCGCAGACAGGCCTGCATGATTTTTTCCACCCTGTGATTGATTGGACTATCGCGTCTTGTGAAGCAACACCCATTGCTTCACAAGACTTGCTTATCGCAGGGTGGAAAAAATCCATGCGCGTTAGGTTTGGTGTTACGACATATCAAAAACTAAGGAGGGAGCAGATGGCCGGGTACGATATTAGCCTGACAGGGGATCAGGTGAAAGGGCTTTTAACCTATATTCCTCAGTTGGAAGCACCCACATGGCGCAAGCTCTTGATTCGCT
>CAYTFI010000172.1:1593-4005 GCA_964437065.1 uncultured Zetaproteobacteria bacterium | reverse complement strand
CTTTCAACCGCTTTTCCCCTTTTCGCCATAATCGTGACTGTAATAGCCATATTTGGAATAACCGTAACCGCCATATTTGCGGTATTTGCCATATTTTTTATAGCCGTAACCGTGAGCGATCCTGAAGCCGTTGAATATGGCGCCGATCGGCTTGAGATGAACGGTGTTCAGCTGGGTGAGCGCCCGTTGTACCAGATCCATTGGCGCATGATTGGCCCGGACAATCAGGAACAGGCCATCGACTTTCGGCCCCAGCAGCACCGCGTCAGTCACCACCAGAATGGGAGGGACATCCAGCAAAACCATCTGGTATTCCGCCTTGACCTGATCGAGGAACCGGGTCATGGATTCTGAACCAAGCAATTCCGACGGGTTTGGCGGGATGGAACCGGCTGTGACAATGTCCAGATTTTCCACGCCTGAAGATAAAACCATTTCTCGCCAGTTCGCCCGGTGAATGAGGATATCGGAAAGCCCCGATTCACGCGACAGGCCAAAGAAATTGTGCACCATGGGCTTGCGGATATCGCAATCCACCAGCAGGGTTTTCAGGCCGGAATTGGCCAGCGTAACAGCCAGGTTGCCTGTTGTGGTTGTTTTGCCTTCACCCGGCGTTGCACTGGTCAAAATAACTGTCTGAATTGTTTTTTCCAGGTTGGCGAACTGAATATTGGTTCGCATTGAGCGATAGGCCTCGCTCTCAGCTGAGCGGGGGCTGCTGATGGTCACCAGTTTGGATGTGCCGTTCCCGACTGTGTCAACCTGCGGGATGGAGCCAAACACGGCCAGCCCCAGCTTCTGTTCAAGCTCCGTAATGCTTTTGACAGAGCGATCCATATTCTCAAGCAGCACGCCCAGTCCCAGACCCGCTGCAAGAGCAGCGGCCAGAGCCGCCAGCATGTCATTCATTCTGTTGGGGCGGATCGGCCTGGATGAGGCCTGCGGCGGTTCTATGACACGTACGTCAGAGACAATAATCGCCCGATCAATGCTCGCCTTCTGCTTGCTCTCGACAACCCGTTTCAATAATGATTTTAGCGAGGCGTTTTGAGATTGCCGTTCGATGATCCGCTGCAACTTCCGGGGGTCTTCTGCAAACCGCTTCTGCAGTTGCACTGTGTAGCTGACATCTCTCTCCTGTCGCTGTTGCAAAAACTTGATCTTCAGCTCCAGCGACTCAACAACCTTTTTGCGAAACCCCCTGCTCTTCGCCCGCAGATGTCTCAGCTTGTTATCAATTGCGATCACGGAAGGGAACTTCGATGTAACCTTCTTAAGCAACTCAAGGCGCTTGAATGACAGGCTTGCAATTTTGGCCCTGACTTCTGCAAACTGTCCCTGTATGGATGCAGGGACTTCAAGAAAAGCCATGGCTGCTTCAAGCTTGTCACTGCTCACATTTTTCAGGTAATTCAGCGCATAGCGTGTTCGAAACACCTCCGATTCCCCTTCTCCCCAACGCTCGCCCAGGCCTTTAATCTGTTTGAGAACCACCTCTTCCCTGGCATTGCCAATCAGATCATCCGAGCCCTTTGCGCTGGCGATCCGGTTCAGGTCGCGTTGCACCCTGTCCTGAATTTCCTGTAAAAACTTGATCTTTTTGCCCAGCTTGCCGCCCTTGAAAGCAATCTCTTCTTCCGCATAGACCTGAGCCAATGTCTGAAGCACTGCTACCGGCCTTTTCGCATCCGGATCGGAAAAACTGACATAGAGCATATCCGGGCCGGTTTTCTGGGCATACATGCGCGCCTGGATGCTTTTGGCAATCGGCCTGGCTGCAACGGTTCCAACCCGGTAAACTGTGCCTTCAGGGCCGTAGAAGCCGGTAATCGTCAGTCCGAAACCGCCAATAACAGCAGGCTCATGGACGCCAACCTCTTTCTTTTCTCCACTGACAGGCTCCTCAAGCATGAAGCGCCCGTTGGCGAGAAAACGAATCAGAAGCGTGCCGAACTGCTGCCCGTCAGGAACGCTGAAATCGGATACGTCAACATGCGTGAGCGGCACATGCACGCCAAAGAGCGACTTGACCCGATCAGCGACTTTCATCCAGACCGGGCGACCTGCGATAAGCGTGCGGACAAAATTCAACTTCAGCTTGTTGACAATGCGCATGGCGACCGGAAGAGATTTAATGACGGCGATTTTTGTCTGCAGCTTGTCTTCCCGGCCAAATCTGGCGGCAGGGCCGATGCTTGGGCCTGCCATAGCCATCTCTTCACTCTGAATCTGGATGGTCATCGATGAAGAGTAAACCGGATCCTTGGAGAAGGAATAGAGCACGCCGCAGATGAAAACGACCACCGCCATCGCCAGCACCGACCATTTCCGGTGCAAAACGATTTCCCAGTAATCGCCCAGTTTTCTATACTGCTTTTCAGTCAGCTGCTGCGGATCAGACATTGGCAGCGC
>CAYTFI010000172.1:0-1493 GCA_964437065.1 uncultured Zetaproteobacteria bacterium | reverse complement strand
ACTCAACCTGTTTTTGTACAGCGGCACGATGGCCTGCTTGCCCACCTCTCCCAACACAAACACCTTCTGATCCTTGGTGCTTGGCAGGTAGAGAATATCCCTGTTTTGCAGCATCAGATCAGTTCGCCGGTCGCCGGTCTCCATCAGCCGCTTAAAATCCACCGGCAGGATTTCGTTATTACGCAACATATACGAACTGGCCCAGTTGACATCGCTTGATAGAATATTGGTCTCCAGCATGGCCTCAAACAATGTCACCTTGCCACGAATCGGAATCACTCGTGAAAGCTGGCCGTCGCCGACCTTTTTGTTCTTGCCAATAATCGCCACATCGCTTGACGGCGTAGCAGCGCCGACGCCGGCGCCGGCGCCAAACCCGCCCGTTAAACCCGGCAAGCCGGGAAACACCTGCAATGCATTTGATGTCGCCTGGCCCGAATCAGCCTTGAATGTCTGCGCGCCAACCTGTCTGGAGGCGCCGAAGACATCCAGATCTCCGATAATATACAGCTTCTTGCTGGCATATTCATAAACCTCGACATCTATCTGAGGATTTTTTACATATGAACTGTAGCGCCTGATCAGAATCTGGCGCGCCTGTTCAATCGTTTTTCCTTCCAGTTTAATCATGCCCGCATACGGCGCAAAAATAGAACCGGTTTCCTTGATCTGAACCTGTCGCGAGAGCTTCGGATAGTCCCACACAGTGATACTGATCCGATCGCCAACGCCAAGGTGGTACTCTCTGTCTTCCTCCTGTAGAAATGCCAGGCTATTTTCAGACGCAACGCCCTCAGGCGTTGCAACAGGAAGGGGCGCTTCAGCAGCAGGCGCTTCTTCAACCACGACGGTTTCCGCATCACTCGCCACTGTTGCATCAATGGCCTCAACCTGCTGCTTTTCCGCCGGCTGCCCGTCATGCATGGCGGCGCAGGAAGAAAGCATGACAGCTGCAAGCAGCACAGCCGGAATCCGGCAACTCACGCTGAAACCATAGTACTCAGGCAGCCTGCCTTGACAAATAAAGCGCATTATTTCTTCCTTCCCGTCATAAGTGTCAATTTATCTGCAATCAACCTGCAATGATGAGCGATCGCTTCAGCAGAGCGGGCAAACACTGCATCATCCTGTTGATAAGGATCAATAACATCAACCCCTTTCATCTCGCCGGCGCAGAAGTGACTGAGCAGGAAAACCCTGCCGTAGATATGCGGATACCTGCGATGCAAATAATTGCGCTGATCTTGCTCCATGACAAATATCATATCAGCGGCCAACAGTTCGGGGCTGTGAAGTTGCCTGCCGCAATGCCCCGATATATCGACCCCAAGCTTTTTTGCCTGCAGTTGCATGGGCCTTGGGCTGGGCGCCCCGACCACGGCATGAATGCCGGCCGAACTGACGTCCAGGCCCGGCAAATCTCTGGCCAGCAAGGCCTCGGCCAGCGGCGAGCGACAAATATTGCCCGTGCAAAGTACAAGAATTCGATTCAT
>CAYTFI010000171.1:0-4015 GCA_964437065.1 uncultured Zetaproteobacteria bacterium | reverse complement strand
CCGCCGAGGATGAAACACAGATCAGCACCAGGCTGCTGTCGGGCAAGCCCTATGAGGTGATTCTCAGGCACATCAAAAAACGTAACCCGTCATTGCTGGTGCTGGGCAAAACCGGTGTTCATGCTGATGAGCAGCTGGATATTGGCAACAATGCCGAAAATCTGCTCAGGCTGGCGTCTTGCAACCTGTTGATTGTTACGCGTGAATTCAGGCCCAGGGCGGAGCAGGTGGCCGCCGAGACGATGGCCTGGACCGAGGAGGGCGAAGCGCGCATGGAAACGGTGCCGGAGCATGTGAGAAGCATGGCGCGCATGGCAATTATTCGTTATGCGCAGGATCATGGACATACCGTGATCAGCACCCGCATTGTCGATGAAGCGATTGGCGATCTGCTGCCTGCCGAGGCCATGGAGGCTATGGGGTTGCTGACTCAGGCAGCGGTCAAACGCAAACAAATCAAGGCTGAAAGGGCGGCGGAACAGGCGGCGGAACAGGCGGCGGCAGGGCAACAGGGCGCCGAGCAGACCTTTGATGCGCGCACCGTATTCTGGGGCAAGGAAGCGATGCAGGTGCTGGAGAGCGTTGCCGATGAATCAACGCGCGAGCACATCAAGCTGCGGGCCGAAAAGCTGGCGCTGACTGAAAAGCGCAAAACAATTACAGCCGATTTTGTACGTCGCGCGATGGGGGATGATGTCGAAGCCGAAGAGCCTGCATCCGGGGCGGATGCTCAACCGGCATGGAGCGAGCAGGCGACGCAGCGCATTGAACGCGTGCCGGCCGGATTTATGCGTGACGCCAGCAGGGCGCGGGTGGATGAGTATGCCCGGCGCGAAGGCTGCGCCGAAATCACGCTTGAGGTCTGTGAGGCAGGGCTGGCGGAGGCAAGGCAGGCCATGATGGGAGCGATGCAGTCCGGCGGCGGCATGCCTGATATGACTGCAATGGCAGGCCAGGGCAAGGCGACGGAACAGAAGGCCGGGCACGATGCGAAGGTTGTCTGGACCGACGAGGCGGAGCAGCGTATTGAGAACGTGCCGGAAGGGTATATGCGTCAGCTTACCCGGCAGCGCATTGAGTCCTTTGCCGCCCGTAAAGGCGTTGGCCGGATCGACAATGCATTGATTGACGCCAAGTATGAAGAGTGGGGCGAAGGCTCCGCCAGACAGAATATGAACATGGAGTGGGAGGCGGAGGCATTGTCACGCATCGAGCGCATTCCGGACTTCGTACGCGGCATGGTGATCAGGGAGGTGGAACGCTGCGCCCGGGAGAGGGGAGATCAGCGTGTCGGACTCACGGCTCTGAACAAGGCCGGCAGCGCTTGGGAAACAGGCGGCTCATTCCATTCCGAATCATGCCCGGATCAATATAAATGAGGGAGGAGAAGTTAATGCAGTGGAGCAACAAAGCACTGGAATTGCTGGAGAAGATTCCTGATGAGGTTCGGCCCATGGCCAGACAGATGATGGAGCTTTATGCCAGGGAGAAGGGCATTGAGAAGATTACGGATGATTTAATGAATGAAATCCGCAACAGCTTTGAATCGCAGTATGGCGAACAGAAAAAATGCCCGTTTGACAGCAGTGATGCCTGAGAAAGGAGGCGCAAGCGCAATGTTGCAATGGAAATTCTGACCTTGCATCTCTGGCCTACGTCGTGACAGAACACAAGCCCTTTCTCATCGCCCTGAATTTGACCATGCGCTGCAATCTTGCCTGCGCCCACTGCTATCTTGACGCCAGCACGCGTGATTGCGGCGATGCCAATGAGCTGAACAGCGAACAGGTCAAGCGCATTTTGACGGAAATTTCGCAGGCCAACCCTGCCTGCATGGTGGTGCTGACCGGCGGCGAGCCATTGCTCCGGCCGGATATTTACGAGCTTTGCGCCCACGCCGCCGCCCTCGGCCTGATGACCGTGGTTGGCACCAACGGGACATTGCTCACCATGAAGAATGTACAGCGCCTGCTTGACGCCGGCGTCAGCGGCGCAGGCATCAGCGTCGACGGATTAACCCCCGAGTTTCATGATGCATTCCGAGGCTGGTCAGGGGCCTTGCAGCGCACCATGGATGGCATTGAAAATTGCAGAACGCTTGGTCTCTCGTTCCAGATTCATACCAGCATCCATCAGGCCAATGTCGGCCAGGTAGATGAGATCATGGCATGGGCGCACAGGCAGGGCGCGATGGTGATGAATTTCTTCTTTCTGGTCTGCACCGGCCGGGGCGAAAGGGTGACGGATATTACGCCCCTGCAATATGAGCAGGTGCTGTCGCATTTGCTGGATGTGCAGGATCAGTATGACGGCATGATGGTGCGCGCCCGCTGTGCGCCGCATTTCAAGCGCCTGGCTTATCAGAAAGATCCCGAATCTCCGTTGACCAGGGCGCAGGGCTATGAGGGCGGCGGTTGCCTTGCCGGGCTGCATTACTGTCGCGTAACGCCGCATGGCGCAGTTACCGTTTGTCCCTATATTGAAGAATCGGTCGGCTCTCTGCATGAGCAGTCGTTCGCCGATATATGGGATAATTCGGAAACCTTTCAGCAGCTTCGCAATCCCCGCCTGACGGGTAAATGCGGCCAGTGCGAATTTGCAATTCTGTGCGGCGGCTGCCGGGCGCGCCCCTTTGCCATGGCGGGCGATCTGTTTGGCGAAGATCGTTTGTGCAACTATGAGCCTCGGGGCGGGGCCGTGATTCAGCCTCTGTCGCCGGACGGAGTGCAGCCGTTGTCATGGAATGAGCAGGCGAAGGCCCGATTGTCAAACTTGCCGTTTTTCCTGCGAAAGATGATTCGCAACAGGGTTGAGCAGGCGGCGCGGGAAAGGAAATGCGACGTGGTGACGCTGGAATTGATGGATGAATTAAGACAGGCGCGTTTCGGCGGCAGAACGCCGGAATCTCCGTTTGCAGACAAAAAGCGAACCGCGAATGAACGCGAATAGATGCGGATCAGGAAGGTGGGTGGATGAGCAGTGAGATAAGCTGGAGCGACGGGGCCAGAGAGCGGGTGAAGCGCGCTCCCGCCTTTATGCGCTCCATGGTGCGCAGCATGACTGAAAAAAAAGCGCGCGAGGCGGGCGTGGCGTATATTGATGAAGCGTTCCTGTCCGGCGTGCGTGATGCCGCGATGAATGCGGGCGAGCGTCCGCCGGAGCCAACTGTGCCGGAGCCCGGACACAGGGCGATTGTATGGACGGCGGAGGCTGAGCAGCGATTGCTCGAAGTGCCGTTGTTCACACGCGACACCATGCGCAAGATTATTGAGGAGATCGCAGCAGAACGCGGCCATCTGGAGGTGAATTGCAAGCTGCTGGATCAGGTCGAGAGCCTTGGCGATGAAGGGCAGGACTCAGGGCCCGACATGGCGTGGTCGGCCGGCGCGCTGGATTTGCTTCAGGCCCGCCTGTCCGGGACGCCGGAAATGGCAGTGGATTTTATGTTTGATCTGTATAAGGCGGACGCGGAAGCGTTGGCCCGAAGGCGGAAAGAGGGAACCGTTTCCGAACAGATTCTCAGAGCAGTTTGGCAGACGCCGCAGGCCGTGGCGCGCTGGTCGGAAGAGGCCCGGAGTCGTCTCGATGATGCGCCGGATTTTGTGCGCAGCGGCATCAAGAAGGCGGCGGAGCGCCGGGCCCGGCGGGAAGGGCTTGCTGAAATTGGCTCTGATGATTTGACGCGGTTTCGCAATGAGTCGATGATGAAAGCGGTCAAGCGGATGAAGGCGCTGGGTTTCAGGGAGCTTACCTTTGACGCCTTCAAGGTGGCGGCAACCAGGGTGAACCGCCTCAGGGACAACCCGCAGGCGGAGAAGCGCTTCGCTGAAATTCAGCAGCATGTCGAGGGCAAGCCCGATGGCATCGGGCTGCTTGACAAGCAGATGGTTGAAAATATGAAGAGCTATCTGCGGGAAGATGGCGGTCGCGCCAAAGGGTGAGGGGAACCGGGAACGCACGTTAACGCGCATGGATTTTTTCCACCCCGTGATAAGCAAGTCTTGTGAAGCAATGG
>CAYTFI010000170.1:0-4084 GCA_964437065.1 uncultured Zetaproteobacteria bacterium | reverse complement strand
ATCATGCGGGGCGGCGACTCGCGCGATGATCGTTAACATGAAACAAACAACGCGCGTTAGGCCATCTGCTTCGGGAAGAGGAGGACGGGTTTTTTGCGGATTGAGGGCTATTTTTAGAGCGATTCGGGAATGTGGAAAAGTCATCTGTAGATGCGTGGGGCGTCATGAAAATATATTGCGTTCCCTTTTACCCGTGAATGTGTCGCTTCCCCTTGTAGCGGCTCGAAACAATGGAAAAAAGAATCGCCGTGACCAGCATCAGGGCGGTGAAGAAGAGGAAATAATCCGCCCCCGCCAGTTTGCTGCTGCCATCTTCATTGCGAATAAGGAAGTTTACTGCCCCGGTGAACAGATTGCCGGCGGCAATGGACAACATGAAGAAGGCCATGACAAAGGACTTCATGCTTTTCGGCGCCTGCGTATAAGAGAATTCCAGGCAGGTGATGGAAACCATCACTTCAGCGCCGGTCAGCGCCACGTACGCCGCCAACTGCCATAAAATAGACGGCGTCTGTCCGGCGTCAATCTGCATTTGCAGCCATGTCGGAATGGCGAATGCGATGACGGTGACAAACATGCCAATGGTTATTTTGCGCAATTCGGTCAGGGCGAACAGGCGATTTGTCGCCGGATAAATCACATATGAAAACAGCGGAATCAGCAGCATGATGAGCAGCGGGTTGGCCGCCTGCATCTGCGATGCGAGCACTTCATGGCCGAAAACAATTCGGTCCATGTCGCCGGCCTGCAACACCCAGCTTGAACCGGTCTGGTCAAACAATGCCCAGAAAATGGCGATAAATGCGTAGATCAGACTTAGCCGCCCGAGTGTTTTCAGGCCTTCCCCGCTCAGGCAGTCGCGCACGAAACCCATGCCCTGGGCCGGAACATGCGCGAAACGGCGGCGCCCGGACCAGAAGATGATCGTGGCGACCAGCATGAGCATGCCGGGAATGGCAAAGGCGACTGAAGCGCCAAATCTCTTCAGCAGCCACGGCGTCGCCAGCATGGATAAAAACGCCCCCAGATTGATGGCGAAATAGAACCATCCGAAAACGCGGGAAATCAGGTGCTCGTTCGAGCGGCCAAACTGATCGCCGACATGCGATGAAACACAGGGCTTGATGCCGCCCGCCCCCAGTGCAATCAGGCCCAGCCCGATGGCCAGTCCGAGGGTCGTATGATCCACGGCCAGAGCGAAATGGCCGAGACAATAAACAAGCGACAGCAGAATGATGGTTCGATATTTTCCCAGCATGCCGTCTGCAATCAGCGCGCCGAGCACCGGCGTGAAATAAACTGCGGAAACAAACAGATGAAACCAGCCCTTGGCCTCGTCCTTGTCAAGCATGGCGGCGGAGCCATCGGCATGCAGCAGGTATTGCGTCATAAATATAACAAGAATGGCGCGCATGCCGTAATAACTGAAGCGTTCAGCGCCTTCATTGCCGATAATAAAGCCAATGCCGGGCGGCAGCTTGCTCGTTGCTATCGGCGCTGTGCGATACGGGGTCGAGTTAAGCGGCATGAGCGGAGAAACGGCAAAAAACGGCGGTTAATCGCCCGGGTTGTCGAGCATGATGCAGGTTGTCCGGTAAAGCCTGCAGGCAGCGACAATATTCAGCAGCAGCATCAGGCATGAGGCGGCAAAAAGCAGCGCCGCCGGATAGAGCGTCCAGCCTGATGGCAGGGCGGCCGCCATGATCAGCATCGCCAGGGAAATCATATGCACGTGAAGTTGCCGCCGCGCCGGCTTGTCCGGAAGCATCTCTTTCATGCTGGGAAGTTTGACATATTCATCGAGCCGGCTTTGCAGGTGAAACCAGAGCAGAAACGGAATAATTTTATAAAGCATGCCGGTAATCAGTGAGACGACAACGCCAATCAGGATGACAATGCCAATGACAAGTTCCACATCCAGGGCCGCCGGCACGGGCGACGGCGACAGTTGCACGGCCCAGAGGGCCGCGACCGCAAGGATTGAGAACATGCCGAGCCTCCAGAAATCCAGCGTGACGTCGGGGATGCGCCGGCGTCTCCTGCCTTGCAGGGAAAGCGTGACGATGGCAAACACGACGAAGCAGGCTGGCAGCGCAGGCAGCAGCCATGACGCAAACCCCGGCCTGATCAGACGGACGCCGGAATAAAGCAGCAATAATCCGAAGATTGCCCTGACAAGCCAGGCCGTCACCGGCTTTGGATACCCCGGCGTCAGCTGGAACATCGGCGCCACCTTATAGCCGACGCCGATAAACATCAGCCCGACCCAGCCCGACAAGGCCCAGACCGGATGAATATCCGTCAGGGCGGCATGCGCCGGGACAAGCGGATCGGTCATGCGGCCCAATACGATGCAGACGCCTGCGACAACGGCAACAGCCAGAGAGGTCGCCGACAGGCGCATGGCGGCCACCGAATCCGATTCCGCCTTCGCCGTAAACAGGCAATGCATGGTAACGACCAGAAACAGCCCCATGCAGACTGCCAGCGCCAGCAGGGCGGCAATGAGCGCCGGTTCATTATCATGTAAGAAGCCTGCCGCGAGCAGCGCTGCGCCGATCGTAAGCAGCAGGTGCAGCGCAGCGCCGATGAGAACAGGCCGGGCGATCGGAGAGCCTGCCAGAACCGGCAGCAACTGTTGCACCGCCCCCAGCATCGCCATGGAAATAAAGCCAAGGGTTATCAGATGGGTTAAAGCAAGCATCTGCGGCGACCAGCGGGAGATAAAAATATCCGGGCCGCTGATCGCCATCAGAACGGCGGCGGCCATGCCAAACAATGGCGCGGTCAGAAAAAACCGCAGCGGCGCGGACAAGGGCGGCGCCTGATCCAGAGAAAGTCCGGAATAACCGGGGCCGCTCATGAGTCAGCCGCTGCGGCGTTCCGCGCCGCCGCATCCTGCCGCCTCCAGATTATGATCCTGACGCCGGGTTCGGCATCGCCGGAGGCATCGTTCTTGCGCACAACAAATTCAAAGCCCCGCTTTGTCAGCATGGGGAAAAACAACCTGGGCTCCTGATAGTGCAGCACTTCAAGATACTGGCCGCCGGCAAGATCGTTTATTGCCTGCAATATCAGATCAGCCGGCTCCGGGCAGGACAGCCCGCGCACATCCAGCACCTGTTTTTCAGTCATATCATGGCCCGGTTAGATTTCTTTCATGCTTTTCAGCACCTGCTCCGCCGCATCGCCGAGTGAATTGTCACACATGTCGTAGAGCATGTGCTCCTCCTTGGCATTATGCTGTTGCATCAGAATCAGCAGGGTTTCTGAAATGCCAAGGTAGTGCTCCGCATTTTTCTGTCCGATATCATC
This sequence comes from uncultured Zetaproteobacteria bacterium, assembly GCA_964437065.1. GTDB lineage: Bacteria > Pseudomonadota > Zetaproteobacteria > Mariprofundales > Mariprofundaceae > Mariprofundus. Next base: position 769 of record CAYTFI010000170.1, on the reverse strand, counting down.
TTTCATCTCACCAATTAGTCCGCGAATCTGCTTATGCTCGTATTTCATCACGCCCGTCGGCCCCGACGCCATGCCTGTTTTATTCTCAAAGGCGGGGAAAAGAATCTGTTCTTCATTGCCAAAATGGCATTCCATCGCCTGTGCAAAAGCTGTAAATAGCCGTTCCGCCTGCTCCCAGTTTTTATCCGCAACAGCTGCCTCAGCATCGGCGAACAGTTCATCGCAGCGGTGATGTTGTTTCGTAAATATGGTCGTAATTGTTGTCACGTAAACCTCCTGATGATTCAACCTATATGCCCATATCCTAACCATGTATGCGGAAACATTTCACTTACAATCAATATGGTTACCATGAACCTTTATTAAAATGACAGCTGAATACTTTGATATTTATGGGCGTGATGTGAAGAAGGATGCCGCTGCTCTGAGGGGTGATAATATGGGTGGAGGTAGCATGAGTGGTGGTGGCAGTCCGAGAGATGAACCTGATGATGGTATGGAAATCAATGGGCCATAGATTTTCCCGTTTATTCCTTTGTGCCTTTTGTTTTGGTGATGGTTCTGATTTTCAATTCCTATGGGTATGAAAATGTATTTGGCTCAAGGTTTTTGGAGTAGTGAAAAGGTGCGCCGTAGTTACCGCATGATATACCAAGCTAGATATTTCAAAAGCAATTCCGAATATCCACCCATTCTTGCTCATGGTGGGGCTTACTTGTTGGACGAAGCCGCTATCGCGGAGAATAAAATCGTATTCATTGTCTCATGC
>CAYTFI010000169.1:0-4130 GCA_964437065.1 uncultured Zetaproteobacteria bacterium | reverse complement strand
CCTTCAAATCAATATCTTACACCCTGCACGCACTTCCAACTGAGGAATATAGGTTCAATGGAGCGGGCCGGACAGATGATGATAGGTTGTGCGCCCCGCAGCAGGATGCGCAGGCATTCCTTTTCTGCCGGAGTGTGAAAGCCGCTGATCACGGTTACTCCTACCTCAGGTTAAGTCCCTATAGTGCTGTAAATTTTTTTAACGAACGACGATGGATTGAAGGGCCTGAGTCCGGTTCAAGCGTGCGGGGAAATGACTTTCAGGCCGCCGGCGTAAGGCTGGAGCGCTTTGGGGATTGCTATTGAGCCGTCCTGTCGCCAGCCATTTTCAAGGATGGCGATCAGGCAACGGCCAATGGCCAGGGCGGAGCCGTTGATGGTTACGACAGGCCGGGGCTTGCCATGTTCATCGCGGTAACGAATGCCCGCCCGGCGCCCCTGAAACTGGCCGAATGATGAACAGGACGAGATTTCACGGTAACACTTCTGGCCCGGCAGCCAAACCTCCAGATCAAAGGTTTTGCGGGCGGAAAAGCCGATATCGGCGCTGCACAACTCCACCACGCGGTAAGGAAGCTCCAAGGCCTGAAGCACGGCCTCGGCGTGCATGGTCAGTTCATCCAGATCGGCAAACTCCCGCTCGGGCGTAGTCAAATGCACCAGCTCAACCTTGTCGAACTGATGCTGGCGAATCATGCCGCGCACATCGCGGCCCGCCGAGCCCGCTTCACGGCGAAAACAGGGCGTATAGGCGCAATGGCGTATCGGCAGCATATCGGCAGCAAGGATCTGATCCTGATAAAGGTTTGTTACCGGCACTTCGGCGGTAGGAATCAGAAAGGCGTCTTCCCCTTCAAGCTTATAAAGATCATCAGCGAATTTGGGCAGTTGGCCCGTTCCGGTCATGGTCTTTCTGTTGACGATGGCCGGCGTCCAAACCTCTTCATAGCCATGCTGATCAACATGCAGATCAAGCATGAACTGCATCAGGGCGCGTTCCAGTCTGGCCGCTGCCCCTCTCAGGACAGTAAAACGGCTGCCGGCCAGCGCGGCGCCGGCGGCAAAATCGAGGATGCCGAGATCGGCGCCGATATCCCAGTGCGGCGGCGCCTTATCCTGCCTGGCCTCGCCCCAGCGACGCAATTCGACATTGTCTTCCTCGCTAACGCCATCGGGCACGCTGTCATGCAGCGGATTGGGAATCTCCAGCAGCGCATCGGCAAACTCGGCCTCGGCGGCCCTGGCCTCGGCCTCCAGCGCCTTCACCCGGCGCGAAACTTCTCCCATGGCGGCAATGTCAGCGGCGGCGTCTTCTCCGGCCCCCTTCTTTTGCCCGATCAGCCGCGATACGCGATTGCGTTCAGCCTGCAAGGCCTCTGATTCGGTCTTGATCCGGCGTTGAGACGCATCCAGTTCGGCCACCCTCGCCCAGGGGCTGTCCGGGCCGACAACTGCCGCGTCGCGGCGCGCCAGGGCGGCCTGCATGGCCGCAAAATCACGCCGCAGCGCCTGCCTGTCGATCAAGCGGCATCTCCTGCAACATCCGCCCCATCCTCATCGTCTTCCGCCTTTTCAACCACGCGCACTGCGCCAATCACGCGCTCGCCCTCATTGCAGCCGATCAGCTTCACGCCCTGGGTATTGCGGCCAATCACCGAGACGCCATTCATGCGAATGCGCACCAGCCGCCCGGTATCGGTCATCATCATCACCTGATCTTCATCCAGCACCAGCAAAGCGCCGATCATTTCTCCGTTGCGGCCGCCTGTTTTCAGCGTGAACACGCCCTGCCCGCCACGCTTCTGCACATTGTATTCCGCCACCGAAGTGCGTTTGCCGAAGCCATTTTGCGAGACGGCCAGCAGCGATGCGCGATCGGAAACCAAAGTCATGGAAATCACCCGAACGCCCTTGGGCATGCGCATGCCGGTCACGCCGCGCGTACTTCGACCCATCGGCCTGGCATCTGTTTCAGAGAAGCGAATGGCCTTGCCTCCGCTTGATGAGAGCATGATATCCTGCCCGCCATTGGATACGACGACGCCGATCAGATCATCATCCTCATCAATTCTGATAGCGATAATGCCGTTGGCGCGGATATTCTGATATTCCGTCAGTTTGGTTTTCTTGATGATGCCGTTCTTTGTCGCCATAATGATGAAATGGCCCTCATCAAACTCGCGAATGGCCAGCGTCGTTGATATTTTTTCACCCTTCTCGACCGGCAGCAGGTTCACCAGCGCCTTGCCGCGCGTTGCGCGCCCGGCCTGCGGCACCTCATAAACCTTTTTGCGGAATACGCGACCGCGATCGGAGAAAAAGAGCAGATAATCATGCGTTGAGGCAACCATAAGCTGGGTGACGAAGTCCTCTTCCTTCGTCGCCATCGCCCTCTTGCCCTTGCCGCCCCGGCGCTGCGCCCGATACAGCGTCACCGGATTGCGCTTGATATATCCTTCATTGGAAATGGTGACAACCATATCCTCTTCCGTGATCAGATCCTCAACCGACAACTCGGCGGTTTCATCCATGATCTCACTGCGACGCGGATCGGCGAACTTGTCGCGCACGGCCTCCAGCTCTTCAACAATCACGTCCATCAGCAGCTTTTCATCAGCCAGAATGGCCTTCAGGCGCGCAATCAACTTTTGAATCTCATCAAACTCGGCCTTGATTTTGTCATGCTCAAGGCCGGTCAGGCGGTGCAGGCGCATATCAAGAATCGCCTGCGCCTGTTTATCAGACAGGCCAAACCGGTTCATCAGACCGACCTTGGCCTCGGCGGCAGTCTGGCTGCCGCGAATCAACCTGATCACTTCGTCGATATGATCCAGTGCGATCAGCAGGCCTTCGAGAATGTGGGCGCGCCCCTCGGCCTTGGCCAGATCAAACAGGCAACGCCGCGTCACCACCTGACGGCGATGATCAAGAAAGTGCAGCAGCAACCCGCGCGTGCCGCTTAACTTCGGCTGGCCGTCAATCAGGGCCAGCTGATTACAGCCAAAGTTGCATTGCAGCTGCGTGCGCTTGTAAAGATTATTAAGCACAACCTCCGGGATTTCGCTTTTCTTCAGCTCGATCACGATGCGCATGCCATCCCGATCCGACTCGTCGCGCATGTCGGAAATGCCTTCGAGCTTCTTGTCGCGCACCAGGTGCGCAATATTTTCGATCAGATTCGCCTTGTTCACCTGATACGGCAATTCTGTGATAATCAGGGCCTCGCGCCTGGTGCGCGGATGAATTTCAACCAGCGCTCTGGCGCGCATGGTGACGGAGCCGCGCCCGGTGCAAAATGCATCCCGCATCCCCTTGCGGCCATAAATAAAGCCTCCGGTGGGGAAATCCGGGCCAGGCATGATCTGCATCAGCTCTTCATCATCGATATCCGGATTGCGGATCAGCGCAACCACGGCATTAATCGCCTCGCCCAGATTGTGCGGCGGGATGTTGGTCGCCATGCCCACGGCAATGCCCTGCGAGCCATTGACCAGAAGATTGGGATAGCGCGCCGGCAAAACTCTGGGTTCTTTCAGCGATTCATCATAGTTGGGAGCAAAATCAACCGTGTCTTTATCTATATCGGCCAATAACTCCGCCGACAGCCGGGACATGCGCGCCTCGGTATAACGCATGGCCGCCGGCGAATCGCCATCGACCGAGCCGAAGTTGCCCTGTCCGTCAACAAGCAGATGACGCATGCTCCATGGCTGCGCCATGCGCACCATGGCGTCATAAACAGCCGTGTCGCCATGCGGGTGATATTTACCAATCACATCGCCAACCACGCGGGCGGATTTCTTGAATGGCTTGTCATGCGTGGAACCCAGATCCTGCATGGCGTAAAGAATGCGCCGGTGCACCGGCTTAAGGCCGTCCCGCGCATCCGGCAACGCCCGCCCGACAATCACGCTCATGGCGTAGTCAAGATAGGAGCGCTTCATCTCATCTTCAATGAGAACCTGCACCGCCGGGTTCAATGTATCTTCCATAAGCTCACCTCCTGTTACAATTCAGACAGGCGTGTCTGATCAACGCGCATGTTGTTTTTTTGTGTTAATCCCGTGTTAACTGGCGCCCTCGACACGATTCGAACGTGTGGCCTGCCGCTTAGGAGGCGGCCGCTCTATC
>CAYTFI010000168.1:0-4134 GCA_964437065.1 uncultured Zetaproteobacteria bacterium | reverse complement strand
CCATGTCGCATAAATGGCGCATTATTAAATGGCTAAGCCTGTGCGTATCGCTTGGCAGCGTTGTTATTGCAGTTGCACTTATGCGGATGGGCGGCCCGGAGGAAATCACCCCCGCCGGGGTCAGCGATGACAAGCCGCAAACACGCGTTGAAAGTCCTGTTATTGTTGAGCGCAAGGATGGCAAGGTGCTCTGGCAACTGCGCGCGCAGCAGGCCAGGCAGCAGCTTGACGGGCAGATGCATCTGATTCGGCCCAGACTGATCCTGAGCACTGAGGGAAAGCGGGAAATACCCATTGAAAGCGAGCATGCATGGTTTGATCCGCTGCGCAGGAACATTCGCTTTGAAGGCAATGTATCCATACGCTATGCGACATGGCGCATCTACAGCGAAAAAATATTCTACAGCAATTCAAAAAATGAAGTCAGCATTCCCGGGGCATTCAGATTTGAAAGGCAAACAATGCACGGCCATGGCAAAAATTTGCGCTTGCTCAGAACCACTGAACGCCTGATCGTCATGGACGGCATCTGGATAGAGGATTCCGACCTGCGCTGGCAAGGAGTAAAATCATGAAGACACGCCTGTTTTTCATTTCAATAGCCTCGGGCATATTGCTGCCTGGCCTGTTATGGGCAGGCTCCATGCAGATTGACGCCGCCCGCATGGAGATCCTTCAAAAAAGCAACCTGGTTACATTCAGCGGCAACGTGCACCTCAAGCGGGATGACTTTGTGCTCTACTGCGACCGTCTGGAGGCGCGCTACGGGCAAGACAAGAGCCAACTCGAAAGCGCCGAGGCATTCGGACATGTAAAAATCCTGCAGGGAGAAAATACCGGACGCGCCGACAAGGCCAAACTTGATCAGAAGCAAAACAAAATCACCCTGATTGGAAATGCCGTGCTGGAGCAGCCGGGCGGTCGAATCCAGGGTGAAACCATCATCCACGACCTGACCAGAAAACGAACAGAGGTGTTTCCTGTTAAAGGCGGCAAGGTGCGCATGACCATTGAAACCGCTGACAAAAAAACACCGGTTCCGCCAGCCGCCAAATAGAAGAAATGAGCTCCACGCACCATCTCTCGGCCTATGGCCTGAATAAAAGCTACGGCAACAAACAGATCGTCAGGAATGTTGACCTTGATGTTTTTTCCGGTGAATGCATTGGCCTGCTGGGCCCGAACGGGGCGGGTAAAACAACCAGTTTCTACATGGTTTGCGGCCTGATTGCCGCTGACAGCGGCTGCATCGCTCTGGATGATCAGGACATTAGCAATCTGCCCATGTATCTGCGCGCCCGCAAAGGCATAGGCTATCTGCCGCAGGAAGCCAGCATTTTTCGCAAACTGACTGTGCGCGAGAATCTGCTGGCAATCTTTGAAACGCTGGATTTGCAGGACATCCAGATCGAGGAAGAGATCGAAAGGCTGCTGCTGGAACTGGGCATAGAGGATGTGCAGCATCAAAAGGCGTACACACTTTCCGGCGGTCAGAGACGGCGCACCGAAATTGCCCGGGCGCTGGTGACCCGGCCTCGTTTTCTGCTGCTTGATGAGCCGTTTGCAGGCGTGGACCCTATTGCAGTCGAGGATCTTCAGAGCATTATTGCCGATTTACGCAGCAAGGGCATTGGTATCCTGATTACAGATCATAATGTTCGTGATACGCTTACCATTTGCGATCGGGCGTATTTGTTGAATGCGGGAGAAATCATTGTTCAGGGAAGACCGGATGAAATTGTCGAACACCCCGATGCGCGCAGGATTTATCTGGGTGAAAGCTTTTCCATGTAAAGGCTAGCAGGGAGCAGACCATACAGCCATGAACCAACCCGACAGCAATGCAGAATCGATCATTGTCGCCATGACAGGCGCTTCCGGCGCGATCTACGGCCTGCGCCTTGTGCAACGGCTGGCTGAGGCCGGCGTGCGTCAGCATCTTCTGCTGTCTGATGCGGCGCGCATCGTTATCCGGCACGAGGCGCTGCCGGATTTCCCGGAAAGCCCGAAAGCGACGGCGGCGGCGCTGGCCGGCCATCTCAACATACCCGAATCAGGCATTGCCTGTTATGACTTGCTGGACTGGTTTTCACCCGTTGCATCAGGCTCGGCGGGCATCAGGCGAATGGTGATCATGCCCTGCTCAATGGGGGCGCTGGCGCGCATTGCCTGCGGGGCGTCGGATAATTTGATTGAGCGGTCCGCCGATGTGATATTGAAAGAAAGGCGGCAACTGATTCTGGCGCCCCGCGAAACGCCGCTTTCAACAATCCATCTTGAAAACATGCTCAGGCTTGCGCGCCTGGGCGCACATATCATGCCGGCCATGCCCGGCTTCTATCATCGGCCGGAAACGCTGGATGACATCATTGATTTCCTTGTTGACCGCGTGCTTGATCACCTGGGACTGGCCCGTTCGGATATGAAAAAATGGGGGAGGTGAAATTGTATCGTTTTCTGACCTGTCTTATTATTGCCTCAGGGCTGCCGGCCTGCACTGCGATCACTGCGCTATCGGCCATTCCCGGCGCGCTGGTTGAGGCTGCCGCAAATCAGCTGACCGGAGAAGAAGAGAGCTTCCCGGTCAGCGTTCACACCACCCTCGCCGCCACGCAAATTTGCCTGCACACTATGAAACTGGATATTGATCTGGTGGAGATTCAGCACGGAAAAGACTATGCCATTGCCTTCAGCAACGAGAACCTGGATGGCGCTATTACTTTAACGCAACAAACAGCGCACCTGACCACCCTGAACATCAAAGTTCGCGACATCACCAGGCAAAGCTCGGTTGAACGCGCCATTATCGACGTAATTCACGAAAAGCTTAAAACCATCTCAAGAAGCAAGCGTTTTAACTCCGCCGGCTATCATAACATACGGGCAAAACCGACAGCGCAGTCAACGCGTCTGGGCTGGTTTCGTCCGGGCGCCAGGCTGGAGGCAAGAAGAACCAAAGTGGAGCACTGGCTAATGATCAAGCTTCCATCAGGCAAAAAGGCATACGTAAAGGGCGAGGTCAGGGACAAGGCCGTACAATAAACGCAACTACGCATAAGCGAGGACATCATATGACTACCAAAAACCAGCCGCTGGATGACGTGGCGGAAAAGATCGCCAGCGGCCTGCGCATGCTTGGCAGCCTGAAACAGGGCGCCGAGGCGCAGGTGCGCACGGTGATTGAAGGCGCATTATCACAATTTGACGTCGTCACCCACGAGCGCATGCAAGTGCAGGAAGCCATGCTGAAAAAAGCGAAAGAAGATTTACAGACGCTCGACGCACGCGTTCATGAACTCGAGGAGCAACTGAAACAGATGGCCAAGCCCTAGCCCGGACTACTCATGAATCGCCGTGATGATCGCGCCGGACATTTGGCTACAACAGATTCCGAGGAAGAAGTGCGTAGCTGTGCATACGGACGACTGACGAGGGATTTGTTGCAGACAAATGAACAAGCGAGGGCGCGGCAGCATTTATGAATAGTCCGGGCTAGAAGTAGCGTGGCATCAAGTTATCACGATTATCCAGCGCCTCCCTACGCGGACTTGATGCCAGGGCGGTTGATGTCGAGGTAGATTTGTCAAAGGGCCTGCCCCGCTGGACGCTGGTTTATCATATTAACGACACCTTCTCCCCAAAACCAGGTTCGACCGCTTTCAGTCATTCGTTCGAGTCCTGTATGGGGAGCCAGTCCGGGACAAAACCGGGCACTCTTTCGAGGGGGCCTTTTTTCGTTTGGGTCAAGGCATTAGCTAAAGAAGCGTAGCTTCCTGTTATGGTGGCTTGGTTTTCCTCTACTGTGATCTCATCCACCAACAGCTTTAGATATTCCTTTCCAAGACCGCAGTTCCTATCCAGCAGCCTCTGCCTCATGGCAACACTAAAGCGTTCAATGTGCTTTGAATGAATGGCTTTGAGCGGCATTTGTTGAACACGCCTGAACCCTGCAATCTCAGTAAGAATTTCCTGATGCCGCACTTGCTGCTTATGGGCTCTGCTTTTTAACATGAAACAAGCAACGCGCCTGCATGATTTTTTCCACCCTGTGGTTGAACGAGCTATCGCGCCTTGTGAAGCAACACCCATTGCTTCACAAAGCTTGCTTATCACGGGGTGGAAAAAATCCATGCG
>CAYTFI010000167.1:0-4196 GCA_964437065.1 uncultured Zetaproteobacteria bacterium | reverse complement strand
GAGTGGGAAACCCGCTATGAAATATCAGCAGGTTTTCGTGTAAATAACTGTCAAACGGAAGTTGTAAAGCATGATGCCCCGGCGACCGAAAAGTTGGCTATGGCCATCAGAATCAGGCTATTTTCGGCAATTAAGACAATACTACTTCTGAAGCAGATGCCGATCCTTGGCACAATTATGGCACACTCAGCGTGCCATTTGGGCGAATTTAAGCGAATGCATGCGAACTTAGCCGGTGCGGGCTATCCCTATAACATATTGTTAAATAAGGGAAAAATGTGGTGGGCAGGGAGGGAATCGAACCCCCGACACGAGGATTTTCAGTCCTCTGCTCTACCGACTGAGCTACCTGCCCCCGCACGTCCTTTTTCGGGATCGCGGATTATGGTTCAAAGAGGCTGCGATGCAAGCCCGAATCGCGGGCGCGATTGCCGCTTCAGTCGAACAGGGCGTTGGCGTGGATGATCAATGCCTGCTCTACTGTGTCGCGATCCACGCCCCGGCCCAGGCTGTGCATGGACGTGACGGGCGCATCTGACATGCCGCAGGGGACAATGCCGGCGTAATGCCGCAGGTTGGTGCTGATGTTCAGGGAAATTCCGTGAAATGCGACCCATTTCCTGCAACGGACGCCGGCTGCAGCAATTTTTAGTTCGTTCACCCAGACGCCGATGCCGCGCGGGTTGCGACGGCCGGCAATAGCAAAATCAGCCAGCGTGCGGATCACCATCTCCTCCAGTCGCCAGACATGTCTGTGCAGATCCCGCTCCGCCCGCAAGTCGGCGATCACATAGCAGACCAGTTGCCCCGGCCCGTGATACGTGACCTCGCCGCCGCGACCACTGGGGTAAGCATCGATAGTCTCTCCATCAATTTTGTGACTCAGCACATCTGCCGGCGAGCCGGATGCGCCGATAGTGAAAACGGGCGGATGTTCGGTAAGAATCAGCGTCTGCCCGGCGTGGCCGGCGAGCAGATCGGCAACGATGGATTCCTGTTCGCTTACCGATTGCAGATAAGGCTGCTGTTCATGGCGAATGACGCGCATGCGTGAAATATGCCGGTCAGGGCGTTCCGGGCGCGACATGAAACTGTCGGGCGCCGATCAATTGTTGTTGGCTGTTGTATAATCTTGCCTCATAGGCGCCCGGCTGGTAAAAATTCTTGTAATAGTAGATCCGGTAGCCGCTGCCGGTGTTTTTCAGCACCCTGGCAGACACGGTTTTCAGCACGGCGCCATCTTTCGCAAGCCACTTCAGCGTCAGCGTTTCCTCTTGACGGGGGGCGTTGATGCGAGCCCATATCCAGACAGTCGGGCCGGGAAACCGGTCTGAAACGCCTACAGGCATGTGTTCACTGACCCTGGCGCAGGTTTGAAAATCGTCCGGACCGGCAATTGAGGCGTTTGCGTTGATCAATGCCTGATATTTTTCTCGCTGCTGGCGGACGTAATCTGCATCATTCTCTGATAATCGATCAAACTTGTCCTGCTGCCACAGGCCAAGCTTTTCAACAATTGTCAGTCGCTCATCATTATCCTGAGTCAATGCGCTCTGATACAGTTCAAAAGAACGGGCCAGTCGATCAATCGTCCGGGTGAAAACCTTGCGATCTTCATCGGAAAGGGAATCCAGATAGTTTGTTTTGAAATCATCAAACAGCGAGAGCAAATCAGCATTTTCAGCGGCATTGTCATCTGACTTATGCAGTAATTCGGTCAACAGAAGCTTGACGAATTTTTTTTCTTTGGCCTCCTGTTCGTGCCTTAGTTCTTCATTCGTTTGCACTTTCTCCACCGGCCTTTGCGCTTCCCGGGCTGTTTCATGATTGCTTTGCGGTGGAATAACAGGCGCTTTGCCGACAGGCCTGTCCATCAGAAAAAAAAGCAACAGAGCCGCGCCGGCAACCGCAATCAACAAGATCATTTTCATAAAACAGTCTCCCGATCAGTTTTTTTGCTCCTGAGTCTAGCGCAAAATCCGCTTACTGCTATGATTGAACGCGCTTGCGGCCCCCTGTTCTCACCCTGCGCTCGCGCGGCAGTCAACGGCTGCCCGGCCTGGCATGAAACTTGATCGGGCGTCAGCTTATATTAGTATAATTCATGATTCCGTGATGCATAAGCGGGATAAAGAAGGAAGGTGTCCCAAATATGATTACGCCAGATTATTTTGCCTTTCGCTGGAGCTGGTATAGGCCTATTCTGAATCGCCACGAGCGTCCGATTGATCGCTGCCGGGTTGATGTCAGGCGCTTGCCGATCCGCATGGCCGGGCAGGATGCGGGCGATTATGTTCCCTTTGCCGTGCATCCGGCCATTGAGCAGACGATTTCCACAGCATTGAGACGGCTTCAGGATCTGGCGATTCGCTACATGGTTCGCGGCGAGAAGGTGTCGGCGCATCAATTGCCTCCCATGGATGTGAAATCGCGCGCCATGGTGGCGTATTTGCGCAAGCAGAATCCGCATCTGTCTCGCGATCTGCTGCATCACTGGTGCGCCGACCCGAGGGGCGCAACGGCGCTGCTGGAGGTGTGGGAGGTGCTCTGGGAGCAGGGCTGGAAGCAGGATCAGGCTGATGCCGCGCCGTGGGTGCCGGCGATCAATGTATTGCTGCTCAGGCTGATGCGAAATGGCGTCGGCGCACTGCCGGATGAGGAGGAGGAGACTACCGATCATGTGATGTTATGCGTGATTGGAGGGCTCTACATCTGGGCCTTGAAATCGTTTTTGAAGCGCTATCTTGAAGGCGTGGTCGAGGTCAATCGCATCGCCACCTACGAGTCGATGATGATGCCCGTAACGCCGATGACCTTTTTGCATCATCAACCTGATGTTTCCTTGCTGGCCGATGACAGTCAACTCATGCGGGCCTATGGGCTGGAGCCGGAAATTGTGCCGCAATTACGATTATTACGGGTGAAAATGGGTTCGAAAAATGAAGGCGGCCTGCTCGGAGTTCTGGCTAAAACCCAGCTTGGCGCGCATCTGCTGAGGCGAACATGGGCGCGATTGAGCCTGTGGCAACTGGCCATGAAAACAGGCCATGGCGACTGGATGCAGTGGGTGCTGGACGCCAAACGTCTGGATCAATTGCTGGCCCTGCAAGTCAGGCCGGATGAGGACTCAATGGAAAATCTGAAAGCCAACACGGACGAGCCTGTCGCCAAATGGCTGCTGGCTCAGATGGAGGGCGGGCGCGCCGCGCGAAATGCCGGAGAGCCCTGGCTGCGCGATCACATGACGCTGGTGGCATTTCAGGTGTTTGATGAGGATATAAAGGTCGAGGTGGCTCGGCGCAAGGCCGAACGATTGTGGCTGGACAGAAAGCCTGAGCTGCTCAACAAGGGCAGGGCAGTGCGCGGTTTGCGCACAGGCGGGCTGCGAGCCGGAGGCATGAGAGCAAGCGAGACCGACAAGGTGTTTGAAAAGGCATGGCAGGATGGAGAACTGGTGTTGATTCAACCGGAGGTCACCAAGGGTCTGCATAGCGGCAAGGCATTGTCGCTGCGACATGGCTGCTTACGTCTCGAATGGTCCGACTATCTGGCCGAATTGCATGCCGGAGCGGGCGCGGATTCAGCCGAATTTCTGAGCCGGACGTTCCTGCCCGGCGTCATGGGCGTGATTGAGGAGTATGAGGGCCTGTTTCTTGATGAATGCTCCGCATCCGGTTGCCTGCTTCGTGGCCCGGTGCTGGGACTGGTAAAGGTTGGCATCGCCCTGAGGGGGCAATTGCGTAAATGGCATGGCGGCTTTTCAGATCAGGAGAAGGCGGAGCTGTTGCCGTTGTCGATGTGTCTCGACCTGACGGGCGAGTGGACATTTACGCAACAAAAGCATGCGAAACTGGGGGAGCACAGGATCGCATTTTCCACCGCCGTGGCGTTGGTGGAAGCGGGCGTCTCGCGGGACAGCGGCATGGAGAGGCTGATTCACAGCCGCAATGTCAAGGTCGGGCTTAAGCCGGTGGGTGGCGTATCGGTGGAGCCGGTGGCGACCGGCGCAGGTCAAACCGTGCAGGCGTACTATAATAAAGGCTTTGCCCTTACTCAGGCGGCTGTGTCCGAACTGAAGACATTGATGGCCAATAAAGCCAGCATGAAGGAATATCATGTGCACGCCGGAAAACTCAAGGGCGTGCTTGACGGCTATCGCCTGCCTGGAAATAGCCTGGAGTTACTGGTGATCCATC
>CAYTFI010000166.1:1354-4213 GCA_964437065.1 uncultured Zetaproteobacteria bacterium | reverse complement strand
CATTGATTTGCGCGCCCGTCCATGGGCGCGTCTGATGCCTTTTTACGAAGGCATCTCTTATGGTTGCCGCAAAGTGATTTTAACCAGCAGGCCGCATAGCTTTGGCGACCTGCCCAATTCAATTTTCCCCTCATAGGCTGTGATAATTTCACAGACAATCGCCAGTCCCAAGCCATGGCCTGACCTGGACTCGTCAGCCAGGGCGCCGCGCATGAGAAGTTTTTGATATTCTCCGCTTGCAATGCCGGGACCGTCATCTTCAACTTGAATAACAAGGCCGTTATCATGATCTTCGGCAATGCTGCAAGAAACCTCTGAATCCGCCCATTTGCAGGCATTTTCCAACAGGTTCCCAAATATTTCCAGCATATCCTCCCTGTCTGCCGCAATACTTAAATTTTCCGGAATGTTCAAAGCAATATGCGTGGCGGGAAAAATCCGCCTTAACATTCTACCCAGATCATTGAGATCGCGATGCGGGGCGGCCCAGTTGCCTCCGGGCGAGCGGCCTGCCGTGCGGGCGCGGGCAAGTTCACGGTCGATTCGATGTTCGATGTGATGCAGTTGTTGTTTTAACTCAGTCGTATCCGGACTATCGGCTTGCCGCTGGATTATCTGACCCATGACTGCAAGCGGTGTTTTTATGGCATGAGCCAGGTTGCCCAGGGCATGGCGAGAGCGAACGAGCCGCCTGTTGATCAGTTGCACAAGGTGGTTGATTTCCTCGACCAGCGGTTTTATCTCGTCTGGCGCGGGCGTGGTCACCTGATCAATTTCGCCTCTTTCCAACTGGCCCAGCTGCCTGCGAATGCGTTGCAGGGGTTTCAGGCCGTATCGGACGATCCAGCCCTGCATAAGCAATAACGCCAACATGGCGGCGGCGGCGAAGAACAGCAGATGCCTTTGGAACAGCGCTGTGGTCGATTCAATATGGGAAATATCTTCTGCGATGCGTATTTCCACTGTCTGATCGTGCAAGGTGAATCTCTGTGAAAGAACAAGCAGGCGCTGGCCCGATGGCCCCGGCGCATCGCGAACCACCGCTGAAGATTGCTCTGGCAGTTGTTCATCCCAGAGTGAGCGGGAACGCATGCTCCGGTTTGCAATATTGATCTGATAATAATGACCTGAAAAAGGACGCTGATAAATGCCCTGGATACGGGCAGGATTGAGCTTTGGCAGGGCAGGCGGTTGCCAGCTAATTGCCGCCAGCAGTTCTTCCTGGTCATGCTTAAGCCGGGAGATAAGGTTTTGCTCGCTCAGAAACTCCACTTCCCGGCCAATCATCAGCGTTTGAAGCAAAAAGAACAGCGCCAGACTTGCTGCCAGACTAAGGGTGAGTCGCTTGTTCAGGGAATATTTCACCCTTCACCATGCAAGGCGTCAGGATTGAGGCAATACCCCTGGCCCCGGCGGGTGCATATGACGTTTGTTCCCAGCTTCTTTCTTAAACGACTGATGTACACCTCAATAACATTGCTATCTTTTTCGTCATTGAAATCATACACATGTTCGACCAGATGCGCAGCTGAAAAGATGCGTCCGGGATGCAACATCAGATAGCGGACAAGCCGGAATTCGATGCCGGTCAGTTCAATGTTCCGGTCTTGTCCCTGAGCATGTTTCCATCTGACTGACTGGGTTTCTTCATCCAGTTGCAGGGCGCCGATTGTGATTTTGGCGCCGGCGACGCCTGATGAACGCCGGATTAATGCCTGCAAACGAACCAGAAGCTCTTCAAAATGGAAAGGCTTGGTAAGATAATCATCTGCGCCGGCACGAAAGCCTTCCACTTTTTCGCGCCACGCGCCACGCGCGGTCAGGATCAGAACAGGCGCCCTGACATGATTTTCGCGCCATTGCGACAGCACTTCAAGCCCCGGCAGATTCGGCAGGCCGAGGTCAAGAATGATAACATCATAGGGTTCACTTTCGCCCATGTAGGCGCCGTCGATGCCATCTTTGGCACTATCGACCGCAAAGCCATGCTGTTCCAGTTTATTGCGCAACTCATGGCGTAGAGCCGGGTCATCCTCGATCAGCAGCAGGCGCATCAGTCATCACCTTCATGGACAATGAGGCCGGTGCGCGCATCAACTTCCAGATGGTGAATGTTACGGTCGCGATCCAGCATTTCGATTTCGTAGATGATCCGGCCATCTTCCTCTTCAAGCTCAACCTCCAGCAGCGTGCCGGGATATTTCTTTTCAATGCCTTTGAGAATATCTGACAGCGGCCGGATGCTTTCCGTGCTGCGCAGTTCACGCACCCGGTCCACATCGTCGGCCATGGCGTCCGAAGCGCCCGCGGCGCTCATGACCAGCGCCACTGACACAACTGCGATGTTGCACACGTAAGCGCAACGTCGCAGTTGACGCATATATAGCGGCGTCAGTCTTCCCAACGGCCATAACCGGGGATGCGTACGCCATCTTCATCGAAAGAACCCTGCTCAGCCATGCGATGACAACTCAGGCAATTGGAAAATGAGCGCACCTTCGGATTGTCTTTAACCATGCGCGACGGGATTTCCCTGTGCTTGTGTTTGAAAAAAGCCGTTTCACTGATACGCAACGGCGTAGAAGCGGCCCTGACAGAGCGTAGAATGCTTCTGCTGAAACGGCCAGGATCATGATCGGCGGCATGTTTGCCCAGATACGCTTCAATATCTGCTGCAGTCTGCGCATCCAGTTCCGCATTTTCACCAAAGTGGTTTTCGAGATTATGCATGATCTTCACCCATGAACGTTTTGGCAGAAAGCTGGCGGGATAGGCGAAATGGCAGGCGGAACATTCTGTCGCATAGGTCTTGTTGATGATCCGGGTCGTGCCGGAACCTGTTTTCCATAAGCCATGTTC
>CAYTFI010000166.1:0-1254 GCA_964437065.1 uncultured Zetaproteobacteria bacterium | reverse complement strand
GCCAGGGTGGCGACGGACAGACTCAGACATCCTAAAAGCAGAAGTATGCCCCAAACTCTTTTTTGTTTCATGATTGTCTCCTTTATTGTGATTGTAGAAAGATGAGAATATCGCCCTTTTCCTGCGCATTGCATTCGCGACCCCAGGTCCATTTGCAGTTGCGCCTGAACCATTTCTCAATTTTTTTCGCATCGTTCAAACGTTCCGGGTTGATGCTAGGCGCCATGGGGGCAATCTGTTTTCCAGTGCGCAGATGTTGCCCGCTATTGCGCAAATTGGCGGTATGGCAGGATGTGCAGTTCATCTGTTTTCCCAGCCTGGGTTGCAGGTGCTGCCGGCGCCAGATGGATGCGCCACGACTGGCGTCAAAATGATCTGCACCGGCGCTGCGGTAGTGATTAAGCCGTTCCTGAATGACCTGCTCTGAAGCCATGGCTGCGTTGTTCATGAGCAATATTGCGAAGGTGAAAACATATTTCATTTATGGGTCTCCCTGACAGTTTTTCTTCCTGTAATCATGGCTGTCACCAAATTGCATCGCTGCAACAGACTTTCCACAACAACGCCGGCCAGATGCATGCCAGCCAGAACTAACAGCGTATTAAAACACCATGCATGGATATGCTGAATCAGCACCTCTGTTTCAAAACTGGCGTCGGCGGCCCATCCCGAAAATAAACCTGATCCCGTTTGCATGCCCAGCAGGGCTGTTCCGGTGCAAACAAGCAACAGCAGGGCAAACAGCAGGATGAAAATCATCACGCCGCCGACAGGCGTGTGGCCGATATGATGCGAGGACCTGAATTGCAGCAGCTCGCGAATGTGCCGTGCGATAGCAGTCGGCGAGGAGGCGAATGAGGAGAAGCGTGCGTAATGTTCTCCGACCATGCCCCAGATCAGGCGGAATAACAGCAGTCCTGCAATAATGCTGCCGGCAATGACATGCAGCTGAATGTTCCGGCCTTCAAACCACCATGATGTTAACCATGCAATGACCAGCAGCCAGTGGAAACAGCGGAGCACGGGATCCCATACTTCAATCTGTTTGTTCAACGTAGCATCATCTGGCAATCGCATGCCGCAATGCTAAATATCGAAGCTGAAACGGGCCTGAAAAATATTATTAACGCGCATGGATTTTTCCACCCCGCGATAAGCAAGCTTTGTGAAGCAATGGGTGTTGCTTCACAAGGTGCGATGATAACGCAACTTTTCTTCTGTAAAATTGAACAAACGTTGATTTTTCTAAGTGGA
>CAYTFI010000165.1:0-4234 GCA_964437065.1 uncultured Zetaproteobacteria bacterium | reverse complement strand
CATCAGCCATGTTTTTTTCATATTCCCATCTCCCAGCAGTAATGCATTCCTAGCAATCTCACTGGCATTGTCAAATCCCCTCCTCCTGAAGGGGGGGGTGTCAGGCCTAGATATTGCGTTATCCAACCCACTTGCGGGCGTTCTGGAACAGACGCAGCCACGGACTGTTCTCGCCCCAGCCCGCCGGATGCCAGGAAAGCTGCACGGTGCGGAAACAGCGCTCAGGATGCGGCATCATGATCGTGAAGCGCCCGTCCGGTGTAGTAAATCCGGTCAGCCCTGCCGGCGAGCCGTTCGGATTGTACGGATAGCGCTCGGCCGCGTTCCCCCGGCCATCGACATAGTGCAGCACCTTTACACTCTCCACAAGCTGAGTATCGGACCTGAACTCCGCACGCCCCTCGCCATGTGAAACAATGACCGGAAGTCTGGAACCTGCCATGCCTTTCAGCAGAATCGACGGGGATTTGGTCACCTCGACCATGACCAGCCGGGCTTCGAATTGCTCCGACCTGTTGCGCACGAAATGCGGCCAGTTTTCCGCCCCCGGAATGATGTCGCGCAAATTCGCCATCATCTGGCAGCCGTTGCAGACGCCGAGCGCAAAGCTGTCACTCCGCTTGAAAAACGCCTCGAACTCGTCGCGTGCACGCTCATTGAACAGAATCGACTTGGCCCAGCCCTCACCGGCACCAAGAACATCGCCGAACGAAAAGCCGCCGCAGGCTGCCATGCCCTGAAAATCAGTCAGCGAAATGCGGCCATCAATGATATCGGACATGTGCACATCCACACAGTCAAAACCGGCCCGGTCGAAGGCTGCCGCCATCTCCATCTGCCCGTTCACGCCCTGCTCACGCAGTACGGCAAACCTCGGCCGCACGGCACTTACAAACGGTGCAGTGACGCTCTCTTTCATATCAAAGCCGATCTCTACATGCAGGCCGGGATCATCCCGATCCAGCAGGCCGTCAAATGCCTCCTGCATGCAACCCGGATGATCGCGCAGCGATTGCATGCGGAAACTTGTTTCCGACCAGGTACGCAGCAGCACATGCACATCCTCATCGAACACGGGTTTACCGCCATGCGCGATACTGATGCACCTGTCTTCGGATGGCGCACCGATTACATGGGTAATATCGCCAAGCCCCGACTTATCGAGATATGCCCGCACCGTTGCGGAATCGCTTTTCCGAATCTGGATAACTGCGCCCAGCTCCTCGGCAAAGAGCACAGCCAGCACATCATCACCCAAGCCATCCAGACTGATATCAAGCCCCAGACGCGAGGCAAAAGCCATTTCGGCCAGGGTGGCAAACAGACCGCCATCGGAGCGGTCGTGATAGGCGAGCAACAGACCTTCGCCATTAAGGTGCCGCACCGCTTCAAAGAAGGCTTTGAACATGGCGACATCATCAAGATCAGGCGGGATATCGCCGGTTTTGCCACACGTCTGCGCCAGAGCCGAGCCTCCGAGCCGGTTTTTCCCTGCGCCCAGATCAATCAGCAGCAGTTCCGTGTCGCCCTGATCCCCGCGCAACTCTGGCGTGAGCGTGCAGCGTATGTCCGTCACCGGAGCAAAGGCCGAGATAATCAGCGACAGGGGCGCAATCATTTCGCGGGGTTCACTGCCATCCTGCCAGGTTGTCTTCATCGACAGCGAGTCCTTGCCCACCGGAATTGAAATACCGAGTTCAGGACACAGCTCCATGCCTACGGCCTTCACCGTATCAAACAGCCGCGCATCCTCGCCGCGATGGCCGCAGGCCGCCATCCAGTTGGCGGAAAGCTTCACATCTTCCAGCCTGGCAATCGAAGCAGCAGCGATATTTGTCAGCGCCTCGCCGATGGCCAGCCGGCCGGATGCCGGTGCATCAACAAGCGCCACCGGCGTGCGCTCGCCCATACTCATGGCTTCGCCCGTGTGCCCAACATAATCCGAAGCCGTTACGGCAACATCGGCCAGGGGAATCTGCCATGGGCCGACCATCTGATCGCGGGCCACAAGCCCCGAAACGCTGCGATCGCCAATCGTTACCAGAAATGTCTTGTCGGCCACGGCTGGCAGACGCAATACGCGCCTTACCGCCTCATGGATATCGATGTCATCGGCATGCAGTGGTTCTGTCTGCACATCTGCGTGCGAGACATCGCAAAAGGTCTTCGGCGGCTTGCCAAGCAGCAAGGCCAGCGGCATGTCAATCGGATTGTTGTTAAAATGCGAATCTCTGAGCTTGATCTGTCTGTCAGCTGTGGCCTCTCCGACGACGGCGTACAGGCAGCGCTCGCGCTCACACAGCGTCTCGAACAGCGGCAGCGATTCCGGTGCAATAGCCAGCACATATCGCTCCTGCGCCTCGTTACACCAAATCTGCATCGGCGACATGCCGGGATCGAGATTGTGAATGCGCCGGAGATCGAACCGGCCGCCACGCCCGGCATCATTGATCAGCTCCGGAAGGGCGTTGGACAAACCGCCTGCGCCAATGTCGTGAATAAACAGAACGGGGTTTTCCTCACCCATCTGCCAGCAGCAATCCAGCACCTCCTGACAGCGGCGCTGCATCTCCGGATTGCCGCGCTGCACCGAATCAAAATCCAGCGCCTCGGCATTGGAGCCCGTCCCCATGCTGGAGGCCGCGCCTCCACCCAGGCCGATAAGCATGGCCGGGCCGCCAAGCTGAATAATCAGACTGCCGGGAGGCACCTCGCGCTTGTGCACATGCAGTGCCGAGATATTGCCAACGCCGCCGGCAATCATGATCGGCTTGTGATAACCGCGCAGCTCACCCGCAACCTGCTGCTCAAAGGTGCGGAAATAGCCCGTGATGTTCGGGCGGCCAAACTCGTTGTTGAAAGCGGCTGCGCCAATCGGCCCCTCAATCATGATGTCGAGTGCCGAGGCGATGCGGCCGGGCTTGCCGTAATCAGCCTCCCAGGGTTGCCCGAAACCGGGAATACGCAGGTTTGAAACCGAGAAACCGCACAGGCCCGCCTTTGGCCGGGAGCCGCAACCGGTAGCCCCCTCGTCACGAATCTCTCCGCCGGAGCCCGTGGCCGCTCCCGGGAATGGCGAAATCGCGGTCGGATGATTGTGCGTCTCAACCTTCATCAGGACATGTGTCAGTTCATCATGCGCAGCATAGACCCTGTCTTCCGGGTCGGGATAAAAGCGCCGGATGTTGCCGCCTTCAATCACGGATGAATTATCCCTGTAGGCTACCAGCGTGCCCTCAGGACTCATTTCATGCGTATGCCGGATCATGCCGAACAGAGAATCCGCCTGCTTTTCGCCATCAATAACCCAGCCGGCATTGAAAATCTTGTGGCGGCAGTGTTCTGAATTTGCCTGGGCGAACATCATCAGTTCGACATCTGTGGGATTGCGCTTCAGCTCGGAGAAATTTTCCAGCAGGTAATCCATCTCATCCCCGGACAATGCCAGACCGAGCGCTTTGTTGATTGCCTCAAGCGCAGAACGCCCCTGGCCCAGCACATCCACGCTGACAAGCTCACCCGGCTCATGCGCATCAAACAGGGCATCAGCACTGGCAGCATCACCCAGCACGCATTCGGTCATGCGGTCATGCAGCAGGCTGGCAATGTTTTCACGCGCCGGGGTGGCTGCATCGGCAGGCGCAACGTGGTAGACGATGCCTCGCTCCAGCCGCTCTACGGCATCGAGCCCGCAATGCGCCGCGATCTCCGTGGCCTTGGACGACCACGGTGAAATAGTGCCAATGCGCGGTACAACAACAAACCGGGCGCCCCGGTCATTGTGCCGCTCCTTGGTTTCCGGCATTGGCCCATAGCGCAGAACCTGCTCCAGCCGCTGCCGCTCCTCCACACTCAGATCACGCTTCAATTGAGCAAAATGAATAAATTCGGCCGTTACATCTTCAATGCCATGCGCGGCCTGCCCTAGTGATGACAGCAGTTTCCGGCGGCGGAATTCGGAAAGGGCGGAACTGCCGGGCAGTCTGAGGATGTGCGAAGCGCCTGTCATGGCTGCATCCTATGTCCTGTGTGCCTGAAACCAAGGCCCGAAAACGACAAAACCCGCCAACAGGCAGGTTTTGTCAAAATAGATAGCAGCGCTTCAATCAGTAATTAGTGTTAACAGGCCCTAGTCCGACAGGCTCTTCACATTCGCGCTCAGCCGGGACACACGGCGCGATGCCTGACGCTTGTGGATCAGGCCCTTGCGGCCGGCCCGGTCAATCAGCGGAAT
>CAYTFI010000164.1:0-4268 GCA_964437065.1 uncultured Zetaproteobacteria bacterium | reverse complement strand
CTAGGGAATCTTCCGAGAGCGGGTTGAGAATGCGCAATACAATGCAGTCGCCGACATAGCGGAAGCTATGATAATTCGAGTAATAATTGCGGATATGGGCGATGACCGAATCAATGTTGTCGGTGTGATGCAGAAGATGGTGGTCATCGGGGCTGATGAAATGATCCTTGACCAGCCGGCGCATCCAGGAATGCATGAATGGCCCCCAGTAGTCGCCTCCGGGCGCTTCCAGCAGCACGACGGGGATCGGCGGATTGCGACCGGTCTGGAGCAGCGTGAGCGTTTCAAATGCCTCATCCAGGGTGCCGAATCCGCCCGGCGAGAGGATCACCGCATCGCTTTCCTTGAGGAAAAACAGTTTGCGGGTGAAAAAATACTGGCAGTAGAAATGGCGCGGCGAACCATCCATCACCGGGTTGGGCTTCTGCTCCATCGGCAGATTGATGTTGATGGCAAACGAGTTTTTCTCGCTGGCGCCTTCGTTGGCCGCCTGCATCATGCCACCGCCACCGCCGGTAATAATCATAAAGCCCGCATCCCTGAGCGCTTCGGCGCAGCGGCGAACCTGCAGGTAATGGGCATCGGTGGGGTGCGTACGGGCCGACCCGAACACCGTGACTTTCCGCCAGGGCCGGTAAGGGCGGAAAACATCCAGCCCCTTGCGCAACTCATAGAAAACTTTGGCGAGCATTTTCATGTCGCCGCTATCGTAGCCGCCGGAAACAAGGCGCATGGCTTCAACGATAATGGCCCTTTTATAGGGTGAATCAAGCTCATATTCGCTGAGTAATTTCAACAAATGTTTGCGAACCGGTTCCGGCAGTTCGTCCAGGCCAGGATTTTCTGTCATGGCGTTATGGCCTGTAACAACTCAGCAGGGCTGAATTTGGCAACCACCTTTATTTTGCTTTTGTGATGACAATATCAATGCGCCTGTTCAACGCCCTGCCCCGGGCAAATTCATTGCTGGCGATGGGGCGAACTTCGCCATAACCCAGCGCTTTCAGGCGTTCGCCCTTAACGCCCGCAGCAATGAGAAAATCGCGCACGGCCTCTGCCCGCTTTAGCGACAGCCGCTGGTTGGGCTTTACTTCGCCGCGATCATCCGTATGTCCTTCAATGCGAACATTGCGATCAGAATAGATGTCCAGCGCATCCTTCAATCGTCCCAGCAAATCATACTTCGCCGAATCAATTTTACTTTTGCCCGACTCGAATTTAAGGTCGCCAAGACGGATCAGCAGCGAACCGTCCAGATTCACCAGAATACTGGCGTCCTTGCCCCTGAACAGAGCCTGCACCCTGGCCTGCCTCTTTTGTTCAAAGGTCTCCCGCTTCAGCCTGGCTTCAAATTCATGGCTCATGTTCTCCCGCTCAACCTTCATTTGCTCCAGCTTGGCCCGGAAAGCATCCCTGAGGGCAGTCAGTTGCTCATTTTTCTCCCGCATCAGCGCATCGCTGCGCTCGCCCAACTGGCGCTGAAGCTCGCTTTCATAATGTTGTTTCTGCCGTCTGGATTCCCTGATTGCAGTCGCACGCGCGGCAGCCAGTTCCTCCTTCAGCCTGTCAATGGCGCGCAATATCTCGCCATTGCTGACTTCAGCCAGCAGCTCGTTGGCATGCGCCGGGATGCCCAGCGCCTTTGCCAGTTGCAACCGGAGTGCGCGCTCCCTGTTTACCAGCTTCTCATGGCTGCCGGCCTGCCGACGCCACTGCTTTACCTGCGCGGCGAATTCCCTGGCCTTGCGCGCCAGCGCCAGCGTATCCGCCGGATGCTCCGGCAGGGCGGCTTCGATGCCGTCAATATAGAGGCGCAAGGCGGTGAGCTTGTCTCTTGCAGCCTGAAAGATGACAGGCGCGTATTTCTTCGCGCCGCCCGACGCCGCCCTGGAAACAGCCTTTTTGGCCAATGCGGCCAGCTCTGGAATCGTCCCGACAAGCGCCTGGCGATAGCTTTTCATCGCCTGCGCCGCCTGCGCCCTGCTTTGATTCAGTTTGCCTTCTTCCATGCCCTGGATGGCCTTGCTCAGGGCTGCGTCAGCCTGATCAATCAGCCCCGCGACAGTAAAATCGGGCGCCTTGTCAGGCGCGGCTATCGCCTCGACAGCCGCTTTTGCGTCCGCTTCCATGCCGAGCAAGCGAGAATATTGCTGTTGAAAATGCGTAGAGGTCTGCTTTGCCTGTAGCAGCTTTTCATTGGCTGTGTTCAGGGCGCTGGACAGATTGTCGGGCTGATGTTGATCTTCCGCCAGCATGGCTGCGCCCAGATAGGCCTCGGAGCGCGCAATGGTCTGCGGCGCAAAGCGGTAATGTTCGCTTCTTTTAAAGGCTTCAATTTCTGCTCTCAATCCGCCAATGCTCAGCCCCCCCTGCGCTGGCGCCTGCGCCGGCAGGCAAAGCAGGCAGGCAAAAACAAGGCAGCTTTTCAGCAATCGTCTCTTAGCCAAGATTTAACATCCTTTCCAGCGACAGCCTGGCCCATCGCTTCTGCTGATGAGGAACTGTGATCTGGTTGATAACCCGGCCATTGCGAATAGCTGTCAGGGCGGCGCACAAATGCTGGGGATCGGTGCGGAACATGGTTGAACACATGCAGATGATCGGCGATAAAAACAGGATCGGGTTGTCCGGATGCCGGATGCGCAAGCGATTGACCAGATTCAGCTCCGTTCCGATAGCAAAGGCCTGCCCTTTTTTCGCCTGCGAAACATAGGCGATAATTTTTTCAGTGGAGCCAATAAAATCAGCGCTGTCGCACACCTCCCTGGAGCACTCCGGGTGGGCCAGAATTTCAATGCCGGCATGATTGCGACGCATGGCATCGGCATGCGCCGCCGTGAACAGCTGATGCACTGAGCAAAATCCTTTCCACAGGATCAGGCGCGCCCTGCTCAATGCCTCATGGCTGTTGCCGCCGAGTTTCCGGGCCGGATCCCAGATAATCATTTCTTCTTCGGGGACGCCCATGGCCACGGCGGTGTTTTCGCCCAGATGCCGGTCGGGGAAGAACAGAATTTTTTTACGATTGCCCCAGGCCCATTCAAGAATGCGCCGGGCATTGCCGGAGGTGCAGACAATGCCGCCATGTTCGCCGCAGAAGGCTTTTAACGATGCGGCTGAATTAATGTAGGTCACCGGAGTGACTTGCTCATCCGGGTTCATGATCTCGCTTAATTCGTTCCAGCAACGCAAGACCTGTTCGTCATCGGCCATGTCAGCCATGGAGCAGCCGGCTGCAAGGTCGGGCAGGATCACGGCCTGCCGGTCGCTGGTCAGGATATCGGCTGTTTCAGCCATAAAATGCACGCCGCAGAAGACAATGTAGGGCGCATCGGTCGCCGCCGCCTTCTGGGCCAGCTTCAGCGAATCGCCGCTTACGTCGGCGAAGGCGAACACCTCTTCACGCTGATAGTGGTGGCCGAGAATGAGCAAGCGATCGCCCAGTTCCTCTTTCAAGCTGCGAATTTGTTCAAGCACATCGGGCTCGGACGTATCGTAAAGCTGCTGAAGCAGCGCCTGCGGACTCATTGGCAAAGTTTCAGGCCGGTTGCTCAGCTTGTCAAATAAGCGCTACGGAACCAGGCCGCGAATTACGCGAACAGTTGTGATCCCGCGAGATTCGTGGCTACGTGCAACAGGGCGAAAATCTGAGTACGCTTCGTGCTGATTTCTGATCCGGAGAATTATTATGCCTGCATATCGTTCACGCACAACCACCCACGGTCGCAATATGGCCGGCGCCCGCGCCCTGTGGCGCGCAACCGGCGTCAGGGAAGGAGACTGGGACAAGCCGATTATCGCCATCGCCAATTCCTTCACCCAGTTTGTGCCCGGCCATGTGCATCTGAAGGATCTTGGACAGATGGTGGCGCGCGAGATTGAAGCTGCCGGGGGCGTGGCCAAGGAGTTTTCCACCATTGCCATCGATGATGGCATTGCCATGGGCCACGGCGGCATGCTCTATTCGCTGCCAAGCCGGGAAATCATTGCTGATTCGGTAGAATATATGTGCAATGCGCACTGCGCCGACGCATTGGTGTGCATTTCCAACTGCGACAAAATCACGCCGGGCATGCTGATGGCGGCGATGCGCATGAATATTCCGGCTGTGTTTGTCTCCGGCGGGCCGATGGAAGCGGGCAGGGTGACGCTGAATAATCGCGAACTGCATCTGGATCTGGTCGATGCCATGGTCAGGGCCGCTGACCCGAATGAAACCGATGCGGATGTGGCGGCGATTGAACGCGCCGCCTGCCCGACCTGCGGCT
>CAYTFI010000163.1:0-4275 GCA_964437065.1 uncultured Zetaproteobacteria bacterium | reverse complement strand
GTTACAGTTGTTTTAGATATTCAATAATCGCAGCCCTTTTTTGCGCCGACTTTACGCCCGGAATGGCCATGCGCGTTCCCGGCTTGATTTTGCCCGGATTTTCCATCCACTCATCCAGCGCCTGTTCATCCCAGGTCATATATGGAATGCCGGATATGCTTGGAGCACGGCCGACAATACCTTTAAGCGACGGGCCTATTTTATTCAGATTGTCTTCCAGATAATGGCAGGAGCCGCAGTGTTTACGAGTCAGCTCAGCGCCCGATTGTTGCGCTTGCGCGTCAGGACCTGAACCCGGAGCGTCGCCTGACGAATGATTATCGCCGCTTTCGCTACAGGCTATCAAAGATATGGCCAGCATGAGCGGCAGCAGTCTGTAATTTAGCATGAGAGGGGCTCCCCGGTGTTGTTTTTGTCGGCCTTGATAGCGGATGATCGCTTTTTGCAATCCTGTGCGATACTCATCAGGGCCTGCTTATCGCCCTGCAACGGTCATGCCGGATATGGCTATGCTTGGCGTGGCGCTGGAGCCGAACCACGCAAGATCCGAACCGACGCAGATGATGTTGGCAAACATTTCTTTCAGATTTCCGGCAATGGTGAAGCCTTGAACCGGGCGCGCTATTTTCCCGTTTTCGATCAGGAATCCGGCAGCGCCGCGGGAATAGTCGCCGGTGACGGCGTTGACGCCAAAGCCGATCAGCTCCGTGATCAAAAGCCCGGAATCAATTTCCCTTAACATGGCCGCCTGATCAGGCTCGCCCGGCTGCCAGATTACATTGGCTGGGCCGATAGAGATGTCGCCGGTGAGTCCGCGCCTGGCATTGCCGGTGGCCGGGCGGCCAAGACGCCCGGCGGCATATCGATCGGTGAGAAAGCCGGTCAGCCGTCCCGATTCGATGATCGGGCGCGCAGCGCAGCGAGTTCCTTCCCCGTCAAACAGCCGGTTGCCGAGCCCGTCCGCATGATTCGGATCGTCCACGATGGTTACAAAATCCGGGAAAACAGATACGCCCTCGCAGTCGGCCAGAAACGTGCGTTGCTGCAGTACGGCGCGCCCGTTGATTGCAGCGGTCAGGTGTCTGAGAAGCGAGCTGGCGGTGCGCGGTTCAAAGACAATAGAGGCCTCTCCGCTGGCTGTCGCGGACGCATCCAGACTGTTGATGGCTCGTGAGGCTGCTTCCTCTCCAAGCCGTTGCGGGCTGCGCAGGTCGCTGGCTGTCAGGGCGCGATGCCAGGCATAATCACGGCGCATGTTCTCCCCGGAGCCGGCAATAACGGACAGGCTCAATGAGGCAGATGACTTGCAATATTCAGCCCTGAAATCATCTGAGGATGCGTAAGCGACATGACTGAGGCCAAAGGCGGCTTCCGCCCCTTCACTGTTGGTTATTTTATCGGAAAATTCGCGTGCAATCGTTTCACATTCCAGCGCCGCCGCCTTGGCAGCCTCAATATTCCAGCCGGAATCCTGATCAGGGTGCTGCTTTTCCCAGGCGCATATTTCGGCCTCGTCCGGGTGAGCTGCGCCGACAGGCGGCACGGCGTCGGGGTCGGGCTCTGAAATTCTGGCCATGGCGACAACCTGTCCGGCGAGCTGTTGAAGGCCGGCATCAGACAAGTCTGAAGTCGAGGCGGTGGCAAAGGCGAGCCCCTGCCTTGTTTCAACAAAGGCGCGCAGCCCTATGCCTTGCGCATCGGCGCGTTCAACGGATTCGACAAGCCCGTTGCGAACGCTGATCGAATCTCCCGAATCACTCACGGCCAGCGCGTCTGCATGGATTGCGCCGGCCTTGTGCGCCAGCGCAATGATTCGGGCGGCTCGTTGACCGGGCTGGCCGCTCATGCCCTGGTGCCGCCAACGGTAAGCTCATCAATGCGGATGCTCGGCAGGCCAACGCCGACAGGCACGGATTGCCCGCCCTTGCCGCAGGAGCCGATTCCGGGGTCAAGAGCCAGGTCGTCGCCGATCATCGAAACCCTTTGCAGCACTTCATGCCCGCTTCCGATCAGCGTCACGCCCTTAAGCGGAAACTGAATTTTTCCATGTTCAACATAATAGGCCTCGGATGTGGTGAATACGAACTTGCCGGAGGTGATATCGACCTGACCGCCGCCGAAATTCACGGCATAAACGCCGCGATCCATGGATGCGAGAATATCATCCGGGCTGCATTGCCCCGCCAGCATGAAGGTGTTGGTCATGCGCGGCAACACAGGGTGGGCGTAGGATTGCCGACGGCCGTTGCCGGTGGACTGCCGCTTCATCAGGCGTGCATTCTGCCTGTCCAGCAGATAGCCGGTGAGGATGCCGTCTTCAATGAGTACGGTGCGGTTGGTCGCCGTGCCTTCATCATCTACGCTCAGCGAGCCGCGGCGCTCGGCGATGGTTCCGTCATCCACGACGGTAATGCCCCTGGCGGCGACGCGCTGGCCCAGTTTGTCCGAAAAGACAGATGTTCCCTTGCGATTGAAATCGCCCTCCAGCCCATGGCCGATGGCCTCATGCAATAAAATGCCCGGCCAGCCGGGGCCAAGCATCACGGGCATGGCTCCGGCCGGTGCAGCTTGGGCGCCCAGGTTCATGGTCGCCAGACGCACGGCTTCGCGAACCAGCTGTTCGGCCTCGTCCCCCTCGATTAGACGACGCAGTGAAAATCGCCCGCCGCCGCCGGCGCTTGCCGTTTCACGATTGCCATTTTGCTCGACTACGACGGAAATATTCAGGCGCGCAAGCGGGCGCGCATCGTGAATATGCGCGCCATCCATGCGGATAATGTGGATGTCTGAAAATGAGGAAGAGACGTTGGCGAACACCTGCCTGACACGCGGGTCAAGGCTGCGCGCCAGTGCGTCAAGCCGTTCGAGCAGATGCTTGCGCTGGCTGAAATCAATGCCGAGCGCCGGGTTTTCGTCCTTGTATAATGACATGGCCGGCGGCGCATGGCGGATGGCGACCGGCGCGATGTTGTCGCCGCCCTCGGCAATGGCGCGGGCCGATCTGGCGGCATGCATCAGGGCTGCGGCGTCGAGTCGATCCGTATGGGCGTGGCCTGCAGCTTCGCCCTTGATAACGCGCGCGCCCAGGCCCTGGCGGGTGGAGGCCGAGATATGTTTGACGCGCCCTTCTTCCAGCGCCAGTGATTCGCTGGAACTGCGCTCAAGATATAGATCGCCATCGTCCGCATCGGCGGGAAGCATGTGGGCGAGAACAGATTGCAGGGTTTCAGTTGCAACGGGGAGAGGGCTTGCGTCGGTCATGCGAGACAATCTTCATGCGCACGGTTGAGAGTCAAGGGTGACGGTGACGAAAAAGCCGCATAGCTTTTGCCTGTGATTGAACTGACGCGAATTTCCGATCCCGTGCTGTTGCAGGTTTTGTGCGATGCGCTGGCGGAGAGGCATGTCGTCTTTCGTGTTGACAATGCAGGCATGAATGCGCTGATGCCTTTGCCGGGGGTGATGGATGCGCGCATTGTTGTTGACGAGCTGAATCTGGGCGAGGCCAGACAGGTGTTGAGCGATTTGGCGGCGAACGAATGATGGGGAAGCAATAATGCTGTCGGGCGCGTTGTCTTTTTTGAACGGGCTGCGCCAGTTGTTAGGCCGGGCCGAGCTGCGCGCCGTGTTGTGGCGCATGACCGGCCTGCTGCTTGTGTTGATGATCCTGCTGTTTGCAGGCGTATTCCGGCTGGTCGAATATATGGCTCAGTTATGGATGCCCGGCGGCGAGGCATGGTACTGGCAGATGCTTTCATGGCTGGTTTGGTTGCTGGCCGTCGTTTTGTCCGTGATCGCGGGCATGGCCGGGTATGTCGCACTTGCTTCGGCGGCAGTTGCGCCGTGGCTGGACATGCTGGCTGTGCGAACCGAAATCATGTGCGGGCGGGATGTGGAGGAAAACCGGGCCGACTGGCTCAGGCAGGCGTTGCAGAGCCTGACAAATTCCGTGCGTCCATTGCTGGGCCTGCTGGTCTGGGGCGTGCTCGCCCTGCTCTGCTTCTGGGCTCCGCCATTGGCGACTGCTATCTGGGCCTATGGAGGCATTCGATTTTTGAGTTTTGAATTGATGGATACCGTGGCGTCGCGCAGAGGCTGGGATTATGCCCGGCGAAAAATGCAATATCGGCAACAACGATGGTTTTTTCTGGGCTTTTCCGCTGTGGCGTCCATGGCCATGTTTGTTCCCGTGCTGAACCTGTGCGTCGTGCCTGCGGCAGTGGTTGGCCTGACGCAGCATATCATGGAAGAGGATGAAAAAAATCATGCGGGCGC
>CAYTFI010000162.1:0-4296 GCA_964437065.1 uncultured Zetaproteobacteria bacterium | reverse complement strand
AGAAGGCGATCCTGTTTGTGATGACCGATGATACGCGCAATTGCGATGATGTTGCGGCATATCTGGAAGGCCGGTATCCGGAACTGAAAGACGGCGTGCTGGTGATTCACACCAAGAATAACGGGGAGATTTCCGAGGCGGCATCGGGCAAGGCAAAGGAAGAGCTGGAGAAGCTGCGGCGGCAGTCCAATGAGATCGATGATGCTGCCAGCCCGTATAAGGCGATTGTTTCGGTGCTGATGCTGAAAGAGGGGTGGGATGTACGCAATGTAACCACGATTGTTGGGTTGCGTGCCTATTCGGCCAAAAGCAATATCCTGCCGGAGCAGACGCTTGGGCGGGGCTTGCGCAAAATGTATCCCGGAAGTGTGGAAGAGCAGGTCAGCGTGGTTGGCACTGATGCCTTCATGGATTTTGTCGAGTCCATCCAGGCCGAAGGCGTAGAACTGGAACGCAAGGCGATGGGTGAAGGAACAGGCCCGAAAGCGCCACTGGTGATTGAAGTCGATCACAGCAATGAGAACAAGAATATTGAAGCGCTGGATATTGAAATTCCGGTGCTTTCTCCCCGTGTTTATCGAGAGTATAAGAATCTTGCCGATCTGGATTCAAATGCGATGACCTTCCAGCCGGTTCTTTACCAGCAGTTTAGCGAAGAAGAACAGCGAGAGATTGTCTTCAAGGATATTACCTCAGGCGCGGTTACGCACACGACAGTGCTGGATTCCGCAGGTGTTGCGGACTATCGCAGCGTGGTCGGTTATTTTGCACAGACGGTCATGAAGGAATTGAAACTGGTTGGCGGCTATGACGTGTTGTATGGGAAGATTAAAGCATTTGTGCACAATGACCTGTTTGGTGAATCGGTGGAAATGGATTCGCCCAATACCCTGCGGAATTTGTCTGAATTGGCAGCTACCAAGACGGTGATCGAGACATTCAAGAAGGCGGTTAACGACCTGACGGTGAGAGACAAGGGCGATGCGGAAATCCGCGACACTATCAAATTGCGCCAGACCCGCCCCTTTGTTGCAAAAGACCAGGGGTATTTGATGTCGAAGAAGAGCGTGTTTAATCGAGTGATCGGCGACAGTCACTTCGAGCTCCAATTCGCCGGTTTTCTTGAGAATTGCAAGGATGTGGTTTCCTTCGCCAAGAATTATCTGGCGGTGCATTTCAAGCTGGACTATGTGAATGCCGATGGCGACATCTCCAACTACTACCCCGATTTTATGGTGAAGTTGCCAGATAGCCGGATTGTGATTGTCGAGACCAAAGGTCAGGAAGACCTGGATGTGCCGCTTAAAATGGCACGGCTGAGACAGTGGTGTGAGGACATTAATCGGGTGCAATCGAATGCAATTTATGATTTTGTTTTTGTCGATCAGGAAAGCTTTGAGAAATACGCCCCAAAATCATTCTCCAGTTTGCTCTCTGGTTTTGGTGAATATAAGAAATAATTTCTGAATAGCTATCGGAGAAAGAGATGAAAAGTTTATGGAATGAAGGGCAGGCATCAGCCATAGCGGACGATCCGCTGGCTCTGCGTGTTTATACATCGAGGCTTCTCGGGCGGGAGCCGTCGCTGGTGCTGCATGGCGGCGGCAACACATCGGTCAAGGCCGATGCGGTTAATCTGTTCGGAGAATCCGAGGCCGTGCTGTATGTCAAGGGCAGCGGCTGGGATCTGGCGACGATAGAAAAAGAGGGCTTCGCGCCGGTGCGGCTGGGTGTGCTGAAAAAAATGGCGCAGTTGGAAAGCCTGAGCGATTCGGACATGGTTAATGCTCAGCGCGCCGCCATGATCAGTCCGAATGCGCCCAATCCGTCGGTCGAGGCGATTCTGCATGCCATTATTCCATTCGCCTATGTTGATCACACCCATGCCGATGCTGTGGTGACCATCAGCAATACCGGAAATGGCGAAGAACGGTTACGCAAAATTTATGGCGGTGAAGTCATGATTTTGCCATACGTCATGCCGGGATTTGTGCTGGCCAGGCAGGTTCGTGAACTGACCGCAGGTATCGACTGGTCAAAACTGAAGGGCATTATGCTGATGCATCACGGGCTGTTCACATTTGCCAAAGATGCGCGCGAAAGCTATGAAAATATGATCGCTCTGGTCAGCAAAGCTGAAGACTATCTGGCTGCTAATGCGGCGGATTCAGATTCTGCTGTTTTTGCCAGTTCAATTGACTTGAAACAGCTGGCTGCCATGCGCAAGGCTGCTTCACAGGTTCGAGGCTCTGCCATGCTGGCGCAGCTGAATAATGATTCCGCAGCTGTCAGCTTTTCTTCGCGAAGCGATGTGGCTGTAATCGCCACGCGCGGGCCGCTGACGCCTGATCATGTGATCCGAACCAAGCGCACAGCAATGATTGTCGGCGAGGATGGCGCGGCAAGCGTGCATGGTTTTGCTGACGACTATCGTGATTACTTTAATCGCAATAATGATAGCGACCTCACTTGCCTTGATGTTGCTCCGCGCTGGGCCTTGTGGCCGGGTCGTGGCGCAATTGCCTTCGCTCAGACGCCCGCTGAGTGCGGCATTATCTCCGATATCAGCCGCCATACCATGCGGGCTATAACGCGCGCTGAGGCCCTGGGCGGCTGGCAGGCATTGCCGGAAAAGGACATTTTCGATCTGGAATACTGGGAGCTGGAGCAGGCCAAGCTGAAGAGAGGGGGAAATGCGCCCGAATTTCGCGGCAAAGCGGCGCTGGTCACCGGAGCCGCCAGCGGCATTGGCGCCGCCTGCGTTGAAGCGCTGCTGGCCCGTGGCGCGGTTGTCGCGGCTGTGGACATCAATCCCGGGATTGCGGATCAGTTTCCTGCTGAGTCCGTGCTTGGACTTGTATGTGACATGACCGATCCGGCAGCTGTGCGTCAGGCAGTCGAAGCTGCTGTGCGCCGCTTCGGAGGACTGGATATTGTGCTTAGCAATGCCGGAACTTTTCCTGCCGGCAGCACGATAGAGCAGATGAATGCTGCTGACTGGCAGAAGAGCCTTGATCTGAATCTCTCCAGCCATCAGCGACTAATGCAGGAGGCCATTCCTTATCTGAAGCTGGGGCTGGATCCTGCAATCGTGATTGTCGCCTCGAAAAACGTGCCTGCCCCAGGCCCCGGCGCTTCGGCTTATTCGGTTGCAAAGGCGGGGCTGACGCAGCTTGCCCGCGTGGCTGCGCTGGAGTTGGGCGGTGACGGCGTCCGGGTCAATGTGCTGCATCCGAACGCCGTATTTGATACGGCGATCTGGACTAAAGATGTGCTGGAAAGGCGCGCCGCCAGCTACGGACTCACAGTGCAGGAGTATAAAACGAACAATGTGCTCGCCTGCGAAGTGACAGCCCGCCATGTGGCGGAACTGGCCTGCGCCATGGCCGGAGATCTGTTTGGCTGCACGACAGGCGCGCAATTGCCGGTGGATGGCGGCAATGAGCGCGTCATTTAACATGAAACAAACAACGCGCCTGCCGGAGCGGAGACCCCTGTGATGCAGCGTTATTCAGCTGCTTGCAGGTACAGATAGGTAATGCCGACGCTGGCGCCAAGGCCCGTGCTGCCTTCAATGACCGGATGCAGCGAAATGCTGTCATTGCTGCCGCCAAGCAGAACCTGAGCGCCGACGCCGGCGCCCACCGTCGCCGAAGCGCCTACGCCGCCATATTTGCCTGCCAGTTTGTGGTTGCCTGTGCGGACATCGACAGCAAAAACAGTGAACACCATCGTGGATTCACGTTTGTAGTTTAGATCAATGCCGAAACCTACGCCGGTTTCTCCGACATAGTGCTCTTTGCCGCTCTCATCTGTTGAAACAAAGTCACAGCGAATATCCACAGTGGAATGAATCAGCAGATTCAGCCCGGAATCAGGCACGGTCTTGCAGGTCAGGATGCCGATTTTTGTTCCGGCAGTCGACTCCCCTGCAAATGCCGGCGTTGCGCTCATGGCCAATGCCATGACGCTGATGATGCCGATTTTTGCGAGTGTGTTTTTCATGTTTGACTCCTTTAATAATAAACATGCCATCTCTCGTCGGAGACAGTAGTTATTATAGACGAAACGCAACACAAAAATATAACAGATTTTTTCACCGTGCGGCCCCGTTTTCCATTTCCTGTCACAGGAAGCAAAAAATCCGTGCGCGTCGGGTTAACGCGCATGGATTTTTCCACCCCGTGATAAGCAAGCTTTGTGAAGCAATGGGTGTTGCTTCACAAGGCGCGATAGCTCGTTCAATCACAGAGCGGAAAATTCCATGCAGGCGCGTTGTTTGTTTCATGTTAACGA
>CAYTFI010000161.1:0-4303 GCA_964437065.1 uncultured Zetaproteobacteria bacterium | reverse complement strand
TCCTTCCTCAGTTTCTGCTGAGTTAAGCATTTACACAGTTTGATTTACAGCCTCCAATTGCCACTCGCCTTGCGCCTTTTTCAGCCCGCGCATGGAAAATTGCCGGAATCCGAGCACATTCTTGATGATGCCGAATACCGGTTCCACCGTGCATTTGCGTTTGGCGTAAATCGCTCTGCCTTCCTTGCCCTGTAAATCGTAGCGCATGCAGGCCACAGCATCATTCGGATCAGGCGGCGGCATATCCCGGTGGTTGTCCATCAAGCGCTCCCACAGGGGCGGATGGTGCGCTTCACGTTTGCAGGCAATCAGTGGCGAGATTCCTTTCCCGGTGCAATGCTTCACATTCTTCTCGCTGAGATACCCGCTATCGGCCACCAGCGTTTCCACCTGTCCCAAGCCTTTCGGCAATGACTGCAACCCTTCCACGGCGGGTGCAATCTCCAACTTGTCATTCGGCGCCTGCGACACATGCGCCCCAACCACCAGCATCGAATCCATGTCCACCGAGGCCTGCGCATTATACGCCTGCTCGAATCCGCCGCCGGATACCGGCATGATGCGCGACTCCTCATCCGTCAGGTTGACCTGGTCACCATCCTTCGGACCCGGCTCAGGAGCCTTCAGCTTCCGGCCTCGCGCCTTCTTCCCCGTTTGCTTCTCACGCTCCCGGCGCAGCTTTACCTTCTCCTCAAACTCCGCCTGCTCGCGCGCATGACGCTGGGCCGCACGTGCCTCAATCTCCGCCTTCGCGCGAGCGATAGCCGCCAGACGGTCTCCCCGCCGCGACAACTCCTCCGGCAGGCTCATTCCGTCCGGAATATCCTCCGCGTCCGCCTCCTCGGCCAGCCGCATCAACTCATCCGCCTCGGCCTGCAACTGCCGCTCCAGGCGATTGGCATGCCCCCAGCTCAATGCCGAATGCTTGCTGGCATTCGCTTTCACTTTCGTACCATCCAGACTTACGCAACCCAGCTTTACCAGGTCCATGCCGTGCGCAACCTCAAGTATCTGCACAAACAGACCGCTCAGCAGGGGAAGAAAACGCCGACGAAACGACGCAATCGTGTCATGGTCGGGATTCGTGTTCGCCGCGATATACCGGAAGGCCACCGAATCGTACGTCGCGCGTTCCAGTTTGCGGCTTGAAAACACCCCCGTCGCATAACCGTAAAACAGCAAGGCCAGCAACACCTTCGGATGATATGGCGCGCTGCCCCCTCCCGAATAGCTCCGCTCCAGAGCACTCGTATCCAGCCCTTCCACAATCTCCACAACAAACCGCGCAAGATGATCCTCCGGCAGCCATTCATCCAGCGATGGCGGTAAAAGATACGGCGTATCACGATCCGCATCCCGAAACTTCCTGCTCATCCGATGGGGCCTCCTCTCGCCTCAATCAATTCAAACCCTATCATGCCTCGGAATAAGTCCGACAGACTGCTAGTTGTAAAGAAACAGGATGCATTGGTGCAGGATTTTCTGGTCACCTGCAATCAAACGGATACCTCGGAAATGCCGTAGTTCATTGAATCGGTGAACTTCATCGTATTGGATATACCGGAGCGAGGATTCTCACAGCCGAAGAATAACCACAATACCGAACCGCAATACCGAAGCCTGGCACCTATGCTGTTACTTACTTTATTCTTGGCGGCCTCCTGCCGCCCCATATAATACCTGAAGCGTATCAATCCACCGCTTTAGGTGCTCTGCAGCCAGTTTCTGGTCAGAAAGGCTTTCTTCCTGGTGGGCAACATATGTGTTGCGAAAGTCATTAACTCGGGTGACCTGTGAAAGCAGATCCCTGCCACCCAGCACCTTGAACTCCGCTTTCACAGCCTCAAAGACGCCTCCCAGCCGAACAGGATCATTCAATGCATAGTCCAGGCAGGAACGCAGTAACCCAATTGGAGAAAGCCCGTTGCCGAACACCAATGTCCGTTTGAGGTTCTGTGCCAGACTCGCGTATTGCCTTTCCTGCCTCCGATCCACATTACCATAATACGGTGCAAACCAGGTCTTCTGATCATCCACCTTCAAGGGAAGATGCGGCTGCAACCTGGAAAGCAGCAAGCCCTTTGCTGCCTCATCCAAGCACCCCAGCAAGGCTGTAAATACCGGCGCGTAGTTCATGCTTTCCTTGTTCGCCATAAACTGGTACAGATCAATAGCCTGCACCACGGCCTGCCGGTAGCGGGATGGCAGCGCTTTTAACCGCGCCGCATCAATAAACGCCGAGGTTTCAGGCTCCTTTTCTTCGGCGGCAAACAGCGGCAATGCCGCCTGCTTTGTTTCCTCCTGAACAAGATCCTGAAGCGCTGGTCCACATGCCCGGGAAAGCTGCCCGATACTATTGCCTGAAAACTTCTCGAACGTTCCTTGGGGCACATAGAGATAGGTCCATTTGCACTCCTTGCTAGTTGCCGACTTACACCAGGCCATAGCCGCTCTTGCCTTGGCGGGAACATCCTTATCCTCACGCCCCTTGGTTTCGACAAGGTAATAGTTTCCATCATCGACCCGCACCATGAAGTCGGGCCGGTAGAAGGCCAGGCGCATGCCATCTGCCAGATAATCGATGCGCAGGCATTGCGGGCCGGCGTTCTTGGCAAATGCCGCCACATCAGGAGCCTTATCAATAAAGCGGCTGAATGCCACTTCAAAATTGCGGTCACACGGAACCAGGTTGAATGGCGTCAGATTGGCCGGAAGCACAGGATGCTTTTCCGAATGCGATGCCTGGTAAGGCTTCCAGTCGCAAACGGATATTGGCTCTGGCTGTTTGACACGTTTCTTCGTTTCCGTGGTACGTGAACGAATCAGGGGGGTAAATACAGCACGAACATGCTCGCGCACATCGGAATCCGACAGCCTGTCCACCAGTCGCTGTTCGTACAGCGTAGCTTTTTCTTCAAACAGGATTTCTTCAAGGAAGATCTGGATGAGTGGGGCTAGAACCTTGTGAGTATTTCTTACTTTGCAGGCCGTTTCCAGCTCTTGTCTGTAAAACGCTACCGCGCCAACACCGGACTCCAGCAGAGGAAGTTGTATTTTCATCTGCTCCACAAGCTCACCGGTGAACAACTGCCTGCCTTCATACTGAAGCTCTTCTGTACGTTCCTCGGCAAGTGGCAGCTTCTTGTAGGGGGCAAAAGCCTTTTTCACGTCCTCGATGGTTAAATCTTCCAGCTTGGGAACGATCTCGTGAGCGGCGCTCAACCTCGGGATCTGAACATCGAGCGCCTGTAAATCCTTGTTCTCTGAATCCGGGAAGATGGATACCGTCGTTGGAGGCACACGATTGATATCGACGATTTCAATCGGCACGCCTTCCTGGCTCAATTCCTGCTGATACAGACTGGCAAAGGCCGGATGCTCCACCACCGTCACCAGTTCATTCGCCTGCCCGGGCGGCGTTATGCGGCGAAGGCCCCGGCCCAAAGTCTGCTCCGGCAGGATATTGGCTTCGGAGGAATAGGGCCGCAGCGGCACAATCGTGGTGACGTTGCGCACATCCCAGCCTTCACGCAGCATCAATACGGACACGATACAACGGTACTGGCTGCTGTTGTCATCCAGCTTGCGGCTCAATTCCCGCAGTATTTTCAGATCGTCATCACTGATCTGCTTTTCATTTTCTACAAACTCATAGCGGGCATTAGCGCCGGAGCCGATCTTTTTGACCTTCCCCTTCAGGTTGGTGTGCAGGTTGATGGTTTTGCCGTTCAACTCCCTGAAGGATTCATCGGTATTCAGCCGCCGGGTGATCTGGTCAGCTGCTTCAGTGTCATCACACATGACAAACATCAAAGACTTCTTGCCGCTCTTGCCCCACTCCTCACAGCTTGTCTTCCAGCGCTCATATCCGATCAACAGATGCTGTTCATACTTATAGGCGGCATTATCGTCCGCGCGCTCAGCCAGCCTGTCGGTGCGCCCGATGATCGGCGTTTTAACGATGCCTGCATCCACCGCCTCGCCCAGTGGCGTGTCGCATACCACATGCTTGAAGATGCGTCCCCGGTTGTCCTTGGGCGTGGCGGTGAAGTCAAGCTGGCTGACGATGCCCGAACCGCCCTTGCTGCGAACAGCTCCGTGCAGGGTTTCGATGGCTTCATTCCAGGCCGAATTCGGGTCCCATACATGATGCGCCTCGTCATTCAAAACCATCACCCGCTCATGATCGGTAATGCGTTCCCTCAGTTCCGCGCCCGTATCCAGCGCGCTGGCCCTGGAAACGGTCGGCCCCATCCAGTCGTAGGTCTCAGCCTCACGCCGTCTTCTGGTGGAAGGCGCATAC
>CAYTFI010000160.1:0-4387 GCA_964437065.1 uncultured Zetaproteobacteria bacterium | reverse complement strand
CAATGGTGATGTTTTCCACTCGAAATCAGTATTATAGTAGCGCGGAAACGCTAACTAATGCGCTGGCGTCTAACAATGCCTGCGGCGCATAGCGCGCCAGGAGTCTGTCGGACTTAGGGGAATCGTAGCGAGCAGGTGGGGAAGCTAGGCAAGAATAGCATGATTTTGAGGCGCATAGTGGTGACTATGTAACGATAAATCAGGATATTTTGGACCGCTTCCCTGCCGCACAGTAGATTTTCCATAAGCCCGACAGACTCCTAGGATGGAGCAGAATCCCTATGTCCGTATACACTGAACTGGCTGAGGCAGAGCTGAAGAACATCCTGAGCCAGTATGCGCTGGGCGAATATATCTCGCATGAGGGGATAGCTGCGGGCATTGAAAACAGCAATTATTTTCTCGATACCACAGAGGGCCGTTTTGTTCTGACTGTTTTTGAGCGCCTGGATGCGAAGGCGCTGCCGTATTTCATGCGTCTGATGCATACGCTGGCGCAGCGCGGTTTTCCGTGCCCCTCCGTGCAACTCAGGCGTGATGGCAGCATGCTGTTTGCCCATGCGGGCAAACGCGCCTGTATCGTTTCCTGCCTTCCCGGCTCAACAGTGGATGTGCCTGATTTGCGTCAACTGCGACCTGCCGGCGGCATGCTGGCCCGGCTGCATCTTGCCGGTCAGGGCTTCGGGGAGAGGCGTGAAAATCCCACCGGTGTGAAGTGGATTTGCTCGACCGGCGGGGCCTTGCAACCGGATATGGCTGCCCGCTATGGCGCCGGGGCGGCGGCCATGCTCGGTGAGGAACTGGCATGGCAGCAGTCGCAGGGTGCCAGGGCAT
This sequence comes from uncultured Zetaproteobacteria bacterium, assembly GCA_964437065.1. Taxonomy (GTDB): domain Bacteria; phylum Pseudomonadota; class Zetaproteobacteria; order Mariprofundales; family Mariprofundaceae; genus Mariprofundus. Next base: position 3,553 of record CAYTFI010000160.1, on the reverse strand, counting down.
TGCCGGCCGGGGTTATTCATGCCGATTACTTCTGCGACAATATCCTGTTTTCAGACGACACGGTTACCGGCGTCATTGATTTTTATTACGCCTGTGATGGCGCCTATGCCTATGATCTGGCTATTGCAATGAATGCCCTGGCCATTGATCCGGAATCCCCTGACAAGGGAAGGCTTCATGCGTTGCTGGACGGCTATGAGCAGGTGCGGGCGCTGGCCGGGGAGGAGAAAGAAGCCCTGCCGCAATTGCTGCGGCTGGCCGCAACACGATTCTGGGTATCCCGGCTGTATGACGCGCTGTATCCGAGAAAAGGGGCCATGGTGCAGATCAAGGCCCCGGAGGAATACCGGCAGAAGCTGCTTTGGTGCAGAAAATACGGGATTTGATTTCTTAGCTTCACGAACGCGGGAAAAAGAGCTAACCACGAAGGCACAAAGTATAAATGCATAAGAACCTTTTTACGGCTTGTCTGTAGCCAGGCCAGGGTGCGGAGAGATCCGCCGGCGGGGCTTGCGATCTTCAGACCCGAATTTTTCTCCTCTGTGCACCTCGCCTCAATATTGATGGATTATTGAACAGCGGCCAGCTGCCCGTGACTGGTATGTGTAATACGGTTATCCGCATTCACGTAGACCAGAGAAGGCCGGAAATGCTGTGCTTCTGCCGCTTCCATTTCCGCGTAAGTGCAAATGATCACACGGTCACCGGCGCTGGCCTTGTGGGCTGCCGCGCCGTTCATGCCAATCCGGCCTGAGCCGCGCGGGGCGTTGATGGCATAAGTGGTGAAGCGCTCACCATTATCGATGTTGTAGATGTGCAGCTGCTCGAATGGCACGATGCCCGCCGCATCCATCAGGTCCTGGTCGATTGCGCATGAGCCTTCGTAATCAAGCTCCGCGTGTGTCACCGTGGCCCGGTGCAGCTTTGATTTCAGCATGGTGATTTTCATGTTCTCTCCAGCGCACTTGTCTCCAGTGCGATATTATCAATCAGGCGCGCGTTGCCAATTTTTGCCGCGACAAAGGCCCGCGCTGGAGTTCCGTTCAGGCGCTCGATGGATGCCAGGCTGTCGGCCTCGCGTATCTCCATGTACTCTGGAACGATGCCGTGCTGTTCCAGACAGTTACGCCCTCTGGCGAGCAGGGTTGAAACCTGTGTTTCTCCACCCCTACAGGCATCATTCATAACTTGAAGGGAAGCATGTATCCATCTGGAAACATTGCGTTCATTAGCAGTCATGTAACGGTTGCGGCTACTCATGGCCAGCCCGTCCGCCTCACGAACAGTCGGCTCGCCAATGATCTCCACCGGCATGTGCAGGTCGCTTACCATGCAGCGGATGATGGCCAGCTGTTGCCAGTCCTTTTCGCCGAACACGGCCACATCCGGCTGCACGATGTTGAACAGGATGTTGACGACAGTGGCAACGCCGTCGAAGTGACCGGGCCGGTGTTCGCCGCACAGACAGTCAGCTAGGCCTGCTACGGTAAGCGTTACCTTTGGGCCATCATGCGAATACAGGTCTGAAGGATGGAAGATGTAATCCACGCCCTCGGCCTCACACGCCGCCGCATCGGCATCGAAGGTGCGCGGGTAGGCGTCCATATCCTCATTCGGCCCGAACTGCATCGGATTGACATAGATGCTGACAACAACAATATCAGCCAATGTTCGGGCCTTACGGATCAGTGACAGGTGCCCTTCATGCAGGCAGCCCATCGTAGGCACCAGCGCGATTGTTTTTCTGCCTCGCTGCGGGGCCAGTACCTCGCGCATCTCGATTGGGGTTTTGGCGATTTTCATAATTTCGGAAATGTCCCGCTGCGCACATCGTTTGCCCAGCGGCCGATGGCATCGGAGATGGTTTCGCGTAGGTTGGCATAGGCTGGAGCAAACGGCGGATTTTTCTCCGACAGACCGAGCAGATCGTGCCAGACCAGCACCTGGGCATCACAATCCGGGCCGGCCCCGATGCCGACAGTCGGGATCAAAAGGGTTCCGGTAATTTCTGCCGCCAGGTCTTCGGGGATGCATTCCAGCACCAGCGCCACGGCCCCTGCATCCGCCACAGCCTGTGCGTCTGCCACAAGCTGCGTTCGCTCTGCCATGTCCGTGCCGCGCTTGCGGTAGTTGCCGAAACGCTTGACCGATTGCGGCGTCAGGCCGATATGGCCAACTACAGCTATTCCACGATCAGCCAGGAATCCGATGGTTCCGGCCATATGTGCGCCGCCCTCAAGCTTCACGGCATCGCAGCCGGTCTCCTGCAATACGCGCACGGATGTATCAAAGGCCTGTTCAGGGGATTGCTGATAGCTGCCGAAAGGGAGGTCGCAGACGACCCAGGATGTATTGCATCCGCGAACCACGGCGGCTGTGTGGTGAATCATTTGATCGAGGGTAACCGGGATGGTGGTGTCATAACCGAGGCAGACCATGCCGAGCGAGTCGCCGACCAGCAGCACATCGGCTCCAGCGGTTTCTGCAATGGAAGCGCTGGCGGCATCATAGGCCGTCAGCCATACGGTTTTCTCGCCACGCTGCTTGGCGCGCGCAAGCGTCGCCGCAGTGACAGGTTTTTTGTCAGTCATTCCACCTTCCGCTTCGGTCTCAAACGAGTACCGTCTTCAGGATGGCCGAATCTTACACGTGAGAATGTAGTTGCGCTAACCCGGATATTTCATGAGATCACGCATATATGGCGCTGGACAAGCCAGGCTCGCCTGGCCCGGCCTCTTTCTTCCCCCACCTCCTGCTTTTTCACAATTGCACACTGTACGCCATTGGCGTATGATTTTGCTATGGTGATTATTGAAACATCCATTTTTACTCGTCAGATCATGGCACTTATGAATGATGATGATTATGCGGAGTTTCAAGCTGATCTTGTGGATCGACCGGACGTGGGAGTCTGTATTTCAGGCGGTGGCGGTATCCGTAAGGTGAGAGTTGCGGCAAAAGGTCATGGGAAACGTGGTGGCGCGCGCATCATTTACTACTGGGCCGTACCCGGCAGCCAGATTTTCATGCTCCTGGCTTATGCCAAGAATGAGCAGGAAAATCTAACCAATGATCAACTCAAGGCGCTACGCGTCCTTGTGGAGAAGGAGTTTGGAGATGGACGATAAACTTTTTCAGGAACTGGTGACCAGTATTCACGAAGCTGGCGAAATTCGTCGTGGCGAAAAGAAAGCGTCGCGAGCATTCGAGTTTTCTGATGTGGACGTTCAGCAGGTTCGAGCCAAGACAGGGCTTTCGCAGCCGCAGTTTGCCTCACTTCTGGGGGTAAGCACTGCCACACTCAGGAATTGGGAGCAGGGCCGCCGACAGCCAACCGGCCCGGCGCGTGCACTGTTGCGCATCGTAAATGCCAAGCCCCGCCTTGCGCTTGAAGCATTGCATGCAGACTTGCTAGCGGCATAGCCCAGAGGGATAAAAGGAATCGCCTGCTTCAGGTAGAATGCATCAATGGTAGACCTGACCCCCTTCATGCGGCCTGATAATCTTCATGAACCGCCCCGTGCGGACCCGCATGCGGGGTGGTGTGGGGGCT
>CAYTFI010000159.1:0-4417 GCA_964437065.1 uncultured Zetaproteobacteria bacterium | reverse complement strand
GACTTGTTCAGGGAGCAATCCCTGAAATTCCCTGGTTTACGATATTAAAATTCTCATTGTTTGATGAATTCTAATTCTCGGTGCATGCTTGGTTGGTACAGGGGGAGCATGAAATGGCAGAGGATTGGAGAGTTGGCGTGCAACGCCTGTTTGACAGTTCAACCGTTGGCTTTCTGGCTACGCAGGGAGAGCTTACACCCGAGACTTCGATGACGCCTTTTGCCGTGGATCGGGGCGATATTTTATTGCATCTGTCCACCCTGGCGCGGCATACGAAGCATATTCGGGAGCGGGCGCAGGTTGGGTTTATGGTTTGCACGCCGGAAGCAGAGGCTGATTCTGTGCTTGCCTTGCCGCGAATCAGTTTTCAGGGCCATATAGAGCTGTTGCAGGAAACTGAACTGGAAGCTGCAAAAGCCATGTATTTAGCACGCTTTCCCGAGGCTGAACCCTTGTTTGATTTTGCTGATTTTTACTTGTTTCGTCTTTGTGTAACAGGCGTATTCTGGGTAGGCGGCTTTGGTTCGGCAAGAAAGATCGGGCTTGAAACATGGAGAAAAGGCAACCCGTTTGCCTGAGACCCTGCGCATGCTCGCAGCCTGCCGCCTTGTTATTCCATGCGAGCGTGGCGTCTGGTCTTGCTTCACGCATGAGCTTCAGGATGGCCAAAGGATAGAAAGAAATGGATAATATAGTGAGTTGGATTGCATTAGTTTTATCAGGCGTCAGCCTGGTGTTGCTGCTGCTTATATATAGAAAAACGGGCGGTGGTGGCGGGAACAGTGAGGATGTTGTTCGCGATGAGTTGCGGACAAGCCGGAAAGAGGCGGCGGAAGACGCCCGCAGCCTGCGGGAAGAAGTTGCCGGAGCGCAGAGAATAGCCAGTGAAGCCCTGACCAAAGCCATTGCCGCCATGGGTAAAAATCAGCAGGAGGGGCTGGGCGCCGTAGAGGGCCGCGTGCAGGCCCTTGTCGCGTCCAATGAAACGCGTCTGGACAGGCTCAGGGAGTCTATTGACGTTCAGATGCAATCATTGCAGGAGAGCAATGACAAGAAGCTGGAGCAGATGCGGCAAACCGTTGATGAAAAATTGCAGAGCACCCTGGAGAAGAGGCTGGGAGAGTCATTCAGGCTGGTGAGCGACCGGCTTGAGGCTGTTCAGCGGGGCTTGGGGGATATGCAGAATCTTGCGACCGGCGTCGGGGATCTCAAGCGTATGCTTACCAATGTAAAAGCGCGTGGAACCTGGGGTGAATTTCAGATTGGCGATATATTGGAGCAAATTTTAACTCCGGATCAGTTCGCTCAAAATGTGCAGCCCAAACCGGGATCGGGAAAGATTGTCGAATTTGCGATTCGTTTGCCGGGGCAGGGGGGCGCCGAGCAAGTCTGGTTGCCGATAGATTCAAAGTTTCCTCAGGAGGATTACCAGCGCTTGATAGATGCCGCTGAGCGCGCAGATGTGGAAGGCGTGGAAAAATCAACAATGGCGCTGATTCGGGCCATACAGATTTCAGCCAGGGATATAGCCGATAAATATATTGAACCGCCATACACTACGGATTTCGCCATTATGTTTTTACCCACAGAGGGCTTGTATTCCGAAGTGCTGAGGCAGCCGGGCATGGTTGAGAAGTTGCAGCGCGAATATCGCGTCGTTATTGCCGGGCCAACAACGTTGTCGGCGATTTTAAGCAGCTTGCGCATGGGGTTCCGCACTTTGGCGATTGAAAAACGATCAAGTGAAGTCTGGACCATTCTTTCAGCCGTCAAAACGGAGTTTGGCAAGTTTGGCGGGATACTGGACAAAGTGAAAAAACAGCTTGATACAGCATCCAATACCATTGATCAGACCGGTGTTCGCACAAGGGCGATGGAGAGGAAACTTAGAGATGTGGAGGCATTGCCTGTTGCTGAATCGGAAAAATTGCTTGATATAGAGAGCAAATTTTGAAGTATTAACTGGCTTGCTTGCATAAACGCCCGTGGAGGATGTTTTGTTGAAAAGAAGGTTCCCGATCAATCCACCGGCTGCAATGCTCGCCGCCGGCCTGTTGCTCGCTGCCTGTAGCAATGGAAGCAATGATGATGCGGCGATTCAATCCGGGCCTGAAGTCAAAATCGGTCGGCTGATCTGCGGCGGGCACCTCTCTCTGGCTGTTGTGGAAAACTTGTATCAGGATGAGCTGAGCGCATTTCGCCTGAAAACAATCCAGAATCATGACTGGAACGATGTGATCAACGATATGAAAAGCGGCAAGCTGGCCGGCACATTTGTTTTGTCGCCGCTGGCGATGAATATGATTCGCGAAGGTTTGCCTGCTAAAATCGTGATGATGGCTGATCGCAACGGCAACGGCTTCGTACTTTCCGGAAAATATAAAAGCATCGCCGCGCTGAAGGGAAAAAATACAGTATTGGCTGTGCCGCACAAGTTTTCCCAGCATCATGTGCTGCTCTATCTGGCGCTGAAACAGCATGGCGTGCCCTATGGCGATGTAACGGTAGTGGGCATGCCGCCGCGCGACATGATCAATTCGCTTAAACGCGGTGAAATTGACGGCTTTGTGGTGGGAGAGCCGGAGGGTAACAAATCCATCTCGCTCGGCGTTGGCTGGATGGCGTCAATCTCTCCGAAAATATGGAAAAATCACCTTGATCATGTATTCCTCGTCTCGGATTACTTTATCAAAAAGCATCCGGAGCAGTTGCAGGAGCTGATCACGGCGCTGAAAAAAGGCGGCAGGTTTATTGAAAACAATCCGCATCTGGCGGCGGTTATGGGTGAGGATTATACCGGCTCCAGCGCTGCCGTATTTGAACAGGTATTGACCAACCCGCCCGACTGGATCGACTACGCGGATATGATCCCGTCCGATGAACGCATCCGCGCCGTAGCCGAAGTGATGGTTGAAATGGGCCTGTGGAAAGATATGCCCGGGAATCTGGGTGATTACACGGATCAGTCATTTATTCTCAAGGCCTCGGCGCAGCAATGAAACGGGCAGGCATGTGAAAGCCAAAAAGATGCAACTGCGCACAGCCTGGTACGGCCTGATTATTCTGGCCTCGCTGCTGCCTGCTGTCGCACTCTCCCCGTGGCTTTCCCGGCAGGCCCGCGAGTTGCTGCTGGATCGAGCCATTTTAGGCGAGGAGATCTTCCATAATGAGCTTGAAACCCATCTTTATCTTGAAACGGAACGGCTGGTCTCCGTATTGCAATATAAATCGGATTCTGTCGCCCGCCTGATAACTCAGGACAGGGATCTTGACGTTGTCCGTAATCTGATTGAAAAGATCAGTCAGCGTGAAGCGATGGTGAACACAACCGCCATCTATGACCGGCATGCCAAAATCATGCTCTCAGTCCATCGCGGTGAACATGCGTCCGCCCTGATTAATGAGGATGCGCCGGCTTTTGCCATTGCGATGCACAAACGCGTCTTTATCGGCTCCCCCGGCCTGTTATTGGACGACCATATTGAATTCCTGATCGCCGTTCCGATTATTGCCGATGACAGACCGGTTGGCGTGATGGTCAGCACCATCAACATTAATGATTTCTGGCGCAGCATCAGATCCAGAATGCCCGAACATCATTCAAAAGTCTATCTCGTCGATGGCCGCGGCTCATTGCTCACCCATCTGTCAGAGACCAAACATCTGCAGGGCGACCTGCTCTCCAACAAAGAGATCGTGCGAACGCTGCTGGCCGGAAAAGGTTGGCACCGGAGAGATGTTTATGAGGGCTTTGAAGGCGATCCGGTGTTTGGTATCGGCACGCTGGTTCGAAATCTTCAGTGGGGCATTATTTCCGAGATTCCGTCAGAAGCGATTACCTCGCCGATTATTTCCGCACTGATTACCTTGACCGTTATTGTCGTATTGATGCATGTCATATTCGGCCTGATCGCCCTGACGTTCACGAAACGACTGTTGAGGCCAATCTCGGATTTGGCCGGCGTGGTGAAACGCGCCACTGAAGGTGATTATTCGCGTGCAGTCGGCGCATCGCCATACCGCGAAATTGACGAGTTGTGTACATCGTTTAATACCATGACTGGCGAAATTGAATATCGCGAGGCTTCGCTGAGAAAGCTTTCACAGGCTATCGAGCAGGCCGGAGAATCTATACTGATGGCTGACAGGGATGGCTTGATCGAATACGTGAATCCTGCTTTTACGGCCATGAGCGGCTACAGCGCCGAAGAGATTGTCGGGCAGCCTGCCCGCATTCTCAAAAACGACAATCACGACCATCATTATTACAGAGGCATGCTGGAGACCATTACAGCGGGAAAGGTCTGGAAGGGCAGGTTTGTTGACAGGAAAAAAGATGGCAGCGCCTACCCGACCATGTTAACCCTTTCGCCTGTGTTTGAGAAAGCTGCGGACGGCTCGTCCCTGGCCTATTTTA
>CAYTFI010000158.1:0-4432 GCA_964437065.1 uncultured Zetaproteobacteria bacterium | reverse complement strand
CTTCCTCGCCGGTTGTGAAGTTTCTGACATAAGGGCTTGAGTTATATCAAAAAGTGGTATGGTTTTGGATATAAGGATGAAATATGATGGAGAATGATGATGAGTAACGAAGACATCCGCTGGATTCAGCGCTTTAATAATTATACTAAGGCATTGGACCAGCTTACCAAATTTATGGAACGTGATTCTCTGAATGAGCTGGAAGAGCAGGGATTGATTCAGTCTTTTGAATACAATCATGAATTGGCCTGGAAAACCTTGAAGGACTTTCTGGAATATAAGGGGAAAAGTGATTTATTTGGCTCAAGAGATGTGAGCAGAGAAGCCTTTAAACATGGTTTGTTGGGCGATACTGAAAAAGCAGGAAGTATTTGGCTGGATATGATTGAGAAGCGTAATCTGACATCACATACCTACAATGAAGAAACGGCACAAGCGATTGTCAGGGCCATTGCTGATGATTATTTTGATGCCTTTGTTGCATTGCGAAAGCGTTTACAATTGCTTGCCGATAAAGACATGGGTAGCTAAGAGGCGCACATGTCATTTGGGTTGAGTCAAGAGGTTATTCAACACATTCAGGCTGTGTTTGCCAGTCATGTCGAAGTGGATGAGGTTATTTTATATGGCTCAAGAGCTAAGGGAAATTACAAGGTTGGCTCGGATATTGATTTAAGCATGAAGGGCGAGGGTATTGATTTTGCTCTTTTAACCACAATTGCTAATGAGCTGTATGAGTTGCCTATCCCTTATACGGTGGACTTGTCGATTTTTTCAGGGATTAACAACCTGAATCTGATTGAACATATTGAGCGTGTTGGTGTGTTGTTTTACAAAAGGCGCGAACAAAATTGACTCAACTGCAAAGTGAACAGGCGTTAGAAGGCGCCCTAATCAAACAGCCGGGCACGCTTGGCTATAGCGATGTTTCTGTCCCCGATGAAGCAGCACTTAAAGCCAACCTTAAAACCCGGCTTGAGAAGCATAACGAAACCACCTTCTCAGATAGCGAGTTTCAGAAAATCCTTCATTGGATGAGTTGCCATTGGCAGCGGAGCCGTCAAACAGACCGGGTGAATCCGGGAACTATGAATAAATTGATTTTGAATATTCTTTTGGCGGCGTAAACAGATGCTGCTGATCCGCTGCACGCAGAAATTACTCAAGGAATTTGGCGCCAGGCCGGATGAAGCAGTGCATGTGATGCCCGGCCTGAGCTGGCATGCGAACCTGTTGCGCTTTGATCGGCGCAAGTGTTTGCTGTTTACGCATGATCAGACGCTGTTTTCCGTTTTTTTGCCATCTGTTACAAAAACGGATTATCCTCATTTGGCGGAGATGTTCGGACAGCGGCTTTTTCGCGCCATGCGGTTGTTCGATTTCAACCAGCAACAGATTGAAACCATGCTGGAGCAGGCTCGTGAGTTGCGCTTTGCCAAAACCAACAGTCGCAGCGTGCTGGGATCGATGAATGATATGAAACAGATGATGGGCTGGATTATTCACAATGACGGCGGTTTGGCGGCTACCGATATGGATGAACTGACGCGCCTGATCAATAAAACGTCATTCAAGGCGATTGGTTATTCATCTCCCTCTGAGAGGATGCACACATTGTTGAGTAATAAATGCTGATATTTGATAAAAACAGCTCGTTAGGAATCAAACTCTGATGAATATCCTGCTGGCGCATGGGTCTTCTGACTCAAGACATAATGACCAGGTACAAGCACTTGCTGAAAAGGTTTCAAACCTGTTGGGTGAAGAGGTCGGTACGGCTCATCTCGGTGATGACAGGCTGCCGCAAAACGCAACCGTTTTGCCCCTGTTTCTGGGTGAAGGTAAGCATGTCACAGAGGATATTCCAAAACTGGCGGCCACATCGAACTGCACCCTGCTACCACCCCTGACCGACCACGCCGATGCCATTACTGATCTAGCCGTAGGGATGCTCACCCGAGAAACCAGACGTATCAATGCTCTGTTTGCATTGTACCGGTTTTCCGGTTTTGAGAAACTTGCTGCTGCCCTGTATGCCAAAGCAAAAATCTGCTCAAAACATGCGCTGGCCTCACTGCACTCTGAGCCTTCACTGCATTCTGTTTTACAACACTGGCGGCAGGAGGGCGTGGAAACTATATCCCTGCAACCGATGCTATTGTTCGAAGGCAGAAGTATGGACAGGCTTCGCAGCATGACCGCCCCGTTCGACACCACTATGGCTCCTGTTCTGTCTGCTTATGATGGTTTTGCCGAAATCATAGCTAATTGCCTGAGGCAGCAACCATGAAGCTGGATGCACCTCTGGCGGCCGGCGAAGTGGCGCTGGTTGGCGCCGGTCCGGGCGATGTCAGCTTGCTGACGCTGGCTGCCGCAAAGCTGATCGGCGATTGCGATGCGGTTGTGTTCGATGCGCTGGTGAGCGAGGAGGTGCTGAATATGGCGGCGGCGGGCGCCGAGCTGATCGCCGCCGGCAAGCGCGGCGGCAGGCCTTCGGCCAGTCAGGACGATATTTGCGAAACGCTGATTGCGCTGGCCCGCGCGGGCAAACGTGTGGTGAGGCTGAAAGGCGGCGACCCGTTTGTATTCGGGCGCGGCGGCGAGGAGATGAGCGCACTGGCGGCTGCCAATATTCGGTTGCGCGTGATTCCGGGGATTACTGCCGGCGTCGCCGCGCCTGCGATGGCCGGGATTCCGGTCACGGATCGCTCGGTCAACGCCACGCTGGCGTTTCTGACCGGGCACGAGGCCGGCGAGCAATCGCGCATGGACTGGCGAGCGCTGGTCGAGGCGTTTCCGGTGCTTGTTTTTTATATGGGGGCCAAAAATCTGCACAATATTGCTGCCAGACTGATGCAGGCGGGACTGGCCGAAGAGACGCCGCTGGCCATTATTTATGCAGCCACGCTGGCGCAGGAATCGATCACTGAAGCCACGCTGAAACAGGCCGCCGATCGTCAGGTGGAGGCGCGATCCCCGTCCATTGTCATCATCGGCGATGTCGTGGCGGGCCGCAAAGCCTGGAAAAAGCCCTGATCCCGTGACCGGACCGTCGCTGCCGCCTTATCAATATCATGCCATCATGTGCTGCGGGAACAGCTGCGGCGAGAACCTGCCGCTGTTTAACTATCTGAAACAGCGCACGGAAGAGGCTTTTGCTGAAGGCGGCGCAAGCGCCGTCCGCGTCAATCGGGCCGGCTGCTTCGACGTATGCATGCAGGGGCCGATCATGGTCGTTTACCCGGGCGGGGTCTGGTATTGCCGGCTCACTGAATCGGGCATCGACCGCATTGTTGAGGAACATTTTAAACATGGTGAAATTGTCGCAGATCTGGCCTTCCATGAGGCCGTAAAAGGCTAGTGTCCTGTCCCAATGAATTTCCGGTTCGTCAGAATTGCGTCTGTCGCGCCCACTCCCGGATTAAAGCTTTACAGACAAGCAAAAAAAAGAGAATAATCCCGGTTGTTTGCAGGAGCGGGGCTGGCAAGCCGGCCCATCTTACTGAAAATCTGTGGTCAAAAACAGATATGCACAGTTAAACGGCGGATGTTTATGCGGGCGATCAACTTGATAACAGCATTTATGCTTTTGGGCGTTTACAGCGCCCAGGCTGCGCCTGTCGAGCAACAACGGGAATGGTTTCAGCAGGCCCGCAAGGCCTTGAATCATAACAAAATCAGGAAATTTCAAAGCCTGAAAGCCAGACTTGTCGGCTATCCGCTTGCGCCTTATCTTGATATTTGGCATGCCCGCAAGAAACTCAGCCACGGGGATGACAGCGAAGTCGCCGGAACGCTAAAGCGCTACGCCAGCATCCCCGAAGCCGGCAGCCTTCACATCGAGTGGATGAAATATCTGGCCAAACGCGGCAAGTGGGCGCTGCTTGGCAAGCGCCTTAATGACTTTCCCAAAACCGGGGCTCGCATTCCCGATATCACGATGGTTGCGAAGTGGCGCACGGGCGACGCCAGGGGAAAAAAGGCGGCGCTGGATGCATTCGGGAAGCATTGGCAGAAGGGCGGCGGCGTGTCGGATATATTGCTGCCAATGCAGCGCGCCTGGAACAGGCAAAAGCATCCGTCATTGAGTGAACGCTGGGCGCGTATCGGAGCCCTGGCAAAACACCGCCACTGGCGCGAGGTCAAGGCGCTGGCCAGGCCTCTTTCGCATCGCGAAAAGGCCTGGATCAAACTGTGGCGATCCGTCCAGAAGTCCCCTGCCAAAGTGTTTACGCTTTGGCAGAAAGACATTCCTCCCAGGCTGAGTTACATGATCCTGGCTGATAGCTTTAACCGCATGCCCCGCGATGATGCAGAGCGAATATGGCAACAGTTTCATGCACGCAGGGCCGCTGCCCGGGTGCGGGTCAGCAACAGCGATTTTTCGAAGCTCAGACGACTGCTGGCCCTGCATGCGGCGAAGCAACATGTG
>CAYTFI010000157.1:0-4454 GCA_964437065.1 uncultured Zetaproteobacteria bacterium | reverse complement strand
ACTGTGAAAAAAAACATGGCTGTATTTGACAAGAATGCGCTGGCCCGAATCCGCAAGGATGCAAGATTAATCAGGGCCGCCTATGGTAAAAAGGTGAATGCGGCGCCCGATATCGTCATGCACGGGAGGCCCGTCGAAGGCATTGTTTCAACCCCCTTTGGCGCTCAGCGTTTTGTCAACGGCGAGCCTCGCTCGCCGCATTCAGGCATGGATATCGCCGCGCCTGCCGGCACGCCGGTTCAGGCGCCGCTGGGCGGGCGGGTTCTGCTTGTCGGCAAGATGATGTATCTGAACGGCAACACCGTGGTTGTCGGCCATGGCAACGGACTTGTATCCGTTTTCTCGCATATGCAGTCTGTCGCGGTCAGGCAGGGGGAATGGGTGGCAAGCAGCCAGCTTATCGGCAAAGTCGGCGCAACAGGGCGCGCCACAGGCCCGCACCTGCACTGGGGAGTCCGCTTTAACATGGCTCGCATAAATCCGGAAAGTCTGCTAAAGTAAGATAATCCTGGGCGATGACTCAGCAGTCCGGGGATTAACGAGGAGAAATCAAACATGGAAATAAAAGCGCTTGTCATTGATGACGAAGATTCGGTTCAGAGCATTTTATCGGCCTTCCTGAATCGTTATATCGATGAAAAAGGCATGGAAATCAAAATTTCCACCATGAGCGATCCGGTTGCGGGGTTGTTCGCATTAACCACGCACGGCAGCGACTTTCAGGTGATTCTGCTCGACGTTCGCATCCCCAAGCTCAGCGGCGATGAAATCTACAGCTCGCTTGAGCAGGTTAATCCCGACATCCTGAATCGTGTCATTTTCGTCACCGGCTACCCTGAAGACCTGCATGACCGCTTTCCCGGCAAGGAATTTAACATTCTGCAAAAGCCATTTCGCTACGCCAGCTTTCATGATCAGCTGGAAAAGGTGCTGAGCAACCAATTATAAGGCGTTAATGCAGGTTAACTATGTCGAACACACACAAATGGCACGCATCGGTCAGGGAAAACAGGGTGGCCTTGATCATTGCCTGCATCTGCATTGCCATCATTTCCTCGCTGTCCGCATGGCCGAATCTGATCCCGTTCAGACAGAATAAAGCGCAGGCGCCCGACGTGCGCCATGCATCGCCTGTCAAAAAACCGACAGCAAAGCCTGCGGCCAAAATCGCCGCTAAAAAAAGAAGCCCCGCAAAGGCCGTCCGAGCAGCCAAATCGCAGACAAAAAAGCGCCCTGCCGCCAGGCCCGAAAAAGCGCCCGCAAGCGCAAAGCCCGCCTTCTATGTGCAAGTCGGCGCATTCAAACAGGTCGCGCGTGCGCAAGGCCTGATTGATCAATTGCATCAACATCGATGGGCGGCGATCATTGAAGCAAGACCGAAGCAATTTCACGCCGTCTGGGCCGGCCCGTTTACAAGCCGGGCAATGGCTGAAAAATTAATGGAACAGATTAACAGCAAGTTAAAAATCAAAGGCTTTATCGTTCAAAAAAAAGGTGGCTGACACCGGCGCAGTTGCGGCAGGGCATCCCGCCACGGCCGATGCGGGCGCAGCCATTCTTCGCCAGGGCGGCAATGCCGTGGATGCAGCCATTGCGGCAGTGTGCGTCTCCTTCACCTCGGAGCCGGTCTTAACAGGCGCAGGCGGCGGCGGTTTTATGCTCATCGCGGACGCCCGCGATCATGCCATGCTCTATGACGGCTTCGCCCGCATGCCATCGGGAAACATTGACGCTATTACGCCGGAGCTGAAAGAGATCCCCATCGACTTTGGCGACGCCATCCAGAGCTTTCATATCGGCCAGGCCTCCGTCGCCACCCCGTCGCTGATGAGCATGCTTGTTTCAGCCCACGACCGGCATGGCCGGCTTCCCCTTGGCGAAGCGCTCGCTCCCGCCATTGATGCCGCTCGTCACGGCATCCGCCTGAATCAGCTACAGTCATCTTTCCTCAAACTGTTGCATCCGATTCTAACGGACACCCATGGCGCCGCATCCCTGTTCGCGCCGGAAAGAAAGGGACATGAATTCGGCGAGCTTCTGCAAGAGGGAGAATACTTTCTCAATCCGGATCTCGCCAATACGCTGGAAATGCTGAGCATTGACGGCATCAGGGAGATGTTCCACGGCGACCTGGCCAGAGCGATCGTACGCGCCTGTCATCCGGCCGGCCTGTTGAATATGCATGACATGCGTCGCGGCGGGCAGGTCAGGGCCTGTTCGCCGCTTCGCGTCAGAGCCATGGGTGGGGAGTTGCTGACCAATCCGCCGCCATCTTCAGGCGGCCTGCTTATTGCGTACGCGACAATGCTTGTGGATCGTCTTTCCGGCCAAAGCGATACGCCCATGCCGGTGCTCATGGCCGAATGCCTGCGCTGCGCAAGCATATTGCGCGACAATGGCTTCGATAAAGGCATATATGATCATGATATTGAACAAAAAGTGCTCGCTGCGGAAGGCATTGAGGCCGCCCTTGAACACATCCGCTTGCGCCTTGCCGGGAAATCAGGGCCAACAGCCCCGGAGCCGGCCAACCGCCATGGCAGCACCACCCATGTCAGCATCATCGACCGCGATGGCATGGCCGTTTCAGTCACCAGCAGCAATGGCGAAGGCTCCGGCATCGTCGTTCCGGGCGCAGGCATCCACCTGAACAACATGCTGGGGGAAGAGGATATCAACCCGCTTGGCTTTCATGCCCTGCCGGCTGGCGCCAGGCTGTCTTCCATGATGGCTCCTTCCATATTTATTAAAGACAGGCGAGTGTCCATGATTCTAGGCAGCGGCGGCTCCAATCGCCTGCGCGGGGCAATTTTACAAACCCTGGCGCGCTGCCGGCTGCTCGGTCAGGACATCGAGACAGCCGTGCCATCGCCGCGCATGCACAATGAGTCCAGCGTGCTCGATGTTGAACCGGGACTCCTGTCCGGGCATGAGCGAGCCCGGCTTACAGCGCTGGGCTGGGACATCAAAACATGGCAAAACCGGAGCATATATTTTGGCGGCGTTCACGCCATCGCAGTGGACAGCCGGGGCAATATCCATGCGGCAGGCGATCCGCGACGCGGCGGCGCGGTGGCACGGGCCTGATGCGCATGGCTTTATGCTAGTGCCCTGTCCCGTAGGCCGGACAACAGCTTTCATCGCCCTGGGCGGCAATATCGGCGATGTCCGGGCAAGCTTCACCAGCGCCCGCCAGGCGCTCAACGCCCTGCCGGACGCCAGGCTCGCCGCCTCATCGCTGCTCTACCGCACGCCAGCGCTCGGGCCGGTCGGGCAGCCCGATTATCTCAATGCCGTCATCGCAATAGAAACAACGATGCAACCCGAAGCCCTGCTTGATGCGCTGCAGGGGATTGAACGCGACCATGGCCGGGTGCGCGATGAACGCTGGGGGCCGCGCACCCTTGACCTTGATCTTCTCGCCATCGACGCGCTGATCATTGATAGCAAACGCCTGATTCTTCCTCATGCCCGCCTGCATGAGCGCCAGTTCGTGCTGCGCCCCCTTTGCGATATTGCCCCCGACTGGCTTCATCCGCGACTGCGCGCAAGCGCTTCGTTGCTGTTGCAAAAGCTGCTGACAGCAGGCGAAGCCTCCCTGCCGGCGGGGAAACAGTGGCCCCGGGGATCAGCTCATCCTTGAGCATCCGGTGCCGGGCATACAGCATTGCCGCATGTCCGAAAGCACGCCCCCCGCATCCCATTCAACGCCGCAGAGCAATCGAGCGGCTGCGCTGGCGGCCCTGACGCAGGCGGTCTATCTGGTTGACTGCATCGCCTGCAAGGGCATGGCGGACGCCGATGATTTTCGGGTTATGGTGGAAAGCATCTTTGTCAACTCGAATGGAAAGCAATCGGTCGCAGCGATGTATGGCGGAGCGTCATGCCTTGGCACCGGGCTGCGGGTGAGTTGCAAGGTGCTTCGCGGCGACAGTCTGCCGCGAATAAAATTCCTGATGGCCTACAGCGCCGGCCTGCTCAGGCTGGAGCGCCGGCTTCGTAGAAATAACGCCATGCGGCAAAAACTGGCTGACGGCATGGCTCGCATTGGCAAACAGCGGCAATATTTCGGCGATGCGGAGCACAACAATATCATTGCCGCCATTGCCGATCTGTATGGTGAAACAATCAGCACTATGACGCCGCGAATTATTGTGCGCGGCAAATCAGAGCATCTGAGCCAGAGCGCCAACACCCAGCGCGTGCGCGCCCTGCTCATAGCCGGCCTGCGGGCGGCTCATATGTGGCGCAAGCATGGCGGCGGTCATGTGCATCTGCTGATCAGGCGCAAGGCATTGCTGCATGAGCTGGAGCAACTACAAAAAATGCAGGAATGACAGGCTTGCGCTAACAGTTCCGGCAGGGACAGCGTGGCCGGGCCTTACAATCATTCATCCACTCCGCCGGTTCAGGCCTTATGATAAATCTCCGATCCTGTCCTGAGAAATTCATCT
>CAYTFI010000156.1:0-4533 GCA_964437065.1 uncultured Zetaproteobacteria bacterium | reverse complement strand
AAGCAAGTCTTGTGAAGCAATGGGTGTTGCTTCACAAGGCGCGATAGTCCAATAATCACAGAGCGGAAAATTCTATGCAGGCGCGTTGCTTGTTTCATGTTAATATCAAAAAATATCGGTAATGATTCAGCGCCTTATGTAGCCACTTCAGTATCTTCTGAAACCTGCATGCCGTATGAGAACAATGCAAAACGAAGAACCCCGCCCATCAGATATTTGACACGCTACCGCCATCCGGGTGAAACGCCTTCATCCGGATGGTATATTTCAGATTATATTTACCTTCGCTTTGAGCCTGTTGCACGGGGTTGCTCAATAATCCGGTTCGCCCGCTCCGTAATCGGAAAAATGAGATTCAGGCAACCCATCCATATTTCCGGATTCACTATCACGCAGGCATCTTTTTCCAGGATAATTGACTGCCAGGTCGGGTTAGGAGGCGACTAATCAAAGCATCTACCCGAGACTTTCCACCTCAAGCTTCAATGTCTCGTATTCCGCCTCCACCCAATGAAAAAAACGCACCGTCACTCTCACTTTTTCTTCGATCCCTTTTGGGGTCAGAAGATAGGCATAGGCCAGTTTATTATCACTGCGTCGGAAATTGTTGGCCTTCACCCAACCCCTTGCGACAAAGGCCTTGAGGCAATAGTTGACCTTGCCCAGTGACAGGCCCAACTCTCTGGCCAGTTCCCGCTGACTGATTTCAGGACGCTGCTCAATTAATTTCAACAGGCGATAGTTGGCTGCAAGATCCATTTCGTTCGGCATGCGCCATATGTTCACAGATTGAACAGGTATGCGCAAGAATGCGATTTGTCTATTAATCCCTGAAATTGATGAATGATAGCGGTCGATCCGCATCCATGGCCCGAACCATCGCCATGACGGATTGCAGATCATCGCGTTTCTTGCCGCTGATGCGCACCTTGTCGCCCTGAATCGAGGCCTGAACTTTCATCTTTTTCTGCTTGATCTGCTTGACGATTTTTTTGGCCAGATCAATGCTCACGCCCTGCTTGATCGCAATCACCTGGCGCTTGCAGCCGCCGCTTGCATCTTCCGGCTCGCCATATTCCAGACACGACGGATCCAGTTTGCGACGCACCAGCCTGGTGCGTAAAATTTCGGCAACGGTATTCAATTTGTTGATATCATCGCCGACGGCTGTAATGCTGTTGTCGCCCAGCTCTATGCTGGCCTTGCCGCCCTTGAAATCATAGCGCGTAGTAATCTCCTTGATCACCTGATTCACGGCATTATTCATCTCCTGCATATCTGTTTGACTGACAATATCGAAACTTGGCATGGATTCCCCCGCAGTATTAACCCGGACTTTATGCCAAACTTTGCCGCCTTCGCCTTTGACAAGCAATCCGCAAGCCTTAAGCATGGCGCCTGATATATCGTGGTTTCCATCGCAAAACCAAGGAGTGATTGTTGCCGGACGTATTCCACAGGGATTTCTCGGACCGCATAGAATCAAGGCATGCGGACGGTGAATATCCCGCCAAGCAAATCCCCGGACAAAAGAAACGGCCGCAGCGCGGCGCCTGCCGGCGCTCCCCTGTCGCCGATCGCCCCTCTCCCCGCAAATTCTCTTTGCCGTCAGCGCGGCGGCTGCTGCCGCCGCCCGGCTGGTTCCCGCTGATCGGAGCGCTTGTCGGCTTTATGCTCATGCTGCTGTTAATCAGCAGCGGCGGCAATGAAGTTGACGCCCATGCCAGCATCCCGCATGAAGAATGGCTGACACCGGCTTTGACAGGGCCGGAAAAACAACATGTATTCGTACAGAAAACAACTGTCAAAGAAGGCGATAACGCCGTATCCGCTATTGCTCGACTGGGTTTCGGCCTGACCGCAAGCAATCACATGGTGGCAGCGGCGAATTCGGTATATGATCTGAAAAACATTGGCGTAGGACAAATATTTGAGCGTTTCGACAGCATGGCAGGCAGCGATGTATACTATCATATTGACAAGCAGTATCAGCTGCATCTGCATCAGCAAAGCGGGCAAACCCGCTGGCAGGCGAAAAAGGAAAAACGCAAGGTCAACATCCGCCGACGGGTTGCGTCAGGCATCATCCACGACAGCCTGCTTGGCGATGCGGCCATCGCCGGGCTGGATCGTCATACCACCATGAATATGGTGGATATTTTTTCCTGGGACATTGATTTCGCACGTGACATGAGAGACGGGGACACCTTTCAAATATTGTATGATGAGCGCTTTGACAATGAAGGGCATTCGCTGGGCACCACGATTCTTGCCGCTGCATTCACCAATATGGGAAAGACCTTCCGCGCTGTCCGCTACAAGCAGGCCGACGGCCGAACGCGCTATTTTACGCCTGAAGGCAAGAGCATGCAGAAGGCCTATTTAAAGGCGCCGGTGAAATTCTCCCGCATCTCTTCACGCTTCCAGCGCAAGCGCAAGCATCCTGTGCTTGGATATACCCGCGCCCATCGGGGCGTTGACTATGCTGCGGCGCGCGGCACGCCCGTGCGTGCAGTTGGCGATGGCTTTGTCGAATCAATAGGCAGGAACGGCGGCTTTGGCCGTCTTCTTGTGATTCGTCATAACAACCGCAATCATTCAACAGCTTACGCCCACCTGAGCCGCTTTGCAGACGGCCTGAGCAAGGGGAAACACGTTCGTCAGGGTCAGACAATCGGTTATGTCGGCATGAGCGGACTGGCGACCGGCCCGCACCTGCACTTTGAGTTCCGCGTACGCAATCAAGCGGTTAACCCGCTGTCGATTAAACGCACGCCCGCAAGCCCTGTGCCCAGAAAAGAGCGAACCCGTTTCCGTTTGCACACAGCTCCATTATTGACAAAGATGGGTGACAAGCCATCGCTCCCCGACTGGGGATAATTTTGCAACAAACACAACAGGCATGGCTGGACGAGGGACGTGCTGTGCTTGATATCGAAATAGAGGCGCTGGCGGCGCAGCGCCATGCTCTGGACGAATCCTTCGCCCGGGCGGCTGCAACAATTCTTCAGATGAATGGAAAGCTGGTTGTGCTTGGCATGGGCAAGTCGGGCATTGTGGCCAGGAAAATTGCCGCCACCTTCGCTTCCACCGGCACTCCGGCATTCTTCGTTCATGCCGCCGAGGCCCGGCACGGAGATCTGGGCATGATCACCAAAAATGATGTCGTGCTCGCCCTTTCATTCAGCGGCGAAACAGCCGAGCTGTGCGGACTGCTGCCAGCGGTGAAACGGCTTGGCGCAGACCTCATCGCCATGACGGGAAACGCGGAATCCACGCTGGCGCGGCATGCCGATATTGTTTTGCATGTTCCGGTGTCGCAGGAGGCCTGCCCGATGAACCTGGCGCCAACGGCCTCGACCACGGCCACCATGGCTCTGGGCGACGCCCTGGCTGTCGTCATACTCAAACAGCGCGGCTTCAGGGAAGATGATTTCGCCCGTCTGCATCCGGCCGGCAGTCTGGGACGCAAGCTGCTCGTGATTGAAAGCATCATGCATCGGGGCGACGAAATGCCGATTGTCCCCCTGCACGCCTCCCTGCGCGAGGCGATTATGGTGATGAGCAGCCGCAGGTTCGGCATTGCCGGCATCAGCGACGGCGACAGGCTGGCGGGCTGCATCACCGATGGCGATCTTCGCCGGATCCTGCAATCAGGGCATGTCGATCTTGATGTTCCTGTACGTGAACTGATACACGATAAACCCTTCACAATAAAGGCGAATAAATTTGCCAGCGAGGCCTTGCGAATGATGGAAGAACGAAAAATAACTGCGTTGTTTGTTGATGATGACCAGCGCCGCACAATCGGCATCATACACATGCACGATCTGCTGCGGGAGGGCGTTGCATGAGCCGGCATAGCGGCTTTGACTTCCCCTTTGACCGGGCCCGGAATATCCGCATGCTCATTCTGGACGTCGATGGCGTCATGACCGACGGCTCAATCATCATGGATCGGCATGGCGATGAACTCAAGGCCTTCAATGTACGCGACGGTCACGGCATTAAACTTCTTCAGCGCGCCGGCATCAGGGTCGCCATCCTGACAGGCCGCCATTCCGCCGTCGTCGCAGCTCGTGCTGAAGACCTTGGCATCGAGCATGTCATTCAGGGCTGCCTGAACAAGGCTGAAGGGCTTGCCTCGCTGGTTGCAGAATCCGGAGTCACGGCAGAATACTGCGCCATGATGGGCGACGATGTGCTTGATCTGCCGCCGATGCATCAATGCGGCCTAAGCCTTGCGCCAGCCGATGCGCACGGGCCTGTGCTGGCCTATGCAGACTGGATCTCCGATCATCCCGGCGGACGCGGCGCCGTCCGCCAGGCGGCTGAAGGGCTTATTCTGGCTGTCGGCGCATGGACGAATGTAATCGAAGCCCGTTATAAGGCATCTGCCTCCGATTGCGGCTGGAAGGTTATCACTCAGGTTCACCGTTCAGGCCGGCAAAGCGATGAAACCAGACACCCTGAAACCCGTAGCCCCTGAGCCATGGCAACCTCAGCCCCCCGCCCTCAAATGGCCGTAACTGC
>CAYTFI010000155.1:0-4538 GCA_964437065.1 uncultured Zetaproteobacteria bacterium | reverse complement strand
AGATAGAAATATACGCATGGTGATCACTCCTTAAAAATTCCAGCGGAAACCGGCAGACCAAACCCAGTCCGTTTCAAGCGTCGAACCGTTCAATCGCTGTACGGTCGGAATCTGCACCGCAGTTTCCAGTACAAAGCGGCTGGTTACATATTGCAGGCCGGGCGCGAGGTTCCATGTCAGCCCGCCGCTATTCATATCTGTCGCGCCTCCAACTCTGTTCTTGCCGTTCTGGATCAGGCTGGATTCCAAAACGGCATAGACAAAGGCGGGTACGCCGCCACTATCAAGCGTGCGAGGGAATACCCGGTACTGAAATGAGACATCCAGGCTGGCTTCATCGCCAAATTCAAAACCTGCCGCTTCGGTATTGAGTCGATATCCAACCGCTGCATCGAACTCCCAATCCAGCGTCTGACGGGTGATCGCTAAACCTGCGAAGGGATCCCATGAACCCGACCCGGATTGCAACGGGCGCGGCAGCAGGCCAAAGGCATCGCGCTTATCATGCGCACCCGTAGGCGTTTTCAAACCTGCGAAGGGAGCGATGCGGAAAGTATCACCGGGACGATCGACCTGATAAACAGTGTAACGGGCAAAAAACTTCCCATCTCCCAGTCCCTGTGTCCGGCGTTGAACACGTTTCGTTCCGAGTGTGATATTCATACGCTTGTCCACAAAAGGCAACACGCCAAACAGCGCCAGTCTGGAACTTACGCCATAAGCTAATACCAGCGGAACAGCTGTGACGGTCAAATCCCGATTCAGAGCCGTGGCATCTCCTGTTTTATGCACCAGTTTGATCTGGGAGCGCAGAATCCCCACCCCTTCGGACACCGGCAGTGCGCTATTGAACGTAATCGGCCCGGCAGTAGCAGCAGCTGCAAAAGTGAACAGGCTGACAGCAAACACAATAGCCCATGCCAACATCACTCATCTCCTTCCAGACTGTCCATAATCGGGCAAGCCTTTAGCGCACCCTTTTTGGGGCATGCCTCCACGAGTGGAACCAGCGCCTTTTTCATACGCTCAAGGTCATGGATTTTCGCTTCGACATCGTCAAGATGACTCGCCGCCATCGCACTAACCTCGGCGCAACTTGCATCCTGATCGCCCTGTAGTGCAAGCAGGGCTGTGATTTGCTTCAAAGTAAACCCCAGTTCCTGGGCGCGCTTGATGAAACGAATCCGCCTCACCGTATTTTCGTCAAATAATCGATAGCCGCCGGATGAGCGGGAAGGAGCGGACAACAAGCCACGGCGTTCGTAGTAAAGAACAGTCTGGGCATTCACGCCCGCTTCCTTGGCTACCCAGCCAATCGTTTTCTGTCGCATGTGCGCCCTCCGTATCCTTGTTTTATGCACTCACCGGAGACAGCAAGCCTGCTTCCCGTAAAGATGATTCACTGATTCCTTGTCCGGCGCAGCATGTCGCCAGCCTGCCATCAAGTGCAACGGCAGGAATGGAGTGAACGCCAAGTTTTTTCGCCCGACTCGCAACCGACTCGTCATGCATGTCCAGCACGCTGACTTCGCACTCACCACAGGCCAGACCACGAATCAAATCAACCGCTTCATTGCAGACCGGGCAACCCGATGTGAACACCTCAATTTTTTGTTTGATAGTCATGGCGGCACCTCCTTGTCTTTGAAACATACCGCAATTCTAAACCCATGACCATGGTATGGGGTCAAGTATGGATTCACGGGAAAAGTGTACGTTATTTCTGACTGTCCCCTAAACCCGGACTACGTATTCAGAAGGATTATGCCCTGCTATATTTCAGACAGGTTTACAGGATGTTTTGCACAGGCGCAGCAGGATGAGATCCCACACGACGGCTGCAATCAGCGTGATCAGACCGAGGATATGTACAGGCATAAATACCAGAATGCCTGCCATCGCAGCAACAGCTCCGGCTGAACCAAGATAAAACGGATGATCTATCCCGTGGCGACGACGGGATGCCAGAAGCCCCCAAACGGTGAATCCTAAAAACAGAGACAGCAAAGGAATCAGGATGGCATCGTTTATTAGAAAACCCAGCCCAAGCGCCGAAAGAGCTGCCAGCGCCGGGGCAAAACCCAGGCAGCAGATGCTGGCAATGATAGAGCCGATTGAACCGGAAATTTGTTTAAACATAATTATTCTCCTTCAGCAGCACTGTTCTCCTTCCTGAATCGGGGGACAAGGCACATCGCCATAAGAGCAGAAGACACAACAATCACCGGGTTGGGGCTTGAGCAGTGTGTGACAACTCTCGCATTCATAGAACCACTGGCAGGCATCCGTCGGCATTGGTTCCGTTTTTTGATGCCCGCATTTCGGGCAGATGATCGTTGATTCAAAAGTAATATCTTTATGTGGTTTCACAGTTTTTCTCTAACCGTTTGAAATTTGATGAACAACAGTGTTCCGTCTTTATCATTCATGGACTACTCTTTTTACCGTTGCCGGATATCCCAGTTCTGTAATGGCCTGAGCAATAGCCTGTGGCGATTGTTCGCTATCCTCATAAGTTATTTTGGCCGTTGCCGTGCTCGCTGTATCCATATCAGCGGCGGCGGCATGCACGCCTTTGAGTTTCAGAGCGCGATGGCGCACAGCAACCAGACATGCGCTACAGGTTAAGCCGGACACATGAATGGTCGCGGTTTGCTCCTGAGCAGCGCCGGGTTGCGACAAGATGAAAGTCATCGAAATAAACAGGGTGGTCAGCACCATTCTTTTCATAAGCCATTCTCCTTATGATATGAGGTAGGGAAGCAGCGAAGGCGAGACAAGAAGCAGGATGGAAAATCCGCCCAGCGCCCAGAGAAGAACAGGCCTTTTTGGAGAGCAGCCGTTTGCGGCGCACTGCTTTCTGTCCTGCCAGTATCGCCACCCGGCCCAGGCAAGCAGGGCAAGGGTGATGGCGGCGAATATGGGGCGATACGGCTCCATGGCGATAAAAGCCGATGCAGAACCAAAGCCCAGAAGCACCACGACAAGCGGCCCGACACAACAAGCCGAAGCCAGTCCGCCGGCTACAACTGCGCCAACAAGCGTACCTTTTTCACTGTTCATTTATATCCTCCAGAGACTTTAAAATCGGGCACTCTTCACCATCTCCTTCCTGTTCGCATTTTTCAGCCAGCTCCCGTAATACCTGCCGGATTCGGGAGAGGTGTTCTATCCGGGAAGAAATTTCACGGGCCTTGTTTTTTGCAATGCGCTGGACTTGTGAGCAATCTGTTTTCCCCGCATGCAAAGAAAGCAGCTCTTTTATTTCCTCAAGGGTAAAGCCAAGCTCTTTGGCATGGACAATAAACAGCAGGCGTTTTGCATCGCTTTCAGCGTAGTCGCGGTATCCGGACGCCGTACGCTCAGGCAATGGCAACAGTTTCCGTCGCTCGTAATAGCGAATAGTATCAATATGAACTTTCGCTCGCTTTGCCAACTCACCAATCTTCATGTCGCAATGCTAAACCATGGAGCATGGTCTAGGGTCAAGAATAAATTTATTGCGGATTTTTTGCATCCCGAAGAATTGAAATGCCGTCGTTGACGACCGCAACAGAAACAATCAGGACAGGAAGCGGTGAACGCCGCTGCGCATGAATGAGCAACGAAGCCGTTAATGCGCTTTGCTGGTTCAGATCGCCGTTGCAGTTATAACCCAGCGTTCATTTCTCTCTTTTGTAAAGGGCATATACGTATGGCCTCGGGTCACCGTCAGGGTTTATATATTCATATTCAAAATGTGAAATTATCTTAAATGACGCCCCTAACTTTCCTGATAATTCTTCAACGGAATATCGATGAACCGGCAAGCCCGAACATTTCAGCGCGCCCGTTTTTGAAAATTCAGCAAATATTGCATAGCCGCCTGATTTTAGTTTTGACTTTACATTTTCGAAATATCCATTGATGTCCTCTTCATCGGTCAAAAAATGTAAAACCGCCCGATCAATCCATATATCTACATCCGGTATTGCATCCCGGATAGGCCGGGCGATGTCCTGGCAAAGAAAGCATACTTCCTGAAATCGGCCACCGACCTTTTCCTTAACGCTGTTTAGGGCTTCTATGCTGATATCATTAAGAACCAGCTTGACCCCCTTGGCCAGAAGCTCCTCAACCAGCACTGATGTTCCCGCTCCCGGCAGAAAGACCATGCTACGCTCCCAGTCCGGAATGCGGTTCAATAATTTGAATGTTTGGGATGCATCTTTTTCATACCATCCTAATTTTGAATTCTCCGCATCAGAAAAAATCAAATCCCAATGCTCACTTTTTGGTTTCATCGCTCTCCTTTCTGCGCCCCGGCGTCATCATACTGGATCGCCAATGCATTATTCAGAGGCATCGGCTGCGTGTCGTTGCAGATAATCCAGTATGGCTGCCTGTTCCTGCTCAGTCGGGTTCCGGATTGATCCCATCCGTCCCATCATCTCCATACGCCGCCCCATGCGCGCCAACACCCTCGGCCATTCGCCGGAGTCGTGCAGCGCCGGCGGCGGCAGGTCGTGGCACTGGACGCAATAACGAGCCAGAAGCCG
>CAYTFI010000154.1:0-4605 GCA_964437065.1 uncultured Zetaproteobacteria bacterium | reverse complement strand
GGAGCCTGCAGAATCAGACTGCCAATCGCTTCGGCGTTGTTGCGATAATCTTTGGCCAGTCGCACATAGATATCATAACGCTCGTTGCCGGAAATGACCTGTCCGGCCGATGCGCCGCCAATGGCATCGGCAACCAGACTCATCACGTCATCCACGGGAATACCGTAACGATCCAGCTTGCTGCGATCAGGGCGAATAACCAGCTGCGCTTCACCGGCAATCTGCTCCATTTCCACATCGCGGGCGCCTTCAACGCTTCTGGCCAGTTTTTCGATCTTCCTGCCCATATCCGCCAGCACTTTCAGGTCAGGCCCGAACAGTTTAATCGCCAGAGCTGCCTTGACACCGGATAACAGCTCATCCACGCGCATGGCAATCGGCTGGGTGAACGAGATCAGAATACCGGGCACAACCTCCATCTTCTCGCGCATCAGGTTTTGCAACGCTTTTCTGTCGGGGGCGCTTGTCCACTCTGAAACCGGCAGCAGCCCGACAAAAAGTTCCACATTGGATACAGGCTCAGGGTCGCCGCCGATTTCTGCGCGGCCTGTCCGGGCCGAGACGTAAGTGATTTCCGGGAACGCCTCGATCAGTATCTTCTCCAGCTTTTCCCCCACATCTTTGGCAAATTCCAGTGACGAGGATGGCGCCAGCGTGATGCGGATGGCCAGGGTTCCTTCTTCCAGTTCCGGCACAAATTCGGTGCCAAGATTCGGGACGATGGAAAGCGTAAGCGCAAGGGTAATTGCCGCAGCGCCAACGACCGTTTTACGAGACGTCAATGCATACTTGAGCAGGTAATGATAGGCGCGGGAAATCGGCGCGAGCACCGGACTGTTCTTGTGAACCACGCCTTTGGTGAATATATAGGTTGCCAGCACCGGCATAACAAAAATCGCCGCCAGCAGCGATGCGAGCATGGCAAAGCAGATGGAGAGCGCCATCGGTGTAAACATCTTGCCTTCCACGCCTTCGAGCGAGAACAGGGGCGTGAACACCAGCAGGATGATGAGTACGGCAAACAGCACCGGACGCGCCACCTCTTTTGAAGCCTCGGTGATGCGCAGGGTGATGCCATGATCTCCTTTTGGCGTTTTCTCCAGGTGTTTGAAAATGTTCTCCACCATGACTACGGAACCGTCAACCATCATGCCGATAGCAATGGCCAGTCCGCCCAGACTCATCAGGTTTGCGGAGATGCCGTAGTGCTGCATCACAGCCAGCGCGGCCAGAATTGAAATCGGCACCGACAGCAATACCAGCGTGGCGGCGCGCACGTTCATCAGGAACAGAAACAGAATGATGATGATCAGCGCAAAGGCCTCCAGCAGCGCCTTTTCCACAGTCCATACCGCTTTGTTGATCAGGTCGGACTGATCGTAGAATGGCTGGATGACGATGCCTGCGGGCAGTGACTTTTGCACAATCTCCAGGCGTGTTTTGATATCATCAATCGTTATCTTGGTGTTGGCGCCGAAACGCTTCAGGGCGATGCCTACCACGACTTCGCCCAGTTGCCTGATGCCGCCATCCGGCTCACGCTCGGTCATCGTGACTACGCCCTGACGAATCTCGCCGCCAAATGCCACAGTTGCCACATCACGCACTCGAATTGATATGCCGCTTACTGTTTTGACCGGGATTGCAGCGATAGCCTGAAGGCCATCCTCACCGCCGGGAACCCAGCCTACGCCGCGAATGACCAGCTGTTCATCAGCCTGCGGCAGATACCAGCCGCCGGCATTGCGATTGTTGGCTTCAACGGCGCGCACTACATCATCAACATGCAGGTCGTAGGAGAGCAGCTGTTCGGGATTGAGTTGCACCTGATATTGGCGCACCTCGCCGCCATAGGAGAGAATATCGGTGACGCCCTCCACCGGCATCAGCATCAGCTTCACCACCCAGTCGTTCAGCGCTCTGAGCGTCAGTGCGTCAAATCCGGCTTCCGGGTCGGATTTGAGTATATACTGGAACACCTGACCGAGGCCTGATGTGTTCGGCCCGATCTTGGGTGTGCCCGCCCAGGCCGGGACGGTTTGACTGGCATCCTGAAGTTTCTGGAATACCAGCTGTCTGGCGAAGTAGATATCTGTTCCTTCCTTGAACACGACAGTAATCACAGAGAGTCCGGTTTTGGAGATCGAACGCACCTCTTCAACATCCGGCAGCGCATACATCACTGCCTCAATCGGGTAGGTGATCAGCTGCTCCACCTCTTCCGAAGCCAGCCCCTCTGCCTCGGTGTTGATCTGCACCTGCACATTGGTTACATCAGGAAAGGCATCCAGATTCAGTTTTGGAACCACGAAAACCGCATAAGCCATCGAACCTAGTAACAGCAACAGAATCAGAAGACGGTTATTAACCGCCGCATCAATCAGTTTTGCAAACATATGGCATCACCTCAATGGTTATGCACTTCAAAGCCGGACTTGGCCAGCTCTGAAGCAAGGATAAATGCGCCCTTCACAACAACAGACTCACCCTCCATCACGCCTTCAAGGACGGGAACCATGCCCGCGCCGGCCCTGCCAACCAGCACTTCCCGGCGCTCAAAATGGCCCGGTTCTTCCTCAACGAACACGATTAACTCACTGCCCTGTCGCTGGATGGCCTGCTCAGGCAGCAGCAAGGCTTTATCGCCTGCGCCAGTTGCAATATCTGCGCTCACGAACATGCCGGGATGCAGCAGATCGCCGCTATTCTGAATATCCAGACGTACGCCGACAGTCCGCGTAACACTGTCAAGCTGGTGGTGGATGTTGATGACAGCGCCCGGAAAACGCGCCTTGCTTCCTTTTGGCGTGACCGATGCGGCTTGACCGATACGGATCTCAGGCAACAGCGTTGCAGGTATTTTGACCTCGACCCATACATGCGATTCATCCGCCACCTGCATCAGGCGACTGCCCGCCGCCACATGCTGGCCAAGGCGAAAATCATCTGCTACAATGGTTCCGGCATGGGGCGCTCGCAATGTCAGCAGGCCATATTTCTCCTGTTTTAACAGGCTGGAAATGTCATGTTTATTCAAGCCATAGGAAAACAGGGTCGCCTTCGCCGCTGCCAGATTGGCCTGCATGGACTTATACGTGCTGTCCGCCTGTTGCAGGCGCGCCTGGGAAACAATCTTTTGCTGCGCCAGTTTTTTCAGGCGCGTCAACTCCAGCCTGCTTCTGCTATATTCCGCCCGGGCCTTGAGATAACCGGCCTCTGCCTGCGCCAGCGACGTGCTGTTCAGGGTGACCAGCTTCTGGCCCTTTTTCACCTGTTCGCCCAGGCGTACATGCCGGGCATGCACCATAGCATCCGCCAGCGTGGTAATATCGGCCAGTGCATAAGCATTGAATGCCACGGCGCCCGGGGCGCTGATAGTCTGAATTTTCGAGCGTAACTGCAGTGTTTCAGTGCGAATGCCAGCCTGCCTGATTTGCACGGGCGTTAGCCTGATTACAGCGCCTTTCCCATGATCGTCGTGGCCGCCATGTCCTCTGCCTTCTGCGTGACCATGCTCTCCGGCAACGACCGGAGCACCGATCAAAAGTGTAAATACTGTTAAGCATAAAATAACTGTTTTCATCGTTGGATTCCTTTAAGGATATATTCCGGATGGCCCAGCACCCGGGCCAGCCGGATTCGGGCCAGCCACCCCTGCTCGATGATTTCAAGCGCGGTCATGCGGGCGTCAAGCCCTTGCCTGATATGCACGACCAGTTCTTCCAGGTTTATCTCGCCTGCATCATAGGCTTTCCGGGCAAGGGTGATTGTGCCTTCGGCGCTCTGTTGCACATTTGAGCTTATGATGCCGGATAGGGCCCGCATGGCATTGGCATGGTTGGCGATGGCGCTGCGCACCGCATAGCGCAGTTGTTGTTCTGACCACTCCAACCCTGTGCTCACCCGTTCTTTCTCAGCCAGCGCGGCGCGGTAAGCGCCCTTATGACTGTTCAGGATCGGGAAGGGAATGGTAATTCCCACTTTGATCAGGTTTTCACCCGCTTCACGACCGGTCATCGCACTCAGCGAGATATCGGGTATGCGCCGGGCGCCGGCCAGATCAGCCTGGGCAGAGGATTGCGCCAGTTTTGAACGCAAGGCTGAAAGGTCGGGACGTGATTCCAGCGCCACTTTGTATGCATCGGCAGGCGGTTGCCAGCTTGTCAGCAATTTGGGGAGATTCAGTTTGGAAAACTTTCCCGATCTCTTCCCCAGCGCAATCAGATAAGCCTGTCTGCTCTGCGTCAATAACTGCCTGGCGACTGTCGTTGCATTCAGTGCGGAAGAATAGGCCGACTGGGCAAGATTCGCATCCAGCAGACTCGATTGCCCCAGCTTCAGTTGCAGGGCCACGGCATCGCTGACTTTTTTCAACATTTCACTCTGTTGACGTCGCAGTTCAAAGGTCTGATTGGCGAAGTAGAGAGTTACATATGCCCTTGCCGCCTCAATCATCAGTTGCTGGCGTGTGCTTTCACGGGTTTGGCCGGCCACATTCAACGCGGCCTGAGCTGATTGCTTCCTGAATTTTTGCTTGCCGCCGGTTTCAATGCCCTGAGACAGGGTGATATAATAATCATTGGCCGTTCCTCCGCCATTTAAATA
>CAYTFI010000153.1:0-4649 GCA_964437065.1 uncultured Zetaproteobacteria bacterium | reverse complement strand
TCGAGGCTGATATGAAAAAGATTCCGTTGTTGATTATTCTGCTTTTTTCTTTGTCCGGGTGCGTCGGCGCCGTGGTCGGAACTGCAGCCGATCTGGCTGTTGAAGCGGTCAAGGTTCCGTTTAAGGTTGGCGGGGCTATTGTTGATGCTGTGTCGGATGATGAAGAGGAAAAGAAATGACTGTCATGTGGGAACAGAAAACGATCCATTTACAGGCAAAGCCGAGGGGATTTCACCTGGTCACGAGAGAGCTTTTGCAACAGTTGCCCGAGCTGGCTCGCTTCCATGCCGGGCTGGCCCATTTCTTCATCCAGCACACCAGCGCCAGCCTGACGATTAATGAGAATGCAGACCCGGATGTGCGCCTGGACATGGAGGCCCATTTCAATCATTTCGTGCCCGAAAATCAAAGCTACTACAGACATATGCTTGAAGGATCGGATGATATGCCCGCACACATCAAGGCCAGCGTGATTGGCAACAGCATTACCGTGCCAATGCTCAGGGGCAGGCTGGCGCTCGGCGCATGGCAGGGCATTTATCTGGGCGAACATCGAGACCATGCCGGTTCCAGACGCATCGTCGCAACGCTTCACGGTGAGACCTGAACGGGCAGCTTTATGGCTGGAATCACCCGAACAGCGAACCTGAGCGCCTGACGATTGGCTTGCGCGACCGACTTGCGCCTTTTCCGTCGGGGCTTGCCGCGTTAGGGTTGCTTGCTGAATATGAAGTACTTGCGGGTGAGCCGGAAGCTTGCCCGTTTTCTTTGTCTGGAATCCGTTATTCTATTGAGGAGTCGCTGACTGCATGCCGCGCCGCACTGATATAAAATCTGTCATGATTCTGGGAGCAGGGCCGATTGTAATCGGCCAGGCCTGCGAGTTTGATTATTCCGGCGTTCAGGCCTGCAAGGCGCTGAAGGAGGATGGCTTCCGGGTGATTCTGGTCAACTCCAACCCGGCCACGATCATGACCGATCCGGAGTTCGCCGATGCCACCTATATTGAGCCGGTAACCTGGGAAGTGGTGGCAAAAATCATCGAAAAAGAACGCCCGGATGCGATTTTGCCGACCATGGGCGGGCAGACGGCGCTTAATTGCGCGCTGTCGCTGAACAAGCATGGCGTGCTGGAGAAGTTTGATGTCCGACTGATCGGCGCACAGCCTGAAGCGATTGACAAGGCCGAGGATCGCGAACGTTTCAAGCTGGCCATGGATCATATCGGACTGGAGATGGCGCGCGGCGGTTTTGCTCATACGATGCAGGATGCGCGCGCGCTTGCTGCAGAGATCGGCTATCCGATTATTATCCGCCCCTCATTCACCCTCGGCGGCTCCGGCGGCGGCATTGCCTATAATCCCGAGGAGTTCGAGCAGATTGCCGCATCCGGCCTGGACGCCAGCCCGACCGACGAGATTCTGGTTGAGGAATCCATTATTGGCTGGAAAGAGTTTGAGATGGAGGTGATGCGCGATGGCGCCGATAACTGCGTCATTATCTGCTCAATAGAAAATGTCGATCCGATGGGCGTGCATACCGGCGATTCGATTACGGTGGCGCCGGCGCAGACATTGACCGACAAGGAATATCAGCGCATGCGTAATGCCTCCATTGCGATTCTGCGCGAAATCGGCGTCGAGACCGGCGGCTCCAATGTGCAGTTTGCTGTTAATCCCGCAGATGGTCGCCTGATCGTTATCGAGATGAATCCGCGCGTGTCGCGCTCTTCGGCGCTGGCCTCGAAAGCGACCGGCTTCCCGATCGCCAAGATCGCCGCCAAGCTGGCGGTGGGATACAGGCTGGATGAAATTCGCAACGATATTACCGGCGAAACATGGGCGGCGTTCGAGCCCACCATCGATTATGTGGTGACCAAGCTGCCGCGTTTCGCCTTCGAAAAATTCCCCGGCGCAGATTGCCGCCTGACCACGCAGATGAAGTCGGTGGGCGAGGTGATGGCCATTGGTCGCAGCTTTACTGAAAGCCTTGGCAAGGCGATGCGCGGGCTGGAGACCGGCTCCTGCGGTTTTGATAAATCGATCCCGTCGGATGCCGATGCCGAGCAGCTTCTGCAGGAGAAGCTGGTCATTCCGGGCGCTGAACGACTGTGGTGGCTTGGCGAGGCATTACGCGCCGGCTGGTCGGAAGAGCGTATTTTTGATGTGACGCGGATTGATCCATGGTTTATTCGCGAGATTGCGGCGGTGATTCAGCTTGAGGACTCGCTGAGCGGGCGCGATGTTGCTTCATTGAGCGCGGCTGAATGGCGCCAGGCAAAGCGGGAAGGGCTTTCGGATTTGCGCCTGGCCGGGTTGCT
This sequence comes from uncultured Zetaproteobacteria bacterium, assembly GCA_964437065.1. Taxonomy (GTDB): domain Bacteria; phylum Pseudomonadota; class Zetaproteobacteria; order Mariprofundales; family Mariprofundaceae; genus Mariprofundus. The sequence goes on along the minus strand of CAYTFI010000153.1, from coordinate 2,329 downwards.
GGTCAGCGATGAGTTAAGCGTGCGCGAGGCGCGCATGGCGAGCGCAGTGAAGCCCGTGTTCAAGCGCGTCGATACCTGCGCCGCCGAATTTGCGGCGCATACGCCGTATCTTTATTCAACCTATGAAGATGAATGCGAGGCGCGCCCGAGCGGCAAGAAGAAAATCATGGTGCTCGGCGGCGGCCCCAACCGCATCGGCCAGGGCATTGAGTTCGATTATTGTTGCGTGCATGCGGCCTTTGCGTTGTCGGAAGACGGGTACGAAACCATCATGGTCAACTGCAATCCGGAAACCGTTTCCACTGATTACGACACCTCCGACCGCCTCTATTTTGAGCCGCTGACCTATGAAGACGTGATGGCGATTGTCGATACGGAAAGGCCGGACGGCGTGATCGTGCAGTTCGGCGGCCAGACGCCGCTGAAGCTGGCCGATTCACTGGCGGCCGCCGGCGTGCCGATTATCGGCACCAGCCCGGACATGATTGATCTGGCTGAAGATCGGGAGCGTTTCCAGCAACTGTTGCACCGGCTTGGGTTGCTGCAGCCGGAAAACGGCACGGCGCGTTCAACCGATGAGGCCGTGGCTGTGGCCGTGGAGATTGGCTATCCGGTCGTTGTTCGGCCCTCCTACGTGCTCGGCGGTCGCGCCATGCAGATTGTGCATAACGAGAAGGGGCTGTTGCGCTATATGCGCGAGGCGGTGCAGGCCTCGCCGGATCATCCTGTATTGCTGGATCGCTTTTTGAACAGCGCTATCGAACTGGATGTGGATGCGCTGGCGGATGGCGAGCGCGTGGTGATCGGCGGCATCATGGAGCATATCGAGGAGGCCGGCGTGCATTCGGGCGATTCGGCCTGTTGTCTGCCGCCGCATTCGATTTCCGATGCCATGATTGCTGAAGTGAGCCGCCAGACCCGGGCGCTTGGTCTGGCCCTGAATGTGAAGGGATTGTTGAACATCCAGTTTGCGCTTCAGGGCGAGACGCTGTACGTGCTGGAAGTCAATCCGCGCGCCAGCCGCACGGTGCCGTTTGTTTCCAAGGCGACCGGCAGTCCGCTGGCCAAGATTGCCGCCCGCATCATGGCCGGTCAGACGCTGGATGATTTGGGCATAGACGAGATTGCGCAGCCTGTCGATTTCCGCGCCGTCAAGGAGGCTGTTTTTCCGTTTGTGAAATTCCGTGGCGTTGACCCGTTATTGAGTCCGGAGATGAAATCAACCGGCGAGGTGATGGGCATTGCGGACAGCTTCGCCTCAGCCTTTTCCAAGGCGCAGGCGGGCGGCGGCGTTTTACTCACCGGGTCGGGCACGGCGTTCATTTCGGTGCGCGATGCGGACAAGGATGATGCAGTCGAGGTTGGCCGAATACTTGCCGACGCAGGATTTAAACTGCTGGCCACCCGGGGCACGCACAGGGCGCTGACCGGGGCCGGGCTTGTTGTCGGCAGCGTGGCCAAGGTGACTGAAGGCGTGCGACCGCATATTGTTGACCGCCTGCTTAATGGCGAGGTTGATCTGATTGTCAATACGACCGAGGGCGAGCAGGCTATCAGCGATTCCAAATCTATTCGCCAGGCGGCGCTGGATTGCGGCATCGCCTATTTCACAACAATGGCCGGAGGACTGGCAGTTGCCCAGGCTATTGCCGGCCATTCGGATGTGACGGTGGTGAAGAGTATTCAGGAATATCATGACAGGCGAGGTGCGAGGCATGAGGCGTGATTTCAGTCTTCCTGCCTCCTTGCATCGGCAGCCGGGGAGCAGAAAATGGTGAGAGTTCCAATGACCAGGCAGGGTGCAGAGGCATTGCGCAGGACGCTGGCCTTTTTGAAGGGTGAAAAGCGGCATCAGATTGTCGCCGCCATCGAAGAGGCGCGCGCCCATGGCGACCTCTCTGAAAATGCCGAATATCATGCCGCCAAGGAAGAGCAGGGCATGAACGAGGCGCGCGTGAAGGATATCGAGGACAAGCTGGCGCGTGCGCACATCATTGATCCTGCAACGATTACGGCTGAAAAGATTGTGTTTGGCGCTACGGTGGAGCTGATTGATATCAATGAGGGAACCGAGGTCACTTATCAGATCGTCGGCGTTGATGAGGCGGATATTGAATTGGGCAAGGTGTCCATTACCTCCCCGATTGCCCGCGCTCTTATTGGCAAGGAAGAGGGGGATATCGGCGTTGTGCAGGCGCCGGGCGGAGATCGAGAGTTTGAGATTCAATCGGTTAAGTATATTTAACATGAAACAAATAACGCGGTTGCATGGAATTTTCCACTCTGTGATTGATTGGACTATCGCGCCTTGTGAAGCAACACCCATTGC
>CAYTFI010000152.1:0-4661 GCA_964437065.1 uncultured Zetaproteobacteria bacterium | reverse complement strand
TTGCGCGTCAGTTACGAATTATCAAGTTCGGCGCCAAGTTTATAAATTTAGGTTTCCTTCATGCATTAGGCTTATTATGCCATCCTTTATGATTGCTTCGTAAAGAGTCATCATTGCGCCCATGGATGGCCCTGTTACGGTTTATTACCCCAGCCTGACGGCGATAACTGGAGATTTGGTTGCCTGAAAACATTCGTGAGATTCCCTATAATTACACCTCATATTCGGATCGGGAAATTGTTATACGCTTTCTGGGCGAGGAGGCGTGGGATGATTTGAATGTGCTGCGCACCCAGCGCCGAACAGGTCGCTCGGCGCGCAGGTTGTTTGAGATTTTTGGCGATTTATGGGTGGTCGAGCGCAATCCCTATCTGAAAAATGATCTGCTGAACAATCAGAAACGGCGCCAGAAGATGCGCCGGCGCCATGATGACCGACTGTCCTGCATAACCGCCGGGGCCAGTGATAATCCCCGCGCGTCGAAAGTGGCGGCTTGCACAAGGCGCATGCTGGATGAATTTTATGCATGGTTTGACCGGGAGCCGGCGCGGCGAAAAGCAGCGCGGCGCGTCTTTGCCAGGCATACTCATCCGAATAACGTGCATTTCGATGCATTTACGCTGACCCATCATCTCACCGATGCTACGGACTGGCGGCATCATGCGCCGTTTTGCGTGTTGACGCCGGATTCCGCCGATGAAATTCCCGGCCTGGTTGGCGCTGTTCGCGAGTTGGATCTGGTGGCTATTCCGCGCGGCGGCGGCACTGGGCTGTGCGGCGGCTCTGTGCCGTTATCGAACGACTCAGTCATGATCAACGTTGAGAAGCTTGATCAGATAAGTCCCGTAACAGTGCAGAATATTGGCAATTATGGAGATGTTCCGACGATCACTGCCGGTGCCGGGGCGGTGACCGGCAGGGTGATGGAGGCCAGTCTTCCGCATGTATTTGCGACAGACCCGACAAGCCTGTGGGCCTGCACCATCGGTGGCAATGTGGCCTCCAATGCAGGCGGCAAGCATGCGGTAATCTGGGGCACATGCATCGATAATCTGCTCAACTGGAAGATGGTGACGCCGGATGGCAACTGGCTGCTGGTAGAGCGCGTGAACCATAATATGGGAAAAGTTCATGAGGCCGCTGAAGTCCGGTTTCGCCTGACGCGCACCGAGGCAGGATCAGGCGAAGTCATCTCGGAACAATCGCTGATTCTGCCCGGCTCGGTATTTCGCAAGCAAGGCCTTGGCAAGGACGTGACGCGCAAGGCGCTGGGCGGCCTTCCCGGCATGCAAAAAGAGGGGACGGACGGCCTGATTGTCGAGGCGAGTTTTATTCTGCACAGCCCGTTCGAATATACGCGCACCATATGTTGCGAGTTTTTTGGCCAGAGGCTGGATGATGCGACCGGAGCGATGGTGGCGATCAAGCAGCATGTGGATGAACTGGAGGCTGCGCATCTGGAGGGGCTGGAACATTTTGACGAGAAATATGTCAAGGCCATTGAATATATTTCTAAATCCACCCGTCGCGAGGCTCCCCGCGTGGTGTTGCTGATCGATGTTTCCGGCAATGATGAAAAGGCAGTCGCCGGCGCCTCCGCCGATATTTGTCTGATCGCCTCGCAGGGCAACGGCGAGGGCTTTGTCGCCATTTCCAGAGAGGATCGCGAGCGCTTCTGGGGCGATCGCGGGCGCATGGCAGCCATTGCCAGACATACGCGCGCTTTCAAAATGAACGAGGATGTGGTGATTCCGCTTGAGCGCTTGTCGGAGTACAATGATTTTATTGAGCATCTGAATATCGAAAATTCAATTGCCAACAAAAAGGATGCGCTTGAGGCCATTGCCGCTTATTTGCGCCAAGCCGGAGAGCTGGTCACAGGCAACCGCCTGGAGCAGAGCGATCTTGGCATGAATGATGACGCCTATCTGACAGAGAAATTGCATCGCTGCATCAAATTCGTAGAGGCCGCCCGGGAAAACTGGTGTTGTTTGCTCAAGGGCCTGGATAAGCCCGCCGGCGAGGCAAGCTCTTTGCTGGAGGGCGTTAAATACGAGCGATCCGAATCGCTGTTTCGGGTGATTCAGCGCGGCGCCAGGCGCATTTCCTATCGGGCGGAGGTCGAGGCTCCGATCATGGATATTTTGCGCGGCCATGATGCCCTGATGGACGGCGTCAGGAAAGCGCATCAGGCCGTCCTTTCCAGCCGCATTGTCGTGGCCACGCATATGCACGCCGGCGACGGCAATGTGCACACCAATATTCCTGTCAATTCCAATGATTACGCCATGATGAAAAAGGCGCGTTCGGTGGTTGAAAAGGTGTTGGCGAGGGCAGTTGAGCTTGGCGGGGTGATTTCCGGCGAACATGGCATTGGCATCACCAAGCTGCCTTTTATGGAACCTGCGCTACTGCGCGAAATGGCCGATTACCTGAATCAGGCGGATCCGGATCAATTGTTTAACCGCGGCAAGCTGACGCCCGGCGTCGATTTACAGCTGAGTTACACGCCCAGTTTCAATCTGCTGGAAATGGAATCGATGATTCTTGAGGCGGCCGACCTCACCGATCTGTCCGAAGCGATTTCGCCTTGCCTGCGCTGCGGCAAGTGCAAGCCGGTTTGCAACACCCATTTTCCGCGCACCAATATGCTGTACAGCCCGCGCAACAAGATCCAGGCGACCGGCGCCATGATTGAAGCGTTTTTGTACGAGTCGCAAACGGGGGGCGGCATCTCCTTTGAACAGTTTGCCGGCCTTCACGATGTGGCGGATCACTGCACCATCTGCCATAAATGCGAACCGCCATGTCCGGTGAATATTGATTTCGGCCTTGTGACCGAAAGCATGCGCGCGCTGCTCAGGGACAAGGGGCAGGCGAGGTTCAACCTCGGCTCAAGGCTATCGCTGTTTTTTCTGCTGCTGCAAAATCCCCGGGCCGTCAGGGTGATGCGGGAAGTGGTGATTCGCTGGGGTTATGGCGGGCACCGGATCATGAACAAACTGGCCAGACTGGCCGGCCTGGTCAAATCCGAGCCGGCCGCCAGGCGCAATCTTGCAGGCGTCAGGGCGCAGGTGATTAATTTTGTCGAGCGGCCTTTGCCAAGCCTGCAATCAGGGACATCGCGCCAGATACTTGGCATCGAATCTTCCGACAGGAACATGATTCCGGTGCTGCGCGATCCGGCCAGAGCGAATGGGCGGGCGGTGTTTTATTTTCCCGGTTGCGGCTCGGAGCGCCTGTTTTCCCAGATTGGCCTGGCGACGCAGGCCATGCTGTTTGATATGGGCGTGAATGTGGTGCTGCCTCCGTCCTACATCTGCTGCGGCTATCCTTCGACAGCCAATGGCGATCATAACATGGGCGATCAGATTACCTATGACAATCGCGTGCTGTTCCACCGCCTCAAAAATGCTCTCTCCTACCTTGATTTTGACGCCGTGATCGTGTCCTGCGGCACCTGTTATGATCAATTGGCGCGATATGAGCTTGAAAAGGTGTTTCCCGATGCGCCGCTGATTGATATTCATGAGTATCTGATGGCCAATGGCGTTTACGTTGATGGACAGGCGGGGGCTGAGTATCTGTATCATGTGCCGTGTCACTCGCCGTTGAAAAGGCAGGGATCAAGGGCCGTAATCAAGTCATTGCTCGGCGAGCATGCTGTGAAGGCGGAGGAGTGCTGCGGTGAAGCCGGCTCCATGGCCGTGGCGCATCCGTCGATCGCCGGCAAGATTCGCAGCCGCAAGGAAGAGGCGATACTCAGGGCCAGAGCCGAGCTTCCCGGCGAGGACGCGCAGAAGATTCTCACCTCATGTCCGGCATGCCTGCAGGGGCTGTCCAGGCTGGAAGGGGAGATGAATGTGGAGGCGGATTATATTGTCATTGAGCTGATCCGTCGGTTGCATGGCGATGACTGGCAGAAAAAATTTGCGCAAAAGATCAAAAATGGCGGCATTGAGCGGGTGCTGATGTAGTGCGTCTGAATTTTCTCGCCATCATCATCTTGATGTTGGCAGCCTGCGCCAGCAGTCCGCCGAAAAATATTAAAGACGGCTGCGCTATATTCAGGGAAAAAAGCGGCTGGTATGATAATGCCAGGGATTCGTATAAAAAATGGGGCGTGCCGGTTCATGTTCAACTGGCGATCATTTATCAGGAGTCGCGTTTTCGCGCCCGGGCCAAAGCGCCCGCGGATACGCTGTTGGGCTTTATTCCCTGGGGGCGGAAATCCTCAGCCTTTGGTTTCGCCCAGGTGAAGGATTCAACATGGGACTGGTATATCGACAAATCAGGCAATTGGGGCGCGGACAGGGATGATTTCGAGGATGTCACGGATTTCATCGGCTGGTATGGCAACTACACGCACAAAACCCTCGGCGTCTCCAAATGGGACGCCTACAATCAGTATCTCGCTTATCACGAGGGGCACGGCGGCTTCAGGCGCAAAACGTATATGAGGAAAAAATGGCTGATCAGGGTGGCGCGCAAGGTTAAGCGCCGGGCCGCGCAATACCGAAAGCAGATTGATCGCTGCAAAGATGAGCTCGAAGGATGGAATCTGTGGCCATTCTGAAACACAATGCCATCCCTTTCATCATGAATTATAAATGTAATAGCTGCATGACATTAGCGACGAATGCATATGCCTGAAAGCTCAG
>CAYTFI010000151.1:0-4726 GCA_964437065.1 uncultured Zetaproteobacteria bacterium | reverse complement strand
CAAGAGCGCCGGTCGGACAACCGTTCGCATAACAGACTGACGCCTGTCGTCTAAAGTTTAACGGGGTGCGCTGGTCGCACCCCTTTTTTTGTGAAAAAACAAACCACAGAGACACAGAGGTGCAAGAAGCAACAATATGATGGCCTCTATTTGTTATGATTTTACTTTGCGCCTTTGTGGTTCAGGCTTTTTAATGGTGTAATTGAGCATGCGTTTTATTGATGAGGTGAAAATCGAGGTGCGCGCCGGCAATGGCGGCAGCGGCTGTACGTCGTTTCGGCGGGAAAAATATATTCCCAAAGGCGGGCCTGACGGCGGCGATGGCGGACGCGGCGGGCATGTTGTCTTTGTGGCGACCAGCCGCAAAAATACCTTGCAGGAGCTTTATTTGCGCAAGCGCCTGATTGCCAGAAACGGCCAGTCCGGCATGGGTTCGGACTGCCATGGCAAAAATGGCGCGGATATTGTGATGGAGGTGCCTGTCGGCACGCTGGTCAAGGATGAGGCGGGCCATATTCTGGCTGATTTGTCAGCCGAGGATGAGCAGTATTTCGCGGCGCGCGGCGGCGACGGCGGCATGGGCAATGCGCGCTTTGCCACCAGCACCAATCGCGCCCCGCGCTACAGTCAGTCCGGCAAGGAGGGCGAACAGGGCGTGCGCCTGCTGGAGTTGAAGCTGATGGCCGATGTCGGCCTGCTGGGCCTGCCCAATGCCGGCAAATCAACCTTGTTGTCGCGCATTTCCAATGCCCGGCCCAAGATTGCCGATTATCCCTTTACCACCTTGAAGCCCAAACTTGGGCAGGTGTTTATGGGTGACGGCGATGGCTTTGTCGTGGCTGACATTCCCGGCCTGATCGAGGGCGCGCACGCAGGCAGGGGCCTGGGCGATCGCTTCCTGCGCCACGTCGAGCGCACGGCTGTGTTGCTGCACCTGGTGGATGGCTCCTGCATGGATGGCAAAACCATTACGCAGCAGATCCACGAGATTGAAGCGGAATTAAGGGGGTATGGCGGCGAGCTGTGGCAAAAGCCCCGGCTGCTGATATTGAATAAAATGGATGTCTTGCAGGATGGGCAGCGGCAGGCCGCCATGGCCGAGGCCGGGGAGGCGGGGTTGCCGCTGTTCGCTGTTTCAGCAGTCAGCGGTGAAGGTGTCAGCGCCATGTTGCACCGGGTTTATGCCGAGGTGCTGAATATGCGCGAGCAGGCGCAGGCGGCAAGGAATGGCGGAGAAGCAGCGGGGGGGAAAAGATGATTCGATCGAGGTCTGATCTTGCCAGCGCACGCCGGATCGTGGTGAAAATCGGCAGCTCTCTGCTGGCCGACGCCGAAACCGGCGTGCGCCAGGATGTTATCGATCAGCTGGTCGATGAACTGGCGGCATGCATGGCCGATGGCATGCAGGCGGCCATTGTTACATCCGGCTCTGTGGCCCTGGGGCGCTTGCGCATGGGCTGGACCGGACGTGAGCCGAGCGTGCATGAGAAACAGGCGGCGGCAGCTATCGGTCAGCCCAGGCTGATGCGCGCTTATGCGCAATCTTTTGCTCGGCACGGACTCAGCGTGGCCCAGATGCTGCTAACCAAGGATGATCTCAGGCATCGTCGTCGCTATCTCAATGCCAGCAATACCAGCGAAACGCTGTTTTCAGCCGGAGTCGTGCCCATTGTCAATGAAAACGACACGGTCGTGGTGGTGGAGATTAAATTTGGCGATAACGATAGCCTGGGCGCGCTGGTTAGCCTGCTGATTGATGGCGATCTGCTGGTTCTGCTCACCGACGTTGACGGCCTGTATGATAAAAACCCGGCGCAGCATGATGATGCAAAGCGCATCAGTCTGGTTGAACATCCGGGGCCCGAGCATATGGCGATGGCCGGAGATGCGGGCTCGAGATTTGGCACGGGCGGCATGGCCAGCAAGCTGGAGGCGGCGCGCATGGCGACAAGGGGCGGCGTGGCGACGGCCATCATCAATGGCGGCAAAAGCGGCACTTTGGGGCGCTTGCTGGCGGGAGAGGACGAGGGCACGCTGTTTTTATGCGGCGTTGACCGGCACACGCGTCGGCAACACTGGATTGCGGATGTATTGCATCCGGCGGGCCGGATTCATGTTGACGCCGGGGCTGTCCGGGCGCTGCTGGAGCGCGGCGGCAGCCTGTTGCCGGTTGGCGTGGCGTCGGTTGACGGCGTTTTTGACAAGGGCGACTGTGTCGAGATTGTCGCACCATCGGGGCGTGCAATTGCCCGCGGCCTGAGTAATTATGCAGCGGCGGAGATGCGCCGCATACAGGGTTGCGCCAGCGACGACATTGAATCGGTGCTCGGTTATAACGATTTTTCATCCGTGGTTCACCGCGACAATCTGGTGTTGCACCGAAGAGAAGAGGAGTGACAGATATGACAGACGCTCAATCCATTATGAACATTCTGGGCGCGCAGGCCAAAGCGGCCGCTGCGGCCATGCGCATGGCGGACACCCGCGCCAAGGATGAAGCGTTGCGACTGGCGGCGGCGGTCATTCGCCGCGAAATGTCCGAGATTCTAGCCGCCAATGCCATGGATATGCGAACAGCCGAAGAGCGCGGGCTGGACGAGGCGCTGAAAGATCGCCTGTTGCTGACCGCCGACCGGATTGACGCAATGGCTGAAGGACTGGAGCAGATTGCCGCGCTGCCCGACCCGGTCGGAGCCATTGATCATTTGCGATACCGACCATCGGGAATTCAGGTCGGACATATGCGCACGCCCCTGGGCGTGATCGGCATCATCTATGAGTCGCGCCCCAATGTGACCGCCGATGCCGCTGGTCTGTGCCTTAAATCCGGCAATGCGACGATTTTACGCGGCGGCTCCGAGGCGATTCATTCCAATCGCGCCATTGCCGCCTGCCTGCGCCGGGCGCTGGTGGATACAGGTCTGGCGCAGGATGCGGTTCAACTTGTTGATTCCACGGATCGCGCTCTGGTCGGCGCCCTGATCACCAGCAATCAGTTTGTGGATGTCATTATTCCGCGCGGCGGTCGTTCGCTGATCGAGCGGGTGGCGAATGAATCACGCGTGCCTGTCATCAAACATCTGGACGGCATCTGCCATGTCTATATTGATGCGGCGGCGGATGCCCGGATGGCCCTGAATGTCGCCGTTAACGCCAAGACGCATCGCTATGGCGTATGCAATGCCATGGAGACGCTGCTGATTCATCAGGATGCCGCAGCCCGCATGCTTGCATCCATCGTGCAGGCCATGCTGGACAAGGGCGTGGAGGTGCGCGGATGCGAAACGACAAGGGCCTTGGCCGGGGATCTTGATGTCGCCGCAGCCAGCGATGAAGACTGGGCGACGGAATATCTGGCGCCGGTTCTGGCCGTGCGCGTCGTTGATAATCTTGATGCGGCCATCGCTCACATTGCCGAATACGGTTCGGGGCATACCGAAAGCATTATCAGTGAGGATTATCAGGCCGGGCAGCGCTTCTTGCGCGAAGTGGATTCTTCTTCGGTGATGATTAATGCCAGCACGCGCTTTGCCGACGGCTTTGAATACGGCCTTGGCGCCGAGATCGGCATTTCAACAGACCGTCTGCATGTGCGCGGGCCGGTAGGGCTTGAGGGGCTGACGACGCAGAAGTGGATCGTGCTGGGCCGGGGGCAGATTCGTCAGTAAGGAGTCTAACCCGGACTATTCATGAATCGCCGTGATGATTGCTCCGGCACTTTGTTCGCAACGGATTCCGAGGAAGGAGTGCGTATCCATGCATACGGACGACTGACGAGGTGTTCGTTGCGGACAAAGGGACAACAAGGACACGGCAGTATTTATGCATGATCCGGGCTAAGGCATTGTTATGAAATAACATATACAATTCTCCATCCAGCCTTCACATTATCTTGTCGCGAAATTAAGCTGCAATAAACTCAATGTGCAATAAGCACATCTTCGATTATCGCAACTTAATTTCACAACAATCTAACGTAAATTCAAGCGTATAATCGTACATGTTATTTCATACCAACGCCTAAGGCTGCCCTGCGTTCTTTGCTTGCAGATGTTGCATGCGGACTTTGTTGATGCGGCGCGGGTCGGCCTCGATGATATTGATTTTGAGGCCTTCCAGTGCAACCGACTCTCCGGTCCGCGGAATTCGTCCCAGCCTGGCCGTGATCCAGCCGCCGACTGTGTCATAATCGCCTGGCAGAAGCTGCGTGTTCAGCGCCTCGCCCAGCTCTTCGATGTGCATGCGCGCCAGCACCAGATAGCTGCCATCGGCCAGGAGCTGGCATTCGCCCTTTTCCACCTCGCCGTTATCGCCAATCTCGCCGACAATCTCCCTGAGCAGGTCGGACAGCGTAACCAGGCCGGCGACGCCGCCGAATTCATCCAGCACGATGGCAATATGGCAGGCGCTGTTTTTCATTTCAGAGAGAACGCCTGAAATCTGTTCCAGTTCCAGGGCGCGCAGGCAGGGGCGCAGCATGCTGGTCAGGGCCGGGTTCTCGCCCCTGATTCTGGCGCGGATAACATCGCGGACATAAACAACGCCAAGCACATGATCGATATCGCCTTGCATGACAGGCAGGCGACTCACATCATTGTCAATCATGCGCGCCTCCACTTCAGCCAGAGGCGTATTGACTTCAACGGCATGAATTTCGGAGCGCGGCGCCATGATTTCCCGTACGCGTTTGTCCTGAAATTCAACCAGCTGCTCCAGCATGCTGCGT
>CAYTFI010000150.1:0-4742 GCA_964437065.1 uncultured Zetaproteobacteria bacterium | reverse complement strand
ACAATGCAAACCAAACACAAAGATGGCAGCCCATATCGCCCCAATGCGCGCACTGCAACCCCCCGGTATTGGCGAACTTGTCAACGACCGTTTCCAGGATGATGCAGGCGTTTCATCATCAGCGTGCAAATCATACAGGCGGTGAAACTGGAAGCGACGATCATGTACAATATGATCAACTGGGCGCCGGCGGCGGCCAACGGCGGGCTTCCTGCCAGCGTCATGCCGACAAAAATGCCGGGCATATGCACCAGACCTACAACGCGCAGGGTGTCAATCGTTGGAATCATGGCCGTACGGACGCCTTTATCCGCTGCATCGCTATCGCCCATCCGTTCAAACATGATTGAGATTGCGTTCATGCCATTGGCGGCAACCATGCTGCCGAGAGGGATCAGGCTGCGGCTGTCAGCGGCAATCGCGCCGCTGAAGGCGAGCCAGGGCAGGGTGACCAGACAAGCGCACATCAAGCCAACAGCGCCGGCAAGCCATGCCGTGCGTGAACCGGAAAGGTGTCCGGCGCAGTTATGCCCGGCCATTATGCAAAAACCGGCGATGAGCAGCGCCTGCGCGAAATGGGAATCGATATCAAACACCCAGTGCAATATAAAGGCCAGCGCCAGCAACTGCGCCAGCCCGCGCAGCGACGCGATCAGCATGCGTCTGGATAGCCCCAGCCCTTCCCGCCTCGCCCATAGCGCCACGCCTGCCAGCAGCAGCCACGCGGCCATCAGCCTGATCAGCGTATCAGTGACATGACTATCGAGCATTCACACCTCTTGTCAGATTTGACTGGCCAATGATAACGGTCGGCCCGTCTTAACATGAAACAAACAACGCGCCTGCATGATTTTTTCCATCCCGTGGTTGAACGAGCTATCGCGCATTGTGAAGCAACACCCATTGCTTCACAAAGCTTGCTTATCACGGGGTGGAAAAAATCCATGCGCGTTAGCCCGGAATCTTTGCGGCATATTGGGGATAGCCCGCTTCGGGCAGAAAATATACTCTTCGCAGCGATGAGCAATGTAAATCAAATCTGCGAAAAATTGCTAAAATCAGGGCGCAAAAAAACCGGGCGCAGGACGCCCGGTTGTTTGTATGGTGGAGCCAAACGGGATCGAACCGTTGACCTCAACGCTGCCAGCGTTGCGCTCTCCCAGCTGAGCTATGGCCCCTCTAACGCGCATGCTAATCGCAAGGGGCGCGCATTTCGCCACAGCACGCCGACCTTGTCAATATGAGCACGCCCTTTCATCTGTTCCGCCGCACCCTGTCGGCTGATTGCCTGACGCCGCCGGGCGTGTTTGCGCGACTGGCGCATCGCGGCGACTGCTTTATGTTTGAATCCGCCGAGGGCGGCGAGCAGTGGGGGCGCTACTCTATCCTGGGCATCAGTCCGGCCTGCCGCGCCACGGCCAGCGCCGATAAAACGCTGTTGCAATTTCGCGACGGGAGGGAGGAGGTCTTCGCCGGCGGCATTCTCGACTGGTTGCGTGAAAACATTATCAACAAACCTTATCTTCCTGAAGGCGATTTGCCGTTTGCCGGCGGCGCGGTTGGATTTTTCGGTTATCAACTGGTGTCGCATTTTGAAGATATCCCCGATGATCTTCCTGACCCTGTAGATGCGCCGGAGTCTGCCTTTTTGCTCGTTGATCGATTTATGGTGTTTGATAATCTGCGCGGCACGTTGACCTGCTGCGTGCGCCTGCCCGAAAACCGGCCGCAGGAGGCGGAAGCGGCGCTGGATCGCATGCAGGCCAGCCTGTCCGGGGGAAAGGCGGCGCAGGTGCTCAAACTGGACGCCGATACATCAGGGATCGAAGCCCCCGCAGCCCGGACGTCGCAGGCCGATTATGAGGCCGCCGTCGGCAAGGCGCGTGAATACATTCATGCCGGCGATATTTTTCAGGTGGTGCTGTCGCAGCGCTTTACCAAAAAGCTCGGTTGCGCGCCATTTGATATTTACCGCGCAGTGCGCCATATCAATCCCTCCCCCTATCTTTTTTACCTGCATGTCGGCGAGACGATTCTTATCGGCTCATCGCCGGAGATTCTGGTGCGCCGCGAGCAGAACAAGGCCATTGTTCGCCCTATTGCCGGCACCCGCCCGCGCGGCAAAACAAGCGCGGAAGACGCGGCGATGGAAAAGGATCTGCTGGCCGATGCCAAGGAGCTGGCCGAACATGTGATGCTGGTCGACCTGGGCCGCAATGACCTGGGCCGCGTGTGCGAATTTGGCAGCGTGGAGTTGACCGAATCGATGAGCATTGAGCGCTATTCGCATGTCATGCATATCGTGTCGCAGGTTGAGGGCGATTTGCGCGATGATGTTGACAGTCTCGATCTGCTGGCGGCGACGTTCCCGGCTGGCACGGTGTCCGGCGCACCCAAGGTGCGGGCCATGGAAATCATTCATGAACTGGAGCCGGTGGCGCGCGGCCCCTATGCCGGCACGGTCGGTTATATCGGCTTTGGCGGTCAGCGCATGGATACGGCCATTGCCATTCGCACAGCGGTGATTCATGGCGGCGAGATTCATATTCAGGCCGGCGCAGGCATTGTCGCGGATTCCGTGCCTGAGCGGGAGCATATTGAATGCGTCAACAAGGCGATGGCCATGTTCCGCGCCGTGGCGCTGGCCGAAGCGCAGGAGAGGGAATAATGATTCTAGTGATCGATAATTATGACTCCTTCACCTTCAATCTGGTGCAGTATCTTGGCGAGCTGGGTGAAATTCCACAGGTGTTCCGCAATGACAAAATCACCGCCGACGAAATTGCCGAATTAAAGCCGGACAGCATCCTTGTTTCGCCGGGGCCGCGCACGCCCGACGAGGCCGGCATTTCGATGCCTGTGATCCGGCGCTTTTCCGGTCAGATCCCCATTCTGGGCGTCTGCCTTGGTCACCAGTCCATCGCTGCGGTGTTTGGCGGCCAGGTTGTCCGCGCTCCGCGCCTGATGCACGGCAAAACCAGCACCATTCATCATGACGGACAGGGCGTATTCGCCGGAGTGCCGGCGGCATTCACCGCCACCCGCTATCACTCGCTGATTGTGCCTGAACCGCTGCCCGATTGCCTGATGAGAACAGCCTGGACGGATGAGGGAGAACTGATGGGCCTGCAACATCGAGAACATCCGACCTTCGGCCTGCAGTTCCATCCCGAGTCCATCCTGACCGAACACGGCCACCGGATGTTGAAAAACTTTCTCGAAATAAAAATCTGATGTTTTCACCGCAAAGGAGTTTACGATGAGTGAAGCCGTAGCTCAGATGATCAGGAACCTGCAGGCTGATGCTGAAATAACGGGGCAGGCCGCCGAGGATGTTTTTTCCGCCATCATGCAAGGCGAAGCCACGCAGGCGCAGATCGCCGCTATTCTTATGGGGCTGTCAATCAGGGGAGAATCCGCCGAGGTTGTAGCAGGAGCCGCCAGGGCCATGCGTGCTGCCTCAACAAAAATAGTCCCACAGGCAAGTGGACTGATCGACACCTGCGGAACCGGCGGCGATGGCGCCAAAACCTTCAATATCTCCACGGCTGTGTCACTGGTTGTTGCTGCCTGCGGCGGGCCTGTGGCCAAGCACGGCAACCGCGCCATGTCCTCCAAATCCGGCGCAGCCGATGTGCTGGAGGCGCTGGGCGTGAATCTGAACATCAGCCCGGAACGGGTGGCTGAATGCATTGATGAAACCGGCATCGGCTTTCTCTTTGCCCAACAACTGCACCCGGCCATGAAGCACGCAGGGCCGGTGCGCCGCGAATTAGGCGTGCGAACCATATTTAATCTTCTTGGCCCGTTGACCAATCCGGCCGGGGCCAAATATCAGGTACTGGGCGTATTTGCCAAGGACAAGCTGGAACTGGTTGCAGGCGCCCTGTTGCAACTGGGTTCGAAGCGGGCGCTGGTGGTGCATGGGCGAGATGGCCTGGATGAAATCACCACAACGGATATCACCGATGCCATTCTTGTCGAGGCGGGCGCAGAACCGGTCAGTTTTGAAATTGATCCTGCCGCCTTCGGAATTCCATATGCTGTCCCGGAGGCGCTGACCGGAGACGATGCAGCCACCAATGCTGAAATTCTGAAACACATATTTGCCGGTCAGACCGGAGCCGGTCGCGACATCGTGCTGCTTAACGCTGCTGCGGCGCTTTGGGTGTGTGATAAAGCAGCGGGCATTGGAGAAGGCATCGCCATGGCTGCCGAGGCCATTGATGCGGGCAAAGCGCAGCAGACTCTGGACGCATTGATTGAATTTACCCAAAACTCAAACCCATGAATCTTTCACCGCAGAGTACGCAGAGTTACGCAGAGTTAAAGCAACTGAGTCAGGATGTTCTTGATGCTGCTTTCCGAGTGCATTCCGCATTAACATGAAACAAACAACGCGCCTGCATGGAATTTTCCGCTCTGTGATTGATTGGACTATCGCGCCTTGTGAAGCAACACCCATTGCTTCACAAGACTTGCTTATCACGGGGTGGAAAAATCCATGCGCGTTAGGGCCGGGGCTGCTTGAATCAGCATACGAACATTGCCTCTGCTATGAATTAAACAAGTGTGATATTCGCACGGATAGACAGGTTGGTTTACTTATAAATTTCAACGTCCAATCCTTGAAGAACGGCATAAAACGAATGGTTCACAACTTTTAAGATGGGTCAAAGCAGGAAAAACAAATGAATACACTTATTATTTTTTACTCTGCGAAACTCTGCGTACTCTGCGGT
>CAYTFI010000149.1:0-4823 GCA_964437065.1 uncultured Zetaproteobacteria bacterium | reverse complement strand
ATCACATGTCCTATGGCAAGGTTTTCAGCCGCACGATTCACATCACCGTAAAATAAACGTCAAAAAAGCGCCGGGGTTCCCCGCGGCTTATGGTTTCATTAGAAACGAAACTCCAGGCCAGTGGCGTAGCTGATATCGGTGGCCCGGACTGCGACTGGCGGGCGTGAATCATATGTCAGTTCAACGGCCATGCGAATATCAAGCTTCCCGGTTATGGCCACGCGCAGCGCCGCTGCATTGAACAGGCGCTGGTCGCCAAAATCACTCCATGCGGGCTGAAAATAGAGGGTGTTTTGCAGGCGCACCCGTTTGCCGACCGAATAATGCCATGCCATATAGGCATTGCCGCGCCACAGGCGGGTGCTGGCTGCAGCGACTGTTCCGGGGCGAAGCGTTTCATTTTCGAAAAACGAGCCCAGTCCAAGATGCAGCGTCGTCCGATCACCGAGCCATGAACGTCGAATGCCGCCGCCAAGCAGGGTGCGCAGTTTGAGGCGGGCGAATTCATTTTTCTGCGCTTGCGCAAAGGCTTCGAGCCCCCAGCTTTCATTCAGGGCGTAGCGATGGCGCAGATGCAGAAAAGAGTTGTTTGTGTCACGCACGCCCTTGCTTTTTCCATAGTTGAAGCTGCCTGTCAGCATATCAAAATATTGCCCGCGCCGGCGGATCAAACGGCCATCCAGTTCGGCGTTCACCTTGTCCGTATTGCCCGAGGCGCCCTTAACCGCAATGCCGACCCGGCCCTGCCATCCATCGCCGTCCGGCGACACATCAAGCGCTTCAATATTGACAATGGCGAGGGCTGAGCCCGGCACAAAAAACAACAGAAAAAAAAGCAATCGCATGGGCGTTATGCTATCTTGCGCTGTCGCATTGACCAAGTGGCGCGGACTTCTAGACTTGGCGACTGCCTGGTAGCCTGGCGGCGAGGAGTTGTAACAGTGAGCAAGAAAAAAAATGCCGACGAACTCACATTTGAACAAGCCTTGTCCGGCCTGAGCGATTTGGTCGAAAAGCTTGAATCGGGCGAGTTGCCATTGGAAGAAAGCGTCGCCGCATTTGAGCAGGGAGTGATTCTTTCCCGTCGCTGTGAATCCCTGCTTGAGGGTGCTGAGCAGCGTTTGCAGGTTCTGAATAACAGCGAAAGCAAATAGCCCGGAATATAGATGCAGCCGCCTGATTTTCTTGTTTCGCATGCCAGTCATGTCGAAAGGGCGCTGGTTGAGATGCTGGACGCTCGCGCCGGCGTGGTTGATGGTCGCTTGCTTGAGGCCATGCGCTATAGCCTGCTGGCCGGAGGCAAGCGCATTCGCCCGGCGCTGTTGCTCGAGTGTTATGCCGCCTGCGGCGGCGGCGATATCGGGCGCATTTTGCCGGCGGCGCTGGCTATCGAATGCATGCATACCTATTCGTTGATCCATGATGATCTGCCATGCATGGATGATGATCAGCTGCGCCGGGGCCAGCCGACCTGCCATATAAAATTTGATGAGGCCACGGCTGTGCTGGCTGCCGACGCCTTGCAAGCTCTGGCTTTCGAGCTGTTGGCCGAGCTTGCTGCCGACGATGGAGCGCGCATTCTGCTGATCCGCAAGCTGGCTGTCGGTTGCGGCTGTCAGGGCATGGTTGGCGGCCAGATGATGGACATGCGGTCTGAAAATGCCGGCATTGGCAATTGCGCCGCCAATGATGATAATGGCGTCACGGACATTCTGGCGGTTGAGCGCATCCACCTGCATAAAACCGGCGCTCTGCTTAACTGGTGTTGCGTGGCCGGGGCGTTGCTGGCTTGCGCCGATCAGGCGGCGCGAGAAGCCTGTAGCCGCTATGGCAAGGCCGTTGGCCTGCTTTTCCAGATTGCAGATGATATTCTTGACGCAACAGCCAGTTCAGCCGAGCTGGGCAAAAGCGCCGGCAAGGATGCGGCGCAGGGCAAGGCCACCTATGTGTCAATACTGGGCCTGCAACGGTCGCGCGAACTGGCCGGAGAAATGCACGATCTGGCCGACGAGGCCTGCGATTTGTTTGGCAAACAGGGGGATCATTTGCGCGCACTTGCTGATTATATTCTGGAGCGGGGCCGATGAATAATACGCTGCTCGCCGGCATCAACAATATTGCCGATCTCAAGGCCCTGCATGAGGAACAACTGCCGCAACTGGCTGAACAGATGCGCCGTTTCATGATTGAAACGCTGGCGCCGATCGGCGGCCATCTGGGCGCCGCTCTGGGCGTGGTCGAGCTGACCATTGCGCTGCATTATCTTTTTGATTCGCCGCGAGACAAAATCATCTGGGATGTCGGTCATCAGGCCTATCCGCATAAAATGCTGACAGGAAGGCTGGATCGCATGTCGGGCATTCGCCAGCGCGGCGGCCTGAGCGGCTTCACCTGCAGATCTGAATCCGAGCATGATCCGTTTGGCGCAGGCCACGCGTCCACATCCATTTCAGCCGCATTCGGCATGGCGAGCGGACGCGATTTAAGTCATGAAGCGTATCACGTGGTTGCTGTGATCGGTGATGCGGCGCTGTCCGGCGGCATGGCCTTTGAGGCGCTCAATCATGCCGGCGCCCTTAACAGTCGGCTGCTGGTGATTCTGAACGACAATGAAATGTCCATCGCCCCGAATGTCGGGGCGATGTCTTCATATCTGGCCCGCATCATTACCGGCAAGCCTTATACGCAGGTTAAGGATCAGGCCAGACGCATACTGGAAAAATTGCCGGGCGCGCTGGAAGCCGCCAGGCGGGTGGAAGGCCATGTCAAGGGCATGATTACGCCGGGAACTCTGTTTGAAGAGATGGGCTTTCGCTATATCGGCCCCGTCGACGGACATGATTTCAACCATTTGCTGCCTACGCTGGCCAATTGCAAAGAGCTCAAAGGCCCCTTGCTGTTGCATACGATAACCAAAAAGGGGCAGGGCTTTCCGCCAGCGGAAAAAGATCCGGAAACATGGCATGGACTGGGTCCCTACAATGCGCAAACCGGCTTGCCGGTTAAAACCAATGGCAAACCGCCGAGCTACACGGAGGTGTTTGCCGATTGTCTGACTGATCTGGCCGATGCAGATGATCGCATTGTCGCCATCACGGCGGCCATGCCGGCGGGCACGGGACTGTCACGCTTTGCCATGCGGCATCCGCACCGCTTCTTTGATGTCGGTATTGCCGAGCAGCATGCCGTCACCTTTGCCGGCGGGCTGGCCGTGGCCGGCAAACGCCCGTTTGTGGCGGTCTATTCAACCTTTTTGCAGCGCGCCTACGATCAGATTATCCATGATATCTGCATCCAGAATCTGGCCGTGACATTTTGCCTGGATCGGGCCGGCATAGTCGGCGCGGACGGGGCGACGCACACGGGCATGTTTGATATCGCCTATATGCGAAGCCTGCCGAATATGACGGTGATGGCCCCGAAAGATGAGTCGGAATTAAGGCATATGCTGGCGACGGCCCTGAGCATCGACGGTCCGGTTGCGATTCGCTATCCGCGCGGCAATGGCTATGGCGTTAAACTTAGCGGGCCAATGGCGCTTGCTGTCGGTAAAGCCGAGGTGCTTGAAGAGGGCGATGACGGGCTTCTGATCGCCCTTGGCGCATGCGTTCGCGGCGCCCTTGAGGCTGTCGAAACGCTGCGTCGCGAAGACGGGCGCGCTTTTACGCTGCTGAATCTTCGCTTTATCAAACCGCTGGATGAGGAGGCCATTCGCAACCACCTTAAGGCTGGCAAGCCGCTGGTCGTGGTTGAGGAAGGCGTCGCTCAGGGCGGCATCGGCGAGCAGATTGCAGCGCTGGCGCTGACTGCGGGCTGGCATGGGCCTTTCCTGCATATTGCCATGCCCGACAGCTTTCCCGAGCACGGCGGACAGGCGGAAATCCGACGCGATCTCGGCCTCGACGCCGAGGGCGTCATCAAACGATTGCGCTGCTGCTGAGTCTGTTCTGGCGACCCCCAGGGTAAAAAGACAGCGACTGGATCAATTGCTGAGCTCGCGCCGGCTGGCTGAGTCGGCAGATCAGGCGCAGCGGTTGATCATGGCCGGCCTTGTTTATGTCAACGGCCAGAGAGCCGACAAGGCCGGCGTTTCATTTCGTCAGGATGCAGCCATCGAAGTGCGTGAAAGATTGCAGTACGTCTCGCGCGGCGGTCTGAAACTGGAACGGGCGCTGCAATGCTTCGCCTTGTCAGCCGACGGGGCGGTGTGTCTGGATGTCGGCGCATCCACCGGCGGTTTCACTGATGTGCTGCTACAAAACGGAGCGATCAGGTCGTATGCCGTTGATGTCGGCCATGGCCAGCTGCATTACAGATTGCAGCATGATGAACGCGTGATCAATCTGGAAAAAACACATGTGCGGAAGTTGTGCGCCGAGCTGATCCCCGAACCGGTCGATGCGCTGGTCATCGATACATCGTTTATCTCGCTGACCAAAGTGCTGCCCTGTGCCTGGCCATTTTTGACCGGCGGCGGCTGGTGCGTCGCCCTGATCAAGCCTCAGTTTGAAGTGGCGCCGAAATATCTTGATCGCGGCGTCGTGCGCGATGACGCGCATCGACAGGCGGCTATTGAAAGGGTTGTCGCCATTGCACGAGAACTTGATGGCGCCGAAATTATCGGTATTGCCGAATCGCCCATCCACGGCCCCAAGGGCAATGTCGAATATCTGTTGGGACTGTCCCGCCTGTAAAGCCTGAGGGGGGTAACTGCCCGGGCCACCCCCTGATTTGCCCGATTTCTGCGTTAAAAACGCTCATGTGCAAAAGCACACTGCGCATTTTCGCCTTGAACTCGAACAAATCAGGGGCGACCTGAGCAG
>CAYTFI010000148.1:0-4910 GCA_964437065.1 uncultured Zetaproteobacteria bacterium | reverse complement strand
CTGCTGCGATTGCCCCGATATAGCTGCAACCTTGGATAGGCCTCATCGCTCAGCAGAATAAAGGGGTAGGATTTTGAATCCTTCATCAGCACGTTGTAGCGCGGCTTAAGCTGCTTGATCAGATTGTGTTCGAGCACGAGCGCCTCAGCCTCCGAGGCGGTGATGGTAAAGGCGATATCGGCAATCTGCCGCACCATCGCCTGCGTACGCGGCGAATCGGACTGGCGCTGGAAATAGCTGGACATGCGCCTTCTCAGATTGCGCGCCTTGCCGACGTATAAAACCTTGCGCCTGCCATCAAGCATGCGATAGACGCCGGGTTCGCTCGGCAGGCTGGAAAGCGACACAGGGCAGGAGTCGGGGGTCGGGGAACAGGGGACGGGGGCCATCAGCGGGCGGGCTATGCGCTTAGTCAGCTGCGGCGGGGCAATGTTTGCCAAGCGGGCATTGCGGACACAGGGGTTTAACGCGGCAGTATTGCTTGGCGTGCTTTACAATCAGTGCGTGAAATTCCTGAAACAGGAGCAGGCTGCCGGGCAGACGACGGGTGAAAAAATGTTGTATGCCGGCGTAATCCATTTTGTGGCTGAAAAGGCCCATGCGGATAAAAATCCGGCGGGTATAGCCGTCCACCACAAACGCCGGCTTGTCGAAAGCGTAAAGCAGGATGGAATCAGCGGTTTCCGGGCCGATGCCGTGCACCTTCAGCAAGTCGTGCCGAAGGCGTTTTTCCGACCGTTTAATCAGCCCCTTTCGCTCGCCGTTGGAAATGTAAAACAGGCAGAACTGTTGCAGCCGGTGCGCCTTTTGCATATAAAAGCCCGATGGCCGGATCACCTCGCCAAGCTGGCTGCTGTTGCTGCTTGCGATCTTCTCGCAATCAAGCATATCAAGCGCCTTCAGATTGGCGATGGCCTTTTCAACATTTTTCCAGCTCGTGTTCTGCGTCAGAATGGCGCCGATCATCACCTCGAAGGGAGAATCGGCCGGCCACCAGTGCTGCGGGCCATAGGCGTCAAATAAAATCTGATAGGCTTGCAGCGGCGAGAGGGCGGGTGCTCTATTTTTCACCCGCTTCCCGCAAACGTCTGACTTCATTTCGCTTCAGCCTTCGCCAACTGCCGCGCGGCATGCCTTCTTCAAGCCGGATCGGGCCAAAGCGGGTGCGTATCAGGCGTCTGACCTGATGATCAGTCGCCTCCAGCGTTCGCCGCACCTCGCGCCAGCGGCCCCTGTTGATGGTGATCGTGATCCAGGTGTGGCCGCGCGTTTCGGAATCCACGGTGATTTCCCAGGCCTCGCTGACATCGCCCTTGCCGATATCCATGCCGCCCTGGCGAAGCTGTTGCAGCGTCTCCAGCGTGATGTGGCCGGTCACGCGGGCCCGGTACTGACGCGCCAGTTTCGTCCCCGGATGCGTCAGCGTGCGGGCGAGGGCGCCGTCATCAGTGAGCAGCAACAGCCCTTCGGTGTCCATATCCAGCCGTCCGACAGACTGGACATTGGCAGCGACATCCAGCTGGTCATAAATTAACGGGCGATTTCTGGCGTCGCGGCGCGAGCAAAGCTGGCCGGCGGGCTTGTTGTACAGGAGATAGGTGAATGCGGTCTTTGGCGCGACCAGCTTGCCATCGACGCAGACCCGGTCGGCGGCCCTGATGATCATGCCGGGTTGCCCGACGGCCTGGCCATTGACGGAGACGCGACCGGCGACAATCCAGCGATCGGCTTCCCGCCGCGAACACAGACCGCAACGGGACAGATAGCGGTTGATGCGTTCAGCCGGGAGATGTTCAGATGGCTTTGCGCCCTTGCGATTATGCGCTTGCCGATTCGTTTTCGGTCTCATGTTTTGCGGGGGCTTCGCTTTGCGAGGTTTTTCCAGGTTTATCTGTCTGTTCATACAAAACACCCTGTTTGTCAGTCTCCGCATCCTGGAGAATCAGATTCTGAATTTCATCCTCATCCATCAATTGCGCCGAATCCGGCAGTTCTTTTAGTGAATCAAGGCCAAAATCAACCAGGAACTGTCTGCCCGTGCCATACAGATGCGGCCGTCCCGGCACCTCTTTGCGTCCCAGCACCCTGATCCAGCCGCGCTCCTGCAACGTGGCGACCATCTGGCTTGACACCTTCACGCCGCGCAACGCTTCAATCTCGGCCCGCGTCGTCGGTTGCCGGTAGGCGATGATCGCCAGCGTTTCAAGGGCGGAGCGGGACAATCGCGGCGGCTTGACCTGCCACAGGCTGTGAACCAGGCCCGCATGCTCGGGCGCGGTGCGAAATTGCCAGCCGCCGGCCACCTGAACAAGGCGAATGCCGCGCTTGTCATAGTGCGATTCGAGTTCCTTCAGGGCAGACATGATATCCGGGGATGAAGCATCTTCGCCAAGCAGTTCGCGAATCTTTTGCACCGCAAGGGGCTCATCGCTGGCCAGCGCCAGCGCTTCGATTGCCGGGCCGATGTCAGTCATCGCAGGCCTCCCTGGGCAACAGCGTGACGGCGCCGTAATTCTCGCTTTGGACGACGGTGATCGTCTGCTGGCGCCACAGTTCGAGAATGGCGAGAATCGTCGTCACCAGCGCCTCCCGCCCCGGAGAATCGTGCAGCAACTCTTCCAGTTGCATGCCGCCCTGGCGCAAGCGATCCAGCACGATGCTCATCTGTTCGCGCACGCTCATGGTATCGGAGAAGATGCGATGCCTTACTTCGCCGCCAACACGGGACAGCACGCGGCGGAAGGCCAGCAACAGGGCGTCCAGATCGGCCTGCGGTTGTGGTCGTTCCACTTCATCGGCCTCGGGAAAAATGGAGCGCGTAAACACATCGCGACGGAGCAGGGCGCGTTCATTCAACTCTTCAGCCAGCATGCGATACTGCTCATAAGCCATCAACTGAGCGGCCAGTTCAGCTCTCGGGTCAACTTCATTGCCCTCGTCATCAACATCGGGACGCGGCAGCAGCATGCGCGATTTCAGTTGCATCAGGGTGCTGGCCATAACCAGATAATCGCCGGCGACCTCCAGATCGAGCGCCTTCTGCACCTCCAGAATATCGAGATATTGTCGGGTGATCATGGCCATCGGAATATCGAAAATATCCAGTTCCTGACTTCGGATCAGGTGCAGCAGCATATCCAGCGGCCCCTCAAACTGATCCAGTTGCACCGGCGGCAGGACGCGTTGCAACGCATCCATGCCGACCACCGGCGCGGCCTGTGCCGCCGCGCTCATACGCGGTAGCCCATTTTCAGCGCCTTGCGCACCTTTTCCATCGTGCGGCCCGCCTCGATCCGGGCGCGTTCGTTGCCGTGTCTGACAATATCCCTGAGATCATCGGGCCTTGAGGCAATATCGGCGCGTCGATCGCGGATCGGTTGCAGTTCTTCTTCCAGATGTCCGAGCATGCACATCTTGCAATCAATGCAGCCGATGCCCGCCGTGGTGCAACCCTGGCGCACCCATGCGCGCTCCTCTGCGCTTGAATAAACCTTGTGAAAGTCCCAAACAGGGCATTTCTCCGGCGTGCCCGGATCAGTGCGGAGTTTGCGCGCCGTATCGGTCGGCATGGTTTTCACCTTCTTCTCCGTCACTTTCCAGCTTTCGCCCAGCTCAATCGTATTGCCGTAGGATTTGCTCATCTTGCGCCCGTCCAGCCCGGGCAATTTGGCCGCCGGCATCAGCAGCGACTCAGGCTCCGGGAAGAGGGGAGGGACGCCCTGGCGATAGAGATGATTAAAGCGGCGGGCCACTTCACGGGTCAGTTCCACATGCGGCACCTGATCTTCGCCGACGGGCACGCCGTTGGCCCGGTAAATCAGAATATCCGCCGCCTGAAGCAGCGGATAGCCGAGGAAGCCGTAGGTGCCGAGCTCCTTTTCTTTCAGTTGTTCAATCTGGTCTTTATAGGTCGGCACGCGCTCCAGCCACGGCAGCGGCGTCATAAACGAAAACAACAGGTGCAACTCGGCATGCTCGGGCACCTCCGACTGGATAAACACCGTCGCCTTGTCCGGATCGATGCCGACAGCCAGCCAGTCGATCAACATATCCCATATCGTATCCCTTACAATCGACGGATTGGCATAATCAGTAGTCAGCGCATGCCAGTCGGCGGCAAAGAAGAAACACTGGTTTTCTTCCTGCAATTTCAGCCAGTTTTCCAGCACGCCTTTGAAATGGCCCAGATGCAGGCGACCGGTTGGACGCATGCCGGAAAGAATTCGTTTCGGTTTGTTCTGTGCATGGTCTGAAATGCTCAAGCTTTTTCCCCTTGTCGAAACCACCACGATCATGGCATTGAGGCGAACGATAGCAAAGCCCGCCGTTGAATGCGATGAGAGGCGTCCGGATTGGCGAATCGGCCATTGACGGAAGGGACCTTCCGCCTAAAATGCGCGGCCTTCACGGCGCTTTAGCTCAGCCGGTTAGAGCAGCGGAATCATAATCCGCGTGTCCGGGGTTCGAGTCCCTGAAGCGCCACCAACAAAAAAGAGGGACGTGACTCAATGTCACGTCCCTCTTTTGCGTTAGTCCTGTCTCAAATACATGTTACCCAGTTACCAAAGTGCGCCAAATACGGCCTGACCCCTGACTTGCTGACTTGTAGATTAAGTCTCGGCATTCTTGGCTCCCAACCGAGCATATCAGAATACCACCGGATCAAATCGGTAAAGATCGTTTGACTTCATTCGTCGTGCTCGCATAGTTCTACGGATACTGTCCGGGAGGAGCATCGCCGGTTAATGCATGCCTGAAAGAAGCCTGAACATGGCCGAAATGGAAGACAGGTGGTTGTCGATGAAGGAAATCTGCAAACACCTCGGCGTCAGCGACGACACCGTGTACAAGTGGATCAACAGCTATGATATGCCCGCGCACCGCCTGGGCCGTCTGTGGAAGTTCAAGAA
>CAYTFI010000147.1:0-4916 GCA_964437065.1 uncultured Zetaproteobacteria bacterium | reverse complement strand
CCCGCTGATCGGAGTTGTGATCAATCAGGTGGACATGGAAAAGGCTGAAAAATATGGCTATGAATATGGCGGTTACTATGATCAATACAGCTATCATTCAAGTTCGGCATAGGTTGGCTTCAATTACGGCAGAACGCAGGTCTGGCGAATCCCGACCACGAGATATCCAGGTTGGATTCTTGTGATTGACGTCCATTGTCATCTGCTTCCTGGCATTGATGACGGCCCCGCAAGCATGGAAGAGTCGATAAAGCTGGCGAGGCTGGCTCTGTCCAATGGCATATCTCATGCGGTAGCGACCCCGCATATACAGCCGGGCCGCTATGAAAATACAAGGGCGATTATCGAAGATGCTTACCTGCAATATATTGCCGCTCTTCATGAGCGCCGCATTCCGCTCAGGGTCGGGATGGCGGCGGAAGTTCGTATCTGCCCCGAAATTATGATGCTGTTGAATGAAGAGCATTTGCCCTTTCTGGGCAATGAAAGACACAGGATTTTGCTGCTGGAACTGCCGCACAGCCATGTTCCTCCGGGGTCGGATAATTTGATCAAATGGCTTGTTTCAAAGGGAATCAGGCCATTGATTGCGCACCCGGAGCGGAACAGGGAGATTATGCTGAAGCCGGATAAACTTCGCCCGTTTATGCAATCAGGCTGTCTGGTGCAAATGACCGCCGGATCCGTGGCCGGCTCTTTTGGTGAAAATGCCCGTCAGGCGGCTGAGTACATCCTGAAGAGGGGCTGGGCGACGGTGCTGGCGTCGGATGCGCATAATTTGACATCCAGAACGCCGGATTTAATACATGGCGTTAACGCAGCGGCAAAAATTATCGGCGCCAAGGCTGCAAGGGCGCTTGTGGTTGATAATGCAAAAAAAATCGCAGGTCATCTTTTTGTAAACAAACATCAGCGCTGATAGCAGATGGCCCGCCTTAATACATCCCTGATCACGAAGCCTGCATGCATATTCTTGCTGCTTTTGTTGGCGGTCTTGATTTTCAAGGCCTGGAATCAAGGCGTCGCCTATGTGTATCAGTATCAGACAATCTCCAGATACAGGCAATGGAGCAGGGATGACTATCATCCGTCATTACAGGAATGGGAGAGATTTGAGGCAAAGATGTTGTCTGCTGTCAGCCTGGAGCCCGGTGAGGCAAGCTATGAAAATGAACTGGGCCTGTTATATCGTTTGCGGGCAGATCAGCTCGAAGGTGAGGCATCTGAAAAGCTGCGGTTTCGGCAAAAGGCTCTTGCGCGCTTTAAAAAGGCAATTCATCTGCGCCCTGCATGGGCGCTCGTATGGGCGAATATCGTTGAGACCAAGGCGCTTTTGGGTGAGTTGGACGGTGAGTTTTACTTTGCTTTTGATCGCGCCCTTGCGCTGGGGCCTAATGAAAGCTCGGTGAAGCCGACCATGATCGAGACGGGGCTTGCATATCTGGATCAGTTGCGCCAGCCATACCGGTTAAAGATCATTCAATATAGCGTTGAAGCGGCGCAAGCCGGAAGGCGAAAGCCATGGCTGAGAAAGCTGTTGCTTCGCATCAACAGGCTCGAAATGATTTGTCGGCAACTGCCTGAATCGAAAGCCAATGCATGGTTTTGCAGACTGCCAAAACAAGGCTGAGAAAACCCGCCTCAGGATATTTTTGACTCGCTCCCCCGCCTGCCCGCTACAATCTCCCCAAGTCAGACAGGCTCCTGGTGCGACTAGGCCGTGGATGGATTTTTGACCGCTTTATCAGATTATCTCCCGGCTTCGATGCCGCCGTGTCTTTTTGTGCTTTCCCGTGTGTAAGGATACAGGCGCCAGGGCCAGCAGAAGCATAAACATGGCTGCATTGGCGGGAATTTGCAGATTAAAGTCAACAGTGGAGTGTATGAGTATGGCTGTCAGCCCGAAACAGCTGGAGAATGCGGCGCCGAGCATCAGGCTGGAGCGACGCGTACGAAAGGATTTGAAGATGCTGAAATAGGTAAGCAAAATAACCAGCGCCAGCAGCAGGCAGCCAACAAGGCCCTGCTCACTGAGAAATTGCACATAGTCATTGTGCGCATAATGATAGAAGCCCCTGACATCGCTCTGGCGATACATGGGGTATGAGGTGAAAAAATTACCTGCGCCCGTTCCTGTTACGGGAAAGTCCTGAATCATCAGCAGAGAGTCCCTTACAACTTCATCGCGTGTTTCCGTAGCAGAGGAGGTTTTCTCCAGACGTTCAACAACTTTCTGGATGCCAAACCATGATCCAACTATCAATACATCCAGGGCAACCAGACTGGCCAGAAAAATAGTCGTGCTGCGTGTTTTGTGTCGGCATAGAAGCAGATAAACGGCTGAAACCACGAACAGGGTAGTGAAAAAGGCGCTGTTGCCCATGCGTGAATGGGTTAACACGAGCGCTATGCACAGGGCGATCAGCACCATTCGGATGCGCGCCTTCGGTCCGAGCAGCAGTTGGACGATGTGCCGCGTGTATGAACGCCAGCCCGACAGATGCCCGGGTGACAATTGACTTAACATCAGGCCAATGCCGACTGCGAGGCTCATTTCAAGATAGCCGGCCAGGTGGTTCCGGTTGATAAACGTTCCGGTTGCATTGCCGACATATGCCGTTTTCTTGATGAAGAATGAATATTCCATGCCTGAGAGAACCATGATGGAGCCATACGTCGCCTGAAACAGCCCGCACATGAGAATCGTGTGCATCAGCCAGCGGAGCTTCTTTTCCGAATCAATCAGGATCAGGGTAAGGCAGAAAATAATGAGCAGGGCCAGGCCCTTCTGGAATTGCAGGAAAGACATATGCGCATCAAGCGACAGCGAAGAAAAGGAGGGGGGCGAGATCGCCGCCATGGCATGAATTTTAGCCGAATGCGGGGAGATTGCCTCCACCATTGCGTGTGGTAGCGGCATGGACTGGAATGCGATCCACAACAGGTTGAGCGTGAGCAGGAGTATAATCGGCCATGATCGCCTGAAGGCTGCGGGAAGCCTGATTTTTTGCTGCATTAACAGCCACAGCACAGCGCCGGCCAGGGCGTAGGCCCAGACTTCCATGATGGCGATGGCCCATTGCCGGTTGCTGCCAAGCGGCAATGGCAGCCAGACGAGCAGGGCAAGAAAGGCATAGGTCATGCTGGTGAATTATGCGGGTTAAGAATCATCATGGAGCGCGGGGTTTTGATTCACATGAGCATTTTCAGGCGAGAAATGGCTGAAAACAAAAAAGCCCCGGGAAAAACCGGGGCTTTTTTCAATCCTTTTTTGATCATTTAGCCAATGCTTGATTCTCTGTCTTTATAGCTGGGACTTACATCTTCATCAGAATCCTTGTCTTTATCGCTGTGCGCTATTTTCATGATCTTTGCCCGGTCAGCATCTTTATAGCTAGGACTTACATCTTCATCAGTATCTTTATCTTTATCGCTATGAGCCACGAAAATAGTTGTTGAACTGGTTGCTTTCACTTCCGGAGTTGCGCTCTCCGATGTGGCTGCGCAGGCGATTGAAGAGGTGGCAAACAGGGCAAGGATGGTAAAAATAATTTTTTTCATCATAGATCTCCTGAGTATATTTTTGCCAAGTCCATTTGGCTATTTATACATTAGCCGACAATTTTGTAGAATTATAATTGATTTGTCCAGCATTAATTTTCACACATTTGCGATCCGGTATTCGGCATGAATTGAAGCGCATGACGCAAACCTTTGATCAGTCAGGCCTTCGGCGCAAGGGTGATGAGAGGGTGCGGAATTGCTTTCGCTAGCAGGTATTTCAGGCTGCTTTCAGTAAGCGGGAAAAGTCTGCGTGCAAATGAGGGTTGGCCGCCAAGATATCCCCCTTCTCCAAATCAAGGCCGGCGCATTCCAGATCGCTGACAAGACCGCCCGCTTCTTGCACAAGAAGCGCTCCGGCGGCAATGTCCCATGGCTTGAGCCCTGCTTCCCAGTAAGCGTCAAGCCTGCCTGCTGCAATGTAAGCCAGGTCCAGCGCAGCCGATCCGCCCCGTCGATACCCGTCCACCTCCGGCATGCAGGCGGCCATGCGCCTTTGAAACAGATCCAGCGATTCGCGACGATAGGGGGGGAGGCCTGAAGCAAACAGCGCATGATCAAGCCTTTTTTCCTGACTCACGCGCAGGCGCCGCCGGTTTAAAAAAGCGCCGCCGCCATTACGCGCTTCGAATGTTTCATTCAGAATCGGGTCATGAACCACTGCCAGCAAAGGCTTGCCATTTTTCCACGCAGCGATGGAAACAGAAAAATGAGGATAGCCATGAATAAAATTCGTCGTTCCATCCAGCGGATCTACATACCACTGAACATCGGCGCCGGGGTTGATATTTTTTTTCGACTCCTCGGCGACAATGCCGTGGTCGGGATAATGTCGCGAAATTTCACGCAGAATCACCGCCTCAACGCGCTGATCGACTTCTGTGACGTAATCCCGATCTGTTTTCTGACGCACTTTTAAATCATCACGCTCATCATAGGCGCGAACAATCATATCTCCAGCCCGGCGCGCGGCCCGAACAGCAACATATAACACGACATACTCCAGAAAATACCAAGGCTTGTTTGCTTTACGCAAGCAGATGCGAAACATAGCAGCATGTGAGGCGTATAGCGAAACGTAACTCCTCACGTAACTACTCATCTCACTCTTGATTTGCCCCTGCCCGCGTGCGATGCACAGGCAGGCGATTCGGATTTCAGACAGAGGTTAACTCAGCATTTTTTTTCTTGCGCTCAAGCAAATCAGGGGCAATCTGAGCAACTTCGGCGAAACAGGGCGTGGCCGCACAAGGCATGGGTGTTTATTGCGCCAATTGCCGGCAGCCTGCAGCGCACGCTAAAATTATTAACATGAAACAAATAACGCGGTTGCATGATTTTTTCCGCTCTGTGAT
>CAYTFI010000146.1:0-4924 GCA_964437065.1 uncultured Zetaproteobacteria bacterium | reverse complement strand
TTTCTAGGATGATTCGTTCCGGGCTTAAAGCGGTCAGGACAGCCAGCGTTCAACGTCAAGCGCCGCTTTGCAGCCTTCGCCGGCAGATGTGACGGCCTGCCGGTAAATCGGATCAGCAACGTCACCGGCGGCAAATACGCCGTCCACTGACGTCGCCGTGCTTCTGCCGTGCAGGCTCAGGTATCCGCCCTCATCCGTTGCCAGCTGACCCTTGAGGAAATCCGTATTCGGCTTGTGGCCAATGGCGATGAATACGCCGTGCACGTCAAGCTCCTCGAGCGCGTCATCGACAGTGGATTTCAGGCGAACGCCCGTCACGCCGGAATCATCGCCAAGCACCTCGTCAAGCACCCGGTTCCAGGCCACATCGATATTGTCCGCCGAGAGTAATTTATCCTGCATGATTTTTTCGGCCCGCAGCGCATCGCGGCGATGAACAACAGTGACTTTATTGCACAAATTGGCCAGATAAAGCGCCTCTTCGACGGCCGTGTCGCCGCCGCCGATCACAGCGACATCCTTGCCGCGATAGAAAAACCCGTCACAGGTGGCGCAGGCGGAGACGCCGCGTCCGGAAAACGCCTCCTCGCTCGGCAGGCCCAGATACCTTGCCGAAGCGCCGGTGGCGATGATCAGCGCATCGCAACTGTACGTCGCTTCATCTCCTTGCAAATAAAACGGGCGGGATGACAAATCCGCCTCGTTGATATGATCCCAGATCATTTGCGTGCCGAATCGCTCAGCCTGCGCCTTGAAATCCTCCATCATGTCAGGTCCCTGAACGCCATCTTTATAGCCCGGATAATTATCCACGTCGGTTGTCGTGGTCAGCTGGCCGCCGACCTGCATGCCCTGAATGATCACCGGATTCAGGTTGGCCCGCGCCGCATAAATGGCCGCCGAATAACCGGCCGGGCCGGAACCGAGAATAATCAGTCGATGATGAACGGGTTCTGACATATGCATCTCCAAGTGTTGCGCATTTCTGTTGGAAAGCTAACGCGATGCCTGAGAATTGCAAAACTCGCGAGCAACGATTCACTTAGCCCTGATTTGCCCGATTACGGCGCCAGGAATTTTCCAGACCGGCGAAAACTCTGCCTTTTTTCCTTACGCTCGAACAAATCACGGGCGACTTGAGCAGTTGCCGAATCAGATTAGAAAAATTGTCGCCAAGCCAAGGAAAGCGAAAAATCCGACCATGTCGGTCACGGTGGTCAGAATGGTTCCGGAGGCCAGCGCCGGATCAATGTTCAGGCGCTGTAGCGTCAGGGGAATCATCGCTCCGGCCAGGCCGGCAACAAACAGGTTGATCATCATGGCAGCGGCTATAATCGCCCCCAGTCGCATGCCCAGATCGGGAAACCAGAATGAGGCCACCACGGCCATAATAACAGCAAACAACAGGCCTGAAACCAGGCCGACCGACACCTCTTTTAACAACGCCCGCCTTGCATTTGTGAACGTAACCCGGCCAAGCGCAATGCCGCGCACAATCACGGTCAGCGTTTGCGTGCCGGCTATGCCGCCCATGCTGGCGACAATGGGCATCAGCACTGCCAGAGCGACAATCTGCGCCAGCGTCGCTTCAAACATGGAAATCACCAGCGAAGCCGCAATGGCTGTGACCAGATTTACCGCCAGCCAGATGCCGCGCCGCCGCGCTGTTATGGTCACCGGCTCGGCCAGATCGTCAAGATCCGATAGCGCCGCCAGGCGATACATGTCCTCGGTGGCCTCTTCCTGGATGACATCCATCACATCATCGGCAGTGATGCGCCCGACCAGCACGCCGAACTGATCAATGACCGGAAGGGCCAGCACATCGTATTTATTGAAAATACGGGCGACCTCCTCCTGATCCTGACCGGCCGTAACATGGGGAAAACTCCTGTTGGCCACCTGGCCAATCAGTGTTTCCGGCTCGGTGAGCAACAGCATGTGCAGCGGCAGCACGCCGGCCAGCATGTCGTTATCATCAACCACATAAATATAGTTCAGGTTCTCGATATCCTTGCCGAAGCGCCTGAGCACGCGCAGAACCTTTTCCACGCTCCAGTTGCTGCGCACCTTGAACAGCTCGGCCTGCATCAGGCCGCCGGCCGACTCCTCATCATGGGCCAGAAGCGGCTCAATTTCGCGCCGCTCTTCCGGTTCAAGACGGTCCATGACTTCATCGGCGACATTTTTGTCAACGGCCTGCAGAAGGTCGGCGGCGTCATCTGAATCAAGATGCTCAACCGCATCTTCAATTTTACTTGGGTGTAATACTGCCAGCAGGTCTTCCTGCATGCCTTCCGGCAATTCCAGCAGCGTGCCGCCCAATAATTTTTCCGGGATGAGCGCAATGATGTTTCGCCGTTCATCATCATTGCGACAGGCCAGCAACAACTCAGCCAGTTCGACTTCATGCAGTTCAGCCAGCAGCCCGCGCAGGCGCGGCGAGTCAAAGAGCGCCAGCTTAAGGGCCGCTTCGCAGTTGAGCGCTGGCGTGTTTTGGTCGCTGACGGTCACAACTCCCCCCTTTTTTCAGTGGCGCGACCCTACACCAGCGGACATGTGCATGAAATGGCGACTTTGGGACTTGCATGCGGGGAGGCGGCTACGGACACTTTTGCACAGGGGCGCTGAGTAGTTGCCATTGTACAAATTAACGCATTACGCCTACATTCACGCCATTGAGTCCGAAAACGGCATCGGCGATGGTTTGCTTTATCCTGGAAACCTCAGTTGGGAACGCCTGCAAGGCGTAGAAGATGGATTTGAAGGGCGTAACGGAAAAAATCGCCGTCACCTTGTCGGTGACAAGAGTTTTTTCCGTTTAGCAAAGCAAATCAAGAGCTTGCACCATGTGTGCGCCTCCAACTGGGGATTCCAGGTTGATGCGGGCGCGTCCAGCTGCCAATTCCGGATTGAAAAGGAATTCAGGCTTATGGATAAAACACCGCTCATTCTTATCGTTGATGATGAAGAGATCATTCGCAATATTCTGACCAAGCTGATTCATGCCATGGGTTACAATTGTTTACAGGCTTCTAATGGCGATGAAGCGCTGGATCTGATGGGCAATCAGCAGCCTGATTGCGTTCTGCTGGATATCGTCATGCCCGGCATGCCCAGCGTCGAAGTGATCAGGGCGATCAGGCAGAATAAGGAGCTTGGACGCACTGTTGTTATCGTAATTTCAGGCGCCGACAGGCAGGGTGAGATTGCAAAGCATATTCAGGCCGGCGCGGATGATTTTCTGCTCAAGCCGTTCAATGCCACGCTGTTTCAGGCCAGGCTAAAAAACTGCCTGAGCCAATCATCGCATCAGCAGGAAAAAAGACTGCTGCAAAGCGAACTGGCTGAATGTCAGCTCAAGCTTCAGCAGGCTGAAAAGTTGCAGGAAGATTTTTGCAGCCTGCTCGCCCATGATCTCAACAATGCAGTTACCGGCATCATGATGACAGCCGAGTTGCTTCTGATGGAAGATCTTTCCGATAAAACCAGCAGGGCCATTGAAGATATCATGGATTCAGCCGAACAGCTTCCAGTCATCATCAAACAGCGCCGGCAAGCGCTAAAGAGCGATTAACCAATCTCCCGGAATTCCTGACAGGAGCAAACCGCGCTGCCTGCATGGTTTTCCGCCCCGTGACAGGCGAAGCCGGCCACGGAGCGAAAAAATCCTAGTTCAGAATACGGAGCTCCACGCGCCGATTTTTCGCCCTGCCTTCGTCCGTATCGTTGCTGGCAACAGGTTGCGTTTCGCCGTAACCCCTGGGCACCAGGCGTAATGACCTGATGCCGCGTCCAACCAGATAGTCCATAACGCTGGCTGCCCTTTTCTTTGACAGCGTGAAATTATAGGCGTTTGAACCACGGCTGTCGGTGTGCGCGGCAATTTCAACGTTGATATCCCCTCGCCGCTTAAGCGTGGCCACGGCCTTATCAAGAATACTGACCGACGCAGGGGTCAGTTCAGCGCTGTCAAAATCAAAATTAACGCCCTTAAGCGTAATGATTTCTACCACGACGGGCTTGGGCGCCGGTTTGGGCTTACAGTTCTCAATGGCCTGTTTGCGAGCCTTGTCACCCATCGCTTCAGCTGAAGCGATCAGTTCGGCCGCCTCAGTCAGATGAACATCTTCCGCCAACTCATGCGCGGCTGAATACAGCGTGGCCACCGCCTGGGCCATGAGCCTGGGGGCGCAACGCTCTGCATCCGCCGCCCTGGCCGCTTCAATGGCTGCGCGGGCATCGGCCAGTTCATCCCTGTCCACATTCAGCGCAGCCGCGGCGCAGGCGGAAAGAAAAACGGCTGTAGCAAAAAGGATTATATGATTTCTCATTTCACACCTCCGGCCCTGGAGGCATGCTCTTCAGCCATCTTGATAAACTGTAGCGCTGCGTTCAGATCGTGCTGATCCTTTTCATCCGTAGCGAGCATGGACAGCGCTCGCGCCAGATGCGCATCGTAGCTGTTGTTTCCCTTCAGTTGTTCGTCAATGGCTTCGGCGCGGTCTTCAACGCTTACAAACATGGCCGCATTCGCCGGCATGGAAAACACGAACAGGGTGGCAATTATCAACAGAACTTTCACTGGCTCCTCCTCCTGACGCGCATGGCGCGGCAATGATTTTATTTAGCCCGCATCATTTATGAAGTTTGCGAGCATAAACGAAAAGACGCTAATCTGATATCTGCCATTTGCAACACCCGGCACTGAAAATGCAGGATGGCTGCCGAATGCGGTTTGCGGCAGCATGCCGCGCCGCATGGAGCAAGCTTCAAAACAGCAGTCAAATGATGCCCCCGGCATGGCTGGTCTGGCCTGGAAACTGTCCCGACTGGCAAGATCGGATACATTCATTGCATGGGTTTGTCCCGACCTGCGCAGCTATCGGCAACTGGCCGAAGAGCTGGCCTTTTTTTTGCAGGA
>CAYTFI010000145.1:0-4994 GCA_964437065.1 uncultured Zetaproteobacteria bacterium | reverse complement strand
ATAAATCAGTAAAATATCAGCTATAATTCAATATGCTGCAT
Organism: uncultured Zetaproteobacteria bacterium; assembly: GCA_964437065.1. Classification (GTDB taxonomy): domain Bacteria; phylum Pseudomonadota; class Zetaproteobacteria; order Mariprofundales; family Mariprofundaceae; genus Mariprofundus. The sequence continues at coordinate 4,953 of CAYTFI010000145.1, read as the reverse complement.
ATCAGCGGCTGCAGGTTGAGGAGTTGAGATGGGTGAAGGCGCTGGCGCACTGCTTGCAATGGATGCTGAAGGACGGGTCTTAAACCTGTGGCAACGATGGAGCAAAACTGCATGGGGCCGCAGGCTCTACAGCTTTGCGTTGGGCCGAATGGTTCCCTATTCCGGTTCGATCCGTCCATTGGTGCTGCATCTTGAGCCCGGCTTCGCCCGCATCGAACTTCGCGATCGCCGCATGTTGCGCAATCATCTGCACTCCATCCATGCCATTGCATTGGCCAATCTGGGAGAGTTGGCAAGCGGGCTGGCGATAATCGCAGCCTTGCCTGATGACGTAAAAGCTATCGTAACCCGACTCGATATCGAATACCTGAAAAAAGCCCGTGGCCGACTGCTGGCCGAAGGACGCGCCACTGTTCCCGGAGTTGTTACAGATGTGGAACAACATGTCGTGACCGCCGAAATCACTGATGCAGCGGGTGACTGCGTTGCTTGCCTGAAAGTTTACTGGCAGATCAGGCCAGGAGATCAGGCCTGATGGATGCAACAACGCCAGATGCGCCAGTTATTTTACCGCCGGCAACTCCTTTTACGAACCACGCCGGCGTGTCTGTGCCGCTGATTTGCGGGCCGATGTACCCCTGCTCCAATCCGGAGCTGGTGGCGGCAGTGTCTCAGGCCGGAGGGCTCGGCGTGGTGCAACCGGTATCGCTGACGTTTGTGCACGGGCATGATTTCCGGGAAGGCCTGCGCCTGATTCGACAGCGGACATCCATGCCCATCGGCATGAACGCCCTGATAGAAAAATCATCCGGACGTTATCATGAACGCATGGTTGAATGGGTGACCATTGCCCTGGAAGAGGGCGTGCGTTTTTTTATCACCTCACTCGGCAATCCGCGCTGGGTGGTGGATCGCGTAGCTGAATACGGCGGTGTTGTTTATCACGATGCGACCGAACGGAAATGGGCTCTGAAGGCGCTTGATGGCGGCGTGGACGGCCTGATTGCAGTCAACAACCGCGCCGGCGGCCATGCCGGGGGGAAAACAGCCCTGCAACTGATCGATGAACTGGGTGATTTGGATGTCCCCCTGATCTGCGCTGGCGGCATTGGCGATGAAACCCGGTTTGCCGATGCAATCAGGCGCGGTTATGCCGGTTGCCAATTGGGCACTCGTTTTATCGCCACGGAAGAGTGCCGGGCGTCCATGCCGTACAAGCAGGCGATAGTGAATGCGCATGAGGAGGATATTGTTTTGAGTGAACGCATCACCGGCGTGCCTGTTTCATTGATCCGTACGGCGCATGTGGCGCGCATGGGGCTACGGGCCGGGCCGCTGGCGCGCCGGATGCTGTCCGGCAACAAAAGCAAGCACTGGATGCGCATGTTTTATACCCTTCGGGCAGCATTTCAGTTGCGGCGGGCATCTCTGGATGAGAGCGGTGAGCAGAAATTCTGGCAGGCAGGAAAAAGTGTTGGCGGCATCCATGAAATTGAGCCTGTCGCCGCGATTGTGAGGCGCTTTGCCATGACGCTGGAGCAAAGGGAGTAACCGACGATGGAAAAAATTTGGTTAAAATCATACCCGCCCGGCGTACCGGAAGAGATTGATGTAAATGCCTATAGCTCGATTACGGATCTGTTTGAGCAGAGCGTGAAGCAATTCCGTCATCGCCCGGCCTATTCAAATTTTGGCAACAGCCTGAGTTTTGATGATATTGACAGGCTGACTCGCAACCTTGCCGCCTACCTGACCGGTGAGCTGAAACTCAGCAAAGGCGACCGCATTGCCATCATGATGCCCAATGTATTGCAATATCCCGTGGCTCTGTTTGCGGCCCTGCGGGCAGGGCTGATTGTGGTCAATATCAATCCGCTTTATACCCCGCGCGAATTGCAATATCAGTTGCATGATTCCGGCGCTGTCGCCGTCGTCATTCTGGAGAATTTTGCCCGCACATTGGCTGAAGTGCTTGAAGAAAGCCCCATAAAGCATGTTATTACGACGCAAATTGGCGACCTGTTTGGATTTCCCAAATCGATGATAGTCAATTCAGTGGTCAAATATGTGAAAAGGATGGTGCCGCCGTTTGATTTACCTCGGGCCGTGCATTTGAACGATGCGCTGAGAAAAGGCGCTGAACACGTCTTTCACCGCTGCGAGCAAACGCTTGATGATATTGCATTTCTGCAATATACCGGCGGAACCACAGGAATTTCCAAGGGCGCAATCCTGACCCATCGCAATATGGTGGCGAACCTGCTGCAAGCCTATGCCTGGGCGGGTAGTGATCTGAATGAGGGAGAAGAGATCAGTATCACGGCATTGCCGCTGTACCATATCTTTGCATTAACGGCGAACGCCCTGTTTGCCTTGAAAGTTGGCGCGAAAAGCGTGCTGATTACCAATCCGAGGGATTTTTCGGGTTTTGTAAAAGAACTGCAAAAAGAACGCTTTTCGCTGTTTGTAGGCATCAACACGCTGTTTAACGCCCTGTTGCACACGCCCGGATTTGACCATCTCGATTTTACGGCCCTGAAACTCACGCTTGGCGGCGGCATGGCCGTGCAGCGCAGCGTAGCCGAGCACTGGAAAAAGGTGACCGGCAATACGCTGATTGAAGCCTATGGCTTGACTGAAACCTCTCCGGCTGTGTGTATTAATCCACTGAATATTCCGGAATATACGGGTGCAATCGGCTTGCCTGTTCCATCGACCGAAGTGTCAATCAGAGCTGGGGATGGAATGGAAAAACCACTTGGCGAGGCGGGAGAGCTATGGGTGAAGGGGCCGCAGGTGATGCCGGGTTACTGGCAGCATGCCGATGAGACAGAAAGGGCGCTCACCGATGGCTGGTTGCATACCGGGGATGTGGCAAAAATGGATGATAAAGGTTTTGTCTATGTCGTTGATCGACTCAAGGATATGATTCTTATTTCCGGTTTTAATGTCTATCCGAATGAGATCGAGGACGTGCTTGCCGCGCATGAGAAGGTGCTGGAAGCAGGCGTTATCGGAGTCTTCCATCCGGCTTCCGGCGAGGCCGTTAAAGCGCTTGTCGTCAAAGATGATGAATCACTGAGCGCAGAGGAGCTGAACGCTCATTGCCGAAAGAATCTGACCGGCTATAAACGTCCGAAAATCATTGAGTTTGTCGATGCCTTGCCCAAAACCAATGTCGGCAAGATTCTACGTCGCGAATTACGCGAGCAATATGGCGGGCATGTCTGAGCACTCTTCATGAATATGCTGAGCCGCATGAAAAACTGTGGTCAGGGCAATGCCGTTCATTTTGGCTTCCAGCGACCGGGCACGATATTGCCTGATTCGTCGACATGAGCAGGCATGTACTGCTGTTGTTGAACATCATCACTCTGCAACTGGATAAACACCGTCACAGCTGAAGCCAGGCTGACCAGCACGACAGCGATATAAAACCAGTTCGGCGCCCTGTGCTTGCGCACCGGCGTAATATCGATGATTTTCTCTTCCTGCGCACGCCGCCGCCTGTTCTTCGCCCACAGCAGCAACAGCAAGGTGAGATTTCTCAGCATGAACATCAATAGCGCCGGGCCAAAGAAAAAGAAGAGCGCGACAAAAAGGCTGCGAATCATGTCTCTGCCAGCCCCTTCAATTGCGCCGCATAGGAAAGCGCATCCGGCGACATGCCCCGCTGCTGCGCCAGATAAACCGACTCAGCCAGTATTTCGAGAATCTTGTGCAACGCCTCATGGCGATCCATCTGTTTAATCGACACCATATGATCAAGCGCCCTGGCCATCTCCGGCGGATGTCTGGTCGCCGCCTGCTCCTCCATCGCAAGATGCAGGGAAAGATGCAAATACGGATTCATGCCGTCATCCACCTGAAAATCGCGTTCGAGGAATGATTCCATATTATTGAAAAAATGGTGGTATTCCGGATGCATCTTGATCACACGGACAATGCGCACCTCCATCGCATTCAGCGGCAAATCGGCGCAGGCCTTTTGCCATGCATCCCAGAAAATCTGTCGATGCGCCCTGAGTTGTTCTCTGTCCGGCCCGTTCTGCGACGTCATTAGCCCTCCATGCCTGTCTGATATCGAACATTAGACAATAACGCTGTTGGAAGAAAAGCCTATTCCAGTTTCTCGGAAATTGACACGATTATTGTTTGCAGCAATCGCTCATGCCCGCATTTGAAGCCAAGTTGTCGCCAACCGATATTTGCTCGCCTCGCAGCCAGGCTGTGCGAAACGCATGGCGGCTGGCTGAAGCATCTCTTGTCTTGTGAAAATAACAAGCGTTTGTCCGTCAGCGACCAGATGATGCAGCCTTGTCTCATTGCCATTTATTAAAGATGACAAAACAGGGCGTCGCTGTTTATTGCGTATTGCCGAAATTACTGCAAAATAGCCTCAATCAGATCTTTGTACATTGCGTTCTCATGATTAAATATGACAGCGATCCCATCCGGAGATTGCCGGGCGACAGTGCCGCTGATTTCGATAGGCGCGGGAGAAAAAGATAGCTTCAGATGCATATGCACATGCTGATCCGCTTCAAGAGCAGCATCGGTCTCAATAAAGATTCCCGACGTGCTGATATCCCTGGCTTTTCCCAGATATAATCCTCGACCAGATGAAAACTTGACGCCTTCAATATATCGAACACGGCGGGCGCTTCTGGATTCCTTCGACCATGTACTTATTAAGGCGAGCAATTCCTGACCCTGTTGTTCCGGCAGCCTGTTTGCGATGCAGGTTAATTCTTCAATTTCTTTTCCGGATACCATTTCCATAGTCCGATAATATAACAAGGCTTGAAACGCTTACAAGAGTAATGCCCAGGATCCGACATTGACATGCGGCGCATGCCGCAACCCTTTAATTCGTCTGGCATTCCAAAAAACCACTCATCACCCGCATGTCTTTGTTATCATCATAAATCTCGGCAAACTGCGCGGCGTAAT
>CAYTFI010000144.1:0-5024 GCA_964437065.1 uncultured Zetaproteobacteria bacterium | reverse complement strand
TTGATTTGCGCGCCCGTCCATGGGCGCGTCTGATGCCTTTTTACGAAGGCATCATGCTATCAGGGCGCGTTGTGCGTTCCCTTGCGTCTTTCAAAGAGGATGATGAACATAACAATGGCGGAGAAAACATACGCGCTGATCTTTGCTGTCTGAGGGAAGACCAGCAGCAAACCAAGCAGCAGGCCAACAGCAACGCATGCATAGAAAAGGAGCACCGCAAGGGCGACCACGAAAGCGGCCGTAATATCCAGAAAAGTGAGGCCTTTGAAAACAGGTTTGTCTTTGAGCACAATGTGCAGCGCCAAAACGACAAGGATCAGGATAAACACCTCCGGATTGTCGGGCAATGGCGGCAAATGCGTCAAAAGCTTATCGAATATTGTTTCGATTTCGAGACCGTTTTTCATGGCGACAGATATGGTATTAATTTTGCTCGATTGTGTCGATAAAAACAGTCGATAAAAGCATTCTTGCAATTGATCGCTGCTGACTGCCGGTTATTCCAAAGGCATGGATTGCACAATGCTGAAAAAAGATTTGTTGATGGCGTTTTCACATTCTGTAATGATAGAGGCTTAGGAGCGGGCATTGTTTTTTCTTTGTTTCTCACAGATCGATAATAGCTGTCATTTTTCTGACGCGCCAACCCGTCGTTGCTGATGGGATTCAGGGTCAAATTCATTTGCGCAATCGCTCTGATGCTTGCGTTTGCGGGCGCGCCGATTCCGGCCCATGCGCTGGGTTTTGGCGCGCTGACCCTGAACAGCTATCTTCATGAGCCATTGAAGGCCCAGGTGCCGCTGGTGCTGGCCGCAACTGAAAGGGCTGAAAGCATTACCGTGGAACTCGCCGGGCCAGCCGATTACCGGCAGCTGAATTTACAATGGCATGACAGTTTAAATGCTATCAGGGTTCTGTTTCACCGCGATGCATCGCGAGCGCCAACCATTAAATTGCGCTCGGTCGGAATAATCACATCCCCCCTTCTGTCTATAGTCCTGAAAGCCAGAAAGGCAGGGCGCGGCACATATTATAAACATTTCAAAGTATTGCTTGATCCCGCCCCGGCTTCTCCTGTGGCTGTTTCTCCTGTGTCTGGCGTAATGGTTATTTCCGGCCCGATTTTGTTGCCCGTTCCTTCACAGGCGGATGAAGCGACTGAACTGAAGGGAATGAATTCGACCGGCTGGGCGCGCAGCGAAAAGTACGGGCCGACGCGTTCCGGCGACAGTCTGAGTGAAATTGCATCGCGGTTGCGTAAAGATGAACGCTGGTCGAACAGCCAGGTGGCGCTTGCCCTGTATGAAAAGAACCGCGCCGCCTTTATTGATGGCGACATCAATCACCTTCGGCGCGGAGCATGGCTTGCAACCCCGTCAGGCGAAGAAATAGGGCGGCGCAGCGTTGCCGAGGCCGCCGGACAATTTGACCGACTGCTGGCTAAATCACCCATTGCGATTGAGCCCGGACATGGCGCCCGGGCCGACAGCCCTGAGCAAGGCCCGAAACACAATATCCATGTCTCGCTTGACAAGCCGGCTGAGAAAAAAGAGCAAATTCGGCAGCAGGCCGCACCCTCCGGCAGCCGGATGTCCGGGGAGAAGTCCGCCCCGGACAAGACGGCCTCCGACGAGCCGGATATCAAGGGCCTCGGTCAGTCAGTCGCCGGTCTGAGTCAAGCTATGGCCGGGCTGCGGAAAGAGATGCAAGCCTTAAAGCGTGAAGTGGCGCTTATCAAGGCTGCTCCGGCGTCGCACAGCAACAGCTCTCCTGATTACTGGATGCTCGCTTTCTTTATCTCGTTCTTTGTCGGCCTGGGTGTTTTTATCGCCTTGTTCTATCAACGACGAGCCAGCAGCCCATGGAAAAATCCTGTGCTCAGAGATGTCGGGCCTTCTGATCAGCGATTTGCTGACTCTGCGGAACAATTTAAGCCTGCCGTCCCGCATGGCGATGAGCAGTTGGCGAGCAGGATAGAAAAGGCCCTGGATCGAGGCGACTATGACAAGGCGGAGCAAATGCTTCTCAAGATGGAAGGGAAGGCGCCGGATTCATTAAGGGCTGCCGTGCTTCGCGCCCGGCTTTATCACGAAAGCGGCGAGATTGAGCAAAGAAACAAACTGATCAACGACTTGTGCGAAGCATCTGATGAGCAACGCTGGAAACACTTCTGCCACTTGCTTCCGCCGCATGTGTGGAATGCCTGCTTTGGCGATGGCGATGACAAAGATGCTGAATAAAGGCGCGCAAAGGCATCGCGGGCCGCCCTGGTTCAAGCGAGCGCAACAGCCCGGAATAATGTTGGCTGGCAGTTTCAACAGGAGAGCTTGAGTGACGGCGACAAAGGGCTTATCAAAGCGCTATCAGGATGTGACCATCGGCCTTATGAGCGGGGAAACGCTCAATGGCTATTTACTCGGCTTTTCTCCGATCATGACCAAGCTGTATTTTCATGACCGGGCCCTTCCGGAAGATGCGCCCTCGGTGAAGCTGGATGTCCAGGATATCATCTATATCGGCATGTACCCTTCGAGCGGATGCATTCCCGAGCATCCGTCAAAACTGCAGCACATGGACGAATTGAAAATCATTACCGTCAACGCGGAAAGTTTTGAAGTTCTGGCCTCTCCATCCATGTCCAACACCCCCGGCTTCTTTGCCGTAAGCAAGGACAGCAATTCGCCCTTTGAACGAATCTTCTTTTATCACCATGGCATACGATATCAGGAAAAACCGGAACGACTTGGCGATCTGCTGGTTGATCAGGAAATGTTGTCGCCTGATGACATTCACCAGGCGCTGAAAAAACAGGCCAGTTCTGTCGTCCCTTTTGGTCGCATACTTAGGGATCAGGGCAAAGTTGATGATGCTGATATCACCATGGTTATGGAGCGTCAGAATCTCCAGCGAATGAAGCTTGGCGATGTGCTGGTTAATCAGGAGGTGGTTTCCTCGGAAGATGTCGAGCAGGCTCTGGAAAAGCAGGCGGAATCGAAAGACAAGCCTCTGGGCCATATCCTGCTTGAGCATGGCAAAGTGCAGGAAACAGACATTCATTCCGCCCTGGAGATACAAAAGCGCCGAAAAATGAGACTGGGCGACCTGCTCGTAGAGGCCGGTCTCATCACTGAAGAAGATGTTCAGTATGCCCTGGAAGCCCAGAAGGAACGCGGTCAGCGGCTGGGAGAGATACTCCTGAGTTCTGAAATCATTACTGAGGAACAACTGCTTACAGTGCTGGCGCAAAAATTTCGGCTGCCGACCGTGGATCTTGACGACTACGATATTGACCCGCTTGCCAGCACCGAGGTTGAACGAGAAGTTATTGAAAAATACGGCATATTACCCATTCAAACCGACAAGCATAAGCTGACGGTTGCACTTGCCGATCCGCTGGGGCTTGAGGCCTATGACAGCATTTGCTTCCATACGGGCAAGAAGGTTCATGAGGTGATGTGCAAGGCCTCTCAGCTTAAATTTCATATTAACAAATACTTGCAGGATGAAGAGCAGGAAGAGGAGCTCTCCTGTGAATTTCTTCAGCAATCGGTCGCCGAGACCGAAGATGATTCGATCAGCGAACTGGAAATGGCGCAGTCAGCGGAAGACGCTCCTATTGTTCGGCTGGTGAACCGCATCATCCGCAACGGCCTGATAAAAAAAGCATCGGACATTCATATTCTGCCGCAGGCAAAAAAAGTTATTCTGGCCTATCGTCTGAATGGCGATTTGATCTCCGAGAACGCGCTGGACAAGGGCCTGCACAAGCAAATTATCGCCCGCATAAAAATTCTTGCCGGCATGGACATTACCGAACAGCGATTGCCTCAGGACGGACGCCTGATACTGCGCGATGGCAAAAAAATATATGAGTTCCGCATCTCATGCATTCCCAATTCATTTGGCGAGTCTCTGGTGCTGCGCATTTTGAATAAAGAAGCTGCCGTAAATCTGAAACAGCTTGGCTTGCGCCAGGATGATTATGCGCAAATTTCCGCCATGACGCGCAAGCCTTATGGCCTGATTCTGGTCACCGGCCCGACCGGCTCAGGCAAATCCACCTCCCTGTTTGCCATGTTGCAATCCATTTCGCATCTGCCCGCCCATATTCTGACCATTGAAGACCCGGTTGAATCGGATATTGATGGCGCCAACCAGATTCAGGTCAATCAGAAAATCGGCCTCACTTTTGCCAGAATCCTGCGTAATGTTCTGCGCCATGATCCGGATATTATTATGATCGGCGAAATGCGCGATCAGGAAACAGCGGAGATCGGCATTGAGGCGGCGCTAACCGGACATTTGCTTTTTTCCACGCTGCACACCAATTCAGCAGTTGACACTATCATCCGCTTGAATGATTTCGGCATACCGAATTACCTGCTTGCATCGGCATTGCTTGGCATTATCAGCCAGAACCTGATCAAAAAGCTCTGTCCTGATTGCCATGTGCAGCTGGCTGAAAGCGCCGATTCATTTGAGATCATTCATGACCTTGGCTATGAAACGCCAGCCAGGCTCTATGCTGCCAAAGGATGCGAACAATGTGATCAGAGCGGCTATGTCGGCAGGGTGATGGTTTATGAAGTCCTGAGCGTCAATGAGACGATCCGCCATGCTATTCATGATGGCAAACTGGGGCGAAATTTACAAAAGATTGCCGTTGAGAATGGCATGATTCCCAAGGCCATGCATGCGCTGCAACTGGCTGAGGACGGCGTTATCGACCATAACGACCTAATCAGGTCATTGATGTAAAATAACGGCAAACAATATCCGAAGGGTTGCCTGGCTCAGACGATTGACATGCTATATTCTGAATTCCAGGGAGTCGCTGCAAAACTCCGGGTGGATGAGCGGCGAACCCGCTTCGAGGCCGTATCCGGGATTGATGGCGGTTCCATAGAGCGACAAAAAGACGGGACATCCGTTTGGACGAGTTTCCCCTCGCCCGCCTGTCTGCGTGCAACGCACAGGCAGGCAGGGCGAGGGGCATGGATGCCCCGAATCAAATTCAAGCCTGG
>CAYTFI010000143.1:0-5048 GCA_964437065.1 uncultured Zetaproteobacteria bacterium | reverse complement strand
CTTGTGAAGCAATGGGTGTTGCTTCACAAGGCGCGATAGTCCAATCAATCACAGGATGGAAAAAATCATGCAGGCGCGTTGTTTGTTTCATGTTAACGCGCAGGCCTCGGAATCAACCCCGCTTTGGCGAACGGCAACTGCCCGGATTGCCCCTTTTGTTCGAGAACAAGGAAAACCGCGCAGTGTGCTCCTGCACTCGCCCGCCTGCCTGACCCCCGTCAACAGCCTGAGCTCCTTACTGATTCTTTCCTCTTCAGGGGCCGTCAGCTTGCGAGCCAGGTTGAATGCACTGCATTTGGGCATTGTTGTCGTACGCCTACTCCGTCACGCGCAGTTCATGCGGCAGGCTGAACGTTACATTTTCCTGCCGAACCGACAGCGTATCTATTTCCGAAAAGCCATGTCTGTTGAGCCAGAAAGTGACATGCTCCACCAACACTTCCGGCGCCGAGGCGCCAGCCGTGATGCCAATTCTTGATTCGGCGGTGAGCCAGTCAGGGTCAATATCTTCCGGCCAGTCAATCAGATAGGCGCGACTGCCGCTTCGCTCTGCAACTTCGCGCAAGCGATTTGAATTGGAAGAATTTTTCGAGCCTATCACCAGCACGACATCGCATCGGGCAGCCAGCGCCTTTACCGCTTCCTGGCGGTTGCTGGTGGCATAACAGATTTCCTCCCCTTTTGGCCCCTTGATATGCGGGAAACGCCTCTTCAATGCCGCAATCACATCTTTCGTATCGTCCACGCTGAGGGTGGTTTGCGTGACAAATGCCAGCCTTTCAGGGTCTTTCACCTTCAGGGCGTCGACATCCTCCGGCTCCGAAACAAGCAGCACGGCGCCTTCCGGCGCCTGCCCCATAGTGCCAATCACTTCCGGGTGGCCTGCGTGCCCGATCAAAATCACCTGATCGCCGCCTGTAGCATGTCGATGCAGATGCACATGCACCCTGGTCACCAGCGGGCAGGTCGCATCTATCACATGTAAACCGCGACCCTCAGCCCTTTCGCGCACAGCCTGGCTGACGCCGTGGGCGGAAAAAATCAGCAGCGCTCCGTCCGGCGCATCATCCACCTCATCAATGAAAATCGCCCCCCTGTCACATAATGAATCTACGACAAAACGATTATGCACAATCTCATGGCGCACATAAACCGGCGCGCCATAAACCTTCAGCGCCCGCTCAACAATCTCTATGGCCCGCTCCACGCCGGCGCAGAATCCGCGTGGTTCCGCCAGCAGTATCTGATTCATGCCGTTCACTCCTTTCCGGATGCGCATGTGGCAGAGACTAGCATCGTGTTCTATGCTTGCGCATCTGCAATGCGGAATCATGCGCGATAAAGTGGTGGAAAGTCCATCCATGCGCGCACTGATGGCATTTTACGCCTCATAAGGATCGCCCAATGAACACTTATTCAATCAATCCCGGCAACGCCGCCCCTGCCGATATAGAACTGCAAACCTGGCCGCAGGGAACACTGAAGCTGCGCGATCTTAAAGGCCGATGGGTCATCCTCTATTTTTATCCCAAAGACAGCACTCCCGGCTGCACCGCTGAATCCTGCGGGTTTCGCGATGCACTGCCCGATTTCTCGGCTGCTGACGCTGCGATCATCGGCGTTAGCCGTGATTCGGTGAAATCTCATGCCCGCTTCACTGACCGGCAGGGGCTGAACTTTCCGCTGATTTCAGACCCGGATGAAGCACTGTGCAGGGCGTTTGACGTTATCCGGATCAAAAAGCTCTACGGCAAGGAGTCGCTTGGCGTAGAACGCTCGACCTTTATCATCAATCCGGAAGGAAAAATCGCCTGCGCCTGGCGCAAGGTGCGCGTAAAAGGCCATGTCGAAGAGGTTCTGGACGCATTGAAAGAACTGCAAGCGTGAACAGTTCATGCCTTTCCCGCATGCTGGACGGCAAACGCATCCTCATCGGCATTAGCGGCGGCATTGCCGCCTACCGGGCGGCTGAACTGGCGCGGCTGCTTAAAAAAACCGGCGCCGGCGTGCGCTGCGTGATGACCCGGTCAGCCCGTGAATTCATCTCGCCGATGACCTTTGAAGCCCTGACCGGAGAACAGGCGCATACGGAGTTGTTCGACCTGACCGGCGAACGGGAGATGGGACATATTCAACTGGCCCGCTGGGCCGACGCAGTGCTGATCGCCCCGGCGACAGCCAGCCTGCTGGCCCGCCTGGCGCACGGCGTGGCGGATGATCTGCTGACCACCATTATGCAAGTCTGTGAAAGGCCCGTGCTGCTTGCGCCGGCAATGAACAGATCAATGTGGGAATCTGCGGCGACGCAACATAATATCTCAACGCTGAGGCGGCGCGGCCTTTCCATTGTCGGCCCTGAATCGGGCGAACTGGCCTGTGGAGAATCGGGCGCCGGGCGGTTAAGTGACATCCGGACTATCATTTCAGCCTTGCTGCCGCTGCTTGCCGAGCAGAGGCTCGCCGGCCAGCGCTGGGTCATCAATGCCGGCCCCACCGTAGAGGCATGGGACGAGGTGCGCATTCTGAGCAACCGCGCCTCCGGCATGCTGGGCGCGATGCTTGCCGATCTGGCTGCGATTCATGGCGCCGACGTTTCCCTGATAGCAGGCCCCGGCACGCCGGATACCGATTTGCCGGTGAAACGCACTGATGTCGAGTCGGCTGTCCGGATGATGGCTGCATGTGAAAACGAGGCAAGCGGCGCAGACATCTTTATTGGCACGGCGGCGGTTTCGGATTTCCGTTTCGCCCAAACTAGTCAGGGCAAGCTCAAGCGCGGAAACAGCACGAATCTGACAGTTGAACTGATTGCCAACCCGGATATTATCGCTTCGATTGCAGGCATGAAAAACAGGCCCGGACGCATCATTGCATTTGCCGCTGAAGCTACGGATCACATTCAACACGCAAGATCCAAACTGAGGCAAAAAGGCGTTGATGCCATTGTGGCCAATGATATCTCAAATATGGGCCGCGAAAGCGCCGATGGCTGGTGGATCACTGAGCAGGATACGCAAGCGATCAGCACGACAGGCAAATTTGAATTTGCACAACATATCCTCAATCACATCATGATGATTTCGTAAAAAGTCATCATCGCGCCCATGGACGGGCCTTTTACAATTTCATCATATTATGGAGTTCAATACATGAGCAATCCAGTCGTTAACATTCAAAAGCTGCCGCATGGAGAAGGGATTGACCTCCCCTTCTATGCCACCGGCCATGCCGCCGGGGCCGATCTGCGCGCCGCAATCGATGCGGACGTCCTCATTCAACCGGGGGCGCAGGCGCTGATCAAAACCGGCTTCGCCATGGCGCTGCCTGATAATTATGAGGCGCAGATTCGTCCCCGCTCCGGGCTGGCCCTGAAACATGGCGTCACCGTGCTCAACACGCCGGGCACGATTGACGCCGATTACCGGGGCGAAGTGGGCGTAATTCTGATCAACCATGGAACAGAGCCGTTCACGGTGCAACGCGGCGACCGCATCGCCCAGATGATCATCGCGCCGTTCGTGCAGGCCGATTTCCGGGAAGTGAATGCGCTCTCGGCGACCGAACGCGGCGCAGGCGGATTTGGCTCTTCGGGGAAACGCTAGGAGCAATGGTCTGAAATTTGCTTTGACTGAATATTCTGCTGTAATATTCTGATTTATTTACAGCTCATCCTGAATGGCATGTCCATGGGAGGGAAAAATGATACGTTTGATCTGCTTCGCCGGCATCCTGACGGCAACTGTTTCCACAGCATTTGCGGCGTCGGATGCCGGCGCAAAAGATGCGCCCGCGCCCAATGCCATGCGGCATATGGTGACTGCGCCCGAGATTGATTTCGTAAATCTGCGAGATCCTTTTGAATCCTATCTGGCGCTTACGAAAACACGCGGAATCTCCATTCCTGGCGCAAGCAAGCTTCGCATCAATGATCGCAAGCACGAATTTCTCGAAGGCTTCGATCTTGCGAGTTTAAAGCTTGTGGCAATTTTCAGCATGGGCGGCGAACGGGTCGCCATGGTTCAGGATGCGACCAACAAGGGATATGTTGTTCGGCGAGGCAATTATCTGGGCAAGAATAACGGCCATATTGAAAAAATCACCGGCGATACTGTCTTTCTTGTCGAGCAGGCGGTTGACCCGGCAGGCGGCATTACGGATCGACAAGTCAGTTTGACCCTCAACGAAATCAACGAATAGGCGCTTGTCTTCATCAATGAGCGCCGCCGAAGTCCGGCGGTTTTTCGAATCCTTACAGCAGGCGGATCCGAATCCGGCCACCGAACTGAATTACGCCAACGACTTCGAACTGCTGGCCGCCGTTATGCTCTCTGCCCAATCCACTGATATCAGCGTCAACAAGGCCACAACTCGGCTGTATCCCGTGGCCAATACGCCACAGGCCATACTTGATCTTGGCGAGGAAGAGCTGAAGAAATATATCGCCTCGCTCGGCCTTTATAACAGCAAGGCAAGGCATCTTATCGGCGCCTGCGAAATGCTGGTTTCAAGACACGGCGGCAACGTGCCGCGCACGCGAAAAGAGCTGGAAGCGCTGCCCGGCGTAGGTCGGAAAACGGCTAATGTCGTGCTCAATGTCCTGTTCGGCGAGCCAACGATGGCGGTTGACACGCATATTTTCCGCGTCGGCAATCGCACCGGGCTCGCGCCGGGCAAGACGCCGCTTGAAGTGGAAAGGGGCTTGCTCGAAGTGATTCCCGGTGAATTTATGCTGCATGCCCATCACTGGCTTATTCTGCATGGCCGCTACACCTGCATGGCAAGAAAGCCCAAATGTCATGCCTGTCCTGTCGCCACGGAATGCCACTGGCCGCAAAAACCCGTCCCGATGGCTTGACTGATGAAGCTGGCGAGGAATTCCTGGGACAAATTCCGAGGACATGATCCGTCCTGCATTGCAATCCGCGAAACTAACCCTGCCTGTGTTCAAATTCCATTCGCACCGCGCGTTCCCGTACTTCAGGTGAATATCTCGTTAGTTTGTTCATTGCTCCATCCTCTCAACATTTGGAACCTCCGACAAACCCGGG
>CAYTFI010000142.1:0-5052 GCA_964437065.1 uncultured Zetaproteobacteria bacterium | reverse complement strand
CGTCCGGTTCTGTGAGGGTGAAATTCAGTAATGAATGATCTACTCGACTAGAAACCTCCGCTGGAAGCAGCCCCATGATGCAAGCTTCCAACGGAGGCCTCTAGGTTAATGCCGGAAGTGGCGAATGCCGGTGAAGACCATGGCCAGCCCATGCTCATCGGCCGCTGCAATTACTTCATCGTCACGAATGGAACCGCCCGGTTGAATGACAGCTGTCGCGCCGGCTTCGGCCAGCGCATCGACGCCGTCGCGGAAGGGAAAAAATGCATCGGATGCCACAGCCGAACCGGCATTGGCTTCACCGCCGTGCCGGGCGGCGATGCGGGTGGAGTTGACGCGGTTCATCTGCCCGGCTCCGACGCCAACCGTTACGCCGTCTTTGGCAAATACGATGGCATTGGATTTTACATGTTTGGCCACCGACCAGGCAAACAGCATGTCCCGCCACTCCTGCTCGTCAGGCGCACGGCTGCTCACCACCCGGCAGGCCTCGCGGTCAAGCATATGGGCGTCGCGCTGCTGCACCAGCAAGCCGCCGTTGACGCGTTTGAAATCAAGGCCGCCGAATACCGGCGCAGCCGACGGCGCCAGCATCAGACGCAGATTTTTGCGCTCTTTCAGCAGCGCTCGCGCCGCATCGGAAAACCCCGGCGCAATGACCACTTCCATAAAGGTTTCTGCTATCAGCCTAGCCGTTTCCGTTTCCAGCGTGCGGTTGAAGGCGGCAATGCCGCCGAATGCCGACACAGAGTCGGCGGCGCGGGCGCGCTCGTAAACTTCGCTCTGCGAGCCGCCGCCCATGGCGACGCCGCAAGGGTTGGCATGCTTGACGATGACCACAGCCTCTTCATTCAGATCGCGCACCAGCGCGAAGGCGGCGTCGGCATCGGCGATATTATTATATGAAATCGCCTTGCCCTGCAGCACCGGGCAGTCCGCCATGGAAACGCCTTCATCCTCAGGGTCGGCATAAAAAGCGCCTTGCTGATGCGGGTTTTCACCGTAACGCAGTTCATCGGCTGTTTTGATAAACTGGCGGGTCAGGATGTCCGGAAAGGCGCGTTTACCGCCATCTTCATCAAGGGCGGAAAAATGATTGGCAATGGCGCCATCATAAGCGGCCGTGTGGGCAAACGCCTTCACGGCCAGGCCCCGGCGACGGGATTCATCCAGTGAATCGTTATCCATCGCCTCAAGCACATCCGCATAATCTGCCGGATCCACCACAATGGTGACAAATTTATGATTTTTGGCCGAGGAGCGAACCATGCAGGGGCCGCCAATATCAATATTTTCAATCGCGTCTTCAAGCGTGCATCCTGCGGCGGCGACGGCCTGGCGAAATGGATACAGATTGACGCAGACCAGATCAATCTGCTCAATGCCATGCTCGGCCATGGAGGCCAGGTCGCCGTCGTTATCGCGGCGCGCCAGAATGCCGCCATGCACCTTCGGGTTCAGGGTTTTCACGCGGCCATCCATCATTTCAGGAAAGCCGGTGTAATCAGACACGTCGCGACACTCAATGCCGGCGTCGCGCAATAGCCTGGCCGTGCCGCCGGTGGACAGGATATCGACGCCGCGCTGCGCCAGCGCCCGGGCGAAGTCAGCCACTCCGGTTTTGTCTGATACGCTGATTAATGCGCGCTTGATGGAAGCCATAGGACTGCTCCGGAAAAATGGATTGGGCAAAGCCGGGCAGCCTACGCATTGGCCGGACGCACGCAACAACAACTCCGGGCTCGGGAACAGATTCTATGCTCATGAGTTTTGAAATTGGCTCTGGAGCATCAATTCTTTCCGGATCAGGATTTGAACCTATATTCCTCAGTTGGGAGTGCGTGCAGGGTGTAAGATATGGATTTGAAGGGCGTAACGGAAAAAATCGCCGTCACCTTGCCGGTGATAAGAGTTTTTTCCGTTTAGCAAAGCGAATCAAGAGCTTGCGCCATGTGGGTGCTTCCAACTGAGGAATATAGGTTGAATGTTGGTGCGCCAGGGGAATCAAATGTATCAAGCTACGGATTCCAGCTGTGGAGTTCACAAGAAGTGATCGCCTAGGGAAAGGACCTGTCCGGACTCAGTTATCCGAGAACTGCCGACTATTCACCGGCTTAAGGCATTGCTGTCCTGCAGCTGGCTACGGCGGGCGATGTCATTGCCGGGCTGTCCTGTTTCGACGGGCGAGGGCTGCTGGAAATCAGAAATATCCGCTCGACCGGACAGCGTATTTATGTCTGGCGCCAGCTTGAAACAAACGGCGGGCATGAGATTGCGCCGCAAATGACTTATAAAGATGCGGCTTATCAACCTGGATTGGCGGGCGCATAAATAGAAAAGGAACATCATTCAACTGCGCTGAGCGTATGATTTCAATCATATACGCTATGTGTTGCGCCTGTAAGGTTCCCGCATTCGGCTTCGCACTCAAAATCGCACGGCTGAAATATGGCAGTTGCTCAGATCACTTTTGCACAGGGATGCTGAGCAGTTACGAAATATGATGTAAACGAGGAGCATGGTTATGAAAAAGACGGTCTCAATATTGATGGTTTCTGTCTGGATGACGCTTCCGGCGATGGCCGGGGACATGATGCGCTCTCACATGACGGGGCATGGGATGACGGGCGGCATGGGCATGCAAGAATCAGGGGCGTCTCAAACAGATGATCCGCGCACCTCTCTGAATCTTCCCGCCCCGATGCGTCAGCATCAACTGGCCATGATGCGTGAACATCTAAAGGCCGTGAATGATATCATCGCCTATATGGCGGAGGGAAAATTTAACGACGCTTCTCAAATCGCCCATGATAAGCTGGGACTCACGCAGGAAATGAAAAAGATGTGCAAGATGTTCGGCAACGACGATTTTCGCAAAATTGGGCTGGCCTTCCACAAAAGCGCCGATGCGCTGGGTGACACCCTGGCAAAAGGAGACTTGAGGCAATCCCTGCGTGCTTTGCATTCAACCATGAACTACTGCATCCAGTGCCATGCTGCATTCAGACAGTAATGACACGCCAAGATCCGTAAGCATGCAGCTGTCTATGCTATCCCGGAACCTAAGTTGGCAGCGCCCGCATGGCGCAAGCTCTCGCCTTGCCAAACGGGAAAAATACTTGTCGCCGGCAAGGTGACGGCTATTTTTTCTGTTACGTCCTTCTAATCTTCAAATAATTTTCGACTGGACCAGGCAATCGGCATGCATGTGAACCGAACAGCATTTTTGATGACAGAGGAGATCGCCCGGCGATTTGCCGGTCAGGGTTATCAGCTGTCGGCGCAGGATTTCGGCATCCTGTTTCATCTGTCGAAGCAGGGCGCGATGACACAGGTTGAAATTGCGCTGTTGATGATGCGCAATAAAACCACGATCACGCGTCGAATCGACGGGCTGGTGAAAAAACAGCTGGTCGAACGCAATCCGGATCCGAACGATCGTCGTTATTATCGAATCAGCCTGACCGCAGCGGGAGAACAGGCGCTGAGAGTGCTGATTCCGCTGGTCAGCAATTTTCAGCAGGAATTACTCAACGGCATCCCGGATGCAGACAAACAGGCCGCAATAAACACGCTGAAACACATTTCAGATCAATTGATTTCATATAAAACCACAGGAGAGAATAAATGAAGACAACGAAACCCCACTGGATAGCCATTGCCATGCTGAGCGCGATTCTGGTCGCTATCGGCATTAAATTTGTTGTGCTCGGCAATACAGAAAAAGCAGATGACGGACGAACAGCAGTATTGTTGGAGCAGGCCGAGAGACAGGCTGTGCTGGGAGAGATGCGCGTGTTACTGGAAACCACGCAGGCAATCGTCGAAGCGCTGGCAAATAATGATCTTGCCGCCGTGGTCACGGCCGCACGCGACGTGGGCAGCGCAGCAATCAAAACGATGGATTTCACCCTGCGCGCCAAGTTGCCGCTGGCGTTCAAAAAACTCGGTTTCGGCACCCATTACGCTTTTGATGAGATCGCCGATATGGCCAAAGACGGCAAGCCGGTGAATGAGATTCAGAAAAAACTGGCAGCCACGATGAATAATTGCATTGCCTGTCATGCCTCATATCAGTTGCCTGTGAAGCAGCTTACTGGCGGCTAACAACATTAATATGAATAAATCTATGTTGATCAACAGTTGCAAGAGACATCAGGCAGCCTGTCTCATCGCTGCCATATGCCTTCCAGGCCTCCGGCTATCGGACAAGGTTTGTGAGCGTTGCTGCATCAGGGTTTTTTCGCCGGTCGCCCGAAGGATTAGGGAGGAACGAAAGCCCTGAATCTATCTTCACGGCGGTTCATGAATAGTGCGGGCCCCGATTTAAATGTATCAGCACTGTATTTAATGCTTGCAAGTGATTAATTACTTACATATGCGTCGCGAATGAGAAAATCGAGTGAGGAACGTAAGGCCGAAATAATTCAGGGGGCGCTGGATATTGCTTCCAGGGAAGGTGTAGCCAAAGTTACTACTCAGGCTATTGCCGATCGAGTGGGGATTGCCCAGCCGACAATATTTCGTCATTTCAAAACCCGTGACGCTATTTTCAGGGCTGCCCTGGAACAGGTTGCGGGCAATGTGTTCAAATTGCTGGAAGCGGACATGTTAGGAAGCAGACCGGCGGATGAGAGGCTTAAAACCTTCGTCAGGCGGCATCTGTCCCTGCTCGGCAAGCAAAAGGGCGTGCCGCGAATTTTGTTTTCCGATCGCTTGCATATGGAAGACCCGGCTTTGAAGGAAACCGTGCAGCGAATCATAAACAGGCTGACCGAAAGGATAGCCATGCTGTTGCAGGATGGAATTGATGGTGGGCAGTTCGACCCCGGCATTGATACCGAAGAAACTGCCAGAATGATCGTAGCTCTTATCCAGGGCTCTGTGATGCGCTGGTCTATCTTCGATTTTAATTACTCTTTGGCAGATCAGGCTGACTGTATCTGTAATCTGGTTTGGCCTGCGATCAGAGCCAGGTAATTTTTTAATATGAATGTAAGTAATTAATTGCTTACTGAGGAGAAATGATGAAACATAAGACTACATTCCGGG
>CAYTFI010000141.1:0-5077 GCA_964437065.1 uncultured Zetaproteobacteria bacterium | reverse complement strand
TAAACCTCCGTAACCAGCGCCGCATGCTACGCCGGACGGCATAAAAAAATCATGATGGCCGCATGAATGGATGATGATCACGCCGGGTTGTGAATCCGGGGGGAAACTACGTGCGGCGGAAGAACTGCGGATCAATCTTGTATTTGCGCAGCAGCTTGCGAATCGTATTGCGATTCAGCCCCAGCATTTCAGCCGCTTTGATCTGATTGCCGCCACAGCGCTCCATGGTCAGGATCAGCAACGGCGGTTCGACCTGCTCCAGCAGATGCTGGTGCAGATTGGCGGCCTGAGCATAGCCCAACTGGTGCAGATACTGTCGGGTGCAACGCGAAACCGCCTCGGACAGGGTTTCTTCATCCCGACGCGTATCATCAATATTGCCGAGCGCCAGCGCCACGTCGGACAGGGTGATGCTGGCCCCCGGCGTCAACACGGCAAGCCGCCGCATCACATTTTTCAGCTCGCGCACATTGCCGGGCCAGTCATGGCGCTTTAACAGATCGACTGCATTATCAAGCAGGACGGGCGCTTTGATATCCAGCTCTTCAGCCGCCTGATCAAGCAGATAGTTGGCCAGCTCCTCAATATCATCACGGCGCTCCCGAAGCGGCGGAATATGAACCGGGATCACGTTCAGGCGATAATAGAGATCTTCGCGGAACAGGCCTTCGGCAATCTTGCCCGGCAAATGTTGATGCGTCGCCGCCAGCAGCCGCACATTGACAGCCTTCGCTTCGCTGCCGCCCACCCGCTGCACCCGGCCTTCTTCCAGCACGCGCAGCATTTTAGCCTGTAGGGCCGCCGGCATATCGCCAATTTCATCAAGGAACAGCGTCCCGCCTTCGGCCATCTCGAAGCGACCGGCGCGGGCCTTGTCCGCACCGGTGAAGGCGCCCTTTTCATGCCCGAACAGCTCGGACTCAAGCAAATCAGCCGGGATCGCGGCAGTATTAATGGCGACAAACGGGCGCGCCGCGCGCTGGCTTTGCTCATGCAACGCCAGGGCAACCATCTCCTTGCCCGTGCCGGACTCCCCCGTGATCAGAACCGTCAGATCCGACGCGGCGACGCGACCCAGGGTTCGAAACAAACGCTGCATGGACTGGCTGCGGCCAATAATGATGTTTTCCTTTACCGCATCCCTGGGCTCAGGCGCAGCGCTCGGGCGGCCCCGTTGAAGCAGTTGCCGAACTTCATCAAGGTCAAAGGGCTTGGGCAGATATTCCATGGCGCCGACGCGATAGGCCTCGGCGGCATGGCCGAAGGTTGTTTCAGCCGTTAACATTACCACAGGCATGCTAAACAGGCCGGAGGCCAGCATGTCCATGCCATTGCCGTCAGGCAAAAAGACATCCAGAAACACCATGTCGACAGGGCCATTTTCCAATGCCGCCTTTGCTTCAGCCAGGGTTCCGGCCTGTATCACCTCCGCGCCTTCCTCATGCAGCACCTTATTCAGCACCCAGCGAATCCCTTCATCATCGTCAACGACCAGCACACGCATCAGTTGTTTTCTCCCTTGATCGGAATATGCAAAACCATAGTCGTACGTCCCTGTTCACAGCGCGCCACCACCCGGCCGCCATGTTCGAGCATGACGCGTTCGACCAGGGCCAGGCCAAGTCCGTTGCCGCGCGCCTTGCCTGTGATATAAGGCTCAAACATACGCTCTCGCAATGCTTCCGGCACAGTTGCGCCATCGTTGGTTATGCTCACCTCCATAACCTGCCCGTCATGACCCGGCAAATTCACCAACGGCGCCATGCGCGTCTGCCATTCGATTTGGCTGTCAGCCGCCTCCACGGCATTGCGCCAGAGATTCTCAAACGCCTGCGCCATTCGCGCCGGATGCACCATCGTTTCAGGCAGGCTGGGATCAAACACGCGGCTCACATGAATGCCCTCCTGATAGTAAATCACATCCTGAATCAATGCGTGAATATTGGTCATTTCCATTTGCGCCTTTGCCCGCGGCCCGATCAGCAGAAAGGCGTCGATGCGATCACGAATCCGGTCAATGTCGGCTAGCATATGTCGCACCGCCTCCTGAAGCGATTCCGACTCATCCTGCTCGGACAGCCATTGCGTCGCCCCGCGCAGAGCGGCCAGGGGGTTTTTGACCTCATGCGCCATTTCCTGAGCTATGCGGGCGACAGCCTCGGCCATTTCATGACGCCTGGCATGCAGCTCAACTTCCGTGCGGCAGGTCTCGGGCACGAAGATTGCAGTTATTCCCTGCTCATGCATGCCCACGTGCAGGGAAACAGGCATGTTTCTTTCACGCACGAATATCTGATGTTCGGAAGCGCCGCCGCCATAGGGCGCCAGTCGTGACAACAGGCGTTCAATTTCTATCGACGGAGAAAAAATTTCCGCCAGATTCAGCCCGATCAGGCGCTTGTCAGATTTGCCCAGCGCCTCCTGCGCCAACAGGTTGGTCTGTAATACGCATGCCTCAAAATCCAGCAACATCAATGGCAGCGGCAGCCGGGCAAGCTGAATGGACTCAAGCAGCACAGGCTGGCTCCATAGCGCCGTCATCACACGTCCCGGCCAGACCGAGAAAATAGTCCTCGGCAACATCAAGCATCTGCCGCCAATCAACGATGCGCTGGAAATGGCCGCGAAAATCCGCCGAGCCGCGCAACCCCCTAGAGTACCAGATTACATGTTTTCGAGCCATTTTTGAAGCGGCCTGAATGCCATGAAACTCAGCCAGATGCAGCATATGTTCGTTCACAACCGCCCAGCGCTGCGCCGCTGTCGGCGCAGCGGGCTTCGCTTCGCCCAGCAAGGCTGCGTGCACATCGGCCAGCATCCACGGGTTGCCCATTGCGGCGCGTCCGACCATAACGCCGTCACAGCCCGAAATGCGAATCATCTCTCTGGCTGAATCGCCGTCTGCAATATCGCCATTGCCGATGACCGGAATGGAGACGCTCGCCCTGGCGCGCCCGATGTCCTCGCAGTTGACATGGCCGCGAAACATCTGGGCGCGGGTTCGTCCATGCACCGTAAGCATCTGAATGCCGGACTCCTCGGCAATTGCGGCGATGCGTTCGACATTTTTACTCCTGTCATCCCAGCCCGTGCGAATCTTCAGGGTGACAGGGACATCAACCGCCGCCACAACTGCGGCCAGCACGCGGGCGACGAGCGCCTCGTCCCTGAGCATGGCGGAACCGGCCGCCTGCCTGCATATTTTCTTCACCGGGCATCCCATATTGATATCAATAAAGTCCGCGCCATGGCCGACAGCCCAACGCGCCGCCTCGCTCATATAGCGAGGCTCCGAGCCGGCGATCTGTATGGCGACAGGATGCTCATCCGCTCCCAGTTCAGCGATGCGCTCGGTGCGTTCCCGCCCCATATCGACCGCCCGCGAGGCGACCATCTCCGTGACTACAAGGCCAACGCCGAAACGCTTGCAGATTCGCCGAAACGGCAGATCGGTAATGCCGGCCATCGGCGCCAGCGCCAGAGGCACATCAATATGATATGTTCCCAGCTTGAAGCCGGGAAGCAAACGCTTCGCATTATCCGGGCTGATCGTCATCGAATTTCCATTGCCTAATAAATGGGCAATACTACCGCCTTGCCTGTGATTAACCAGCGCGAAGCAGGGCGCGCTATCGGCCGGATCAGACTGATCCGACCGATCTGTCTCCTGTCACCAGCGCGGCGCTTGCTTGTGTCGCAAGCAGTTGTCAGCTTTTCCACATGCAATGGTCGAATACGCAATTTCTGCAATCGGTCGCAGACGCCCGGTATTTTCCCGACTTTGATATGCCGCAAGTGGCTGTGGCCGGACACTCCAATGTGGGGAAATCCTCGTTGCTGAACGCCCTGTTCGGTCGCAAGGGGCTGGTCAAAACATCCAGGCATCCCGGTTGCACGCGCCTGCTGAATCTCTTTGCCGTGAATGAACAGCTGCTGCTGGTCGATTTGCCGGGTTACGGATTCGCCCGCGCGCCAAAGGCTGAGCGATTCAAGTGGGCCGGATTAGTCGAAAGGTATCTTGGCGAATCAGAGCGCTTGCGATTGGTGTTGATGCTGCTGGATATTCGCCATGGCCCGAAACAGGCCGATATGCAGCTCATCGAATGGCTCAATGAGCAGGGCATTCGCTGGCTGCCCGTCGCCACCAAGGCCGACAAGCTGTCCGGCAATGCGCGAACCAAACGCCTGCTTGAAATGACTGCCGCCATGGGCGGCATGCTGTCGCCAGTGCCCGCTTCCAGCACAAAAGGCGCGGGCATCGACGAGCTTCGCTCGACAATCGAGGTTGAGGCGCTGCATCCCCTGTTGTCGTGATTGACCAGCTGAAACGCCGCCCTTTGAAAATCAGGGCGGGGATGATCCTGCTCCTTTTTGGCATCGGCGTCGCTGATTGCGCCCTTGCAGCCGATCACGCCGTTGTTCTCATGTACCATCATATCGGCAGCGACACGCCGGCGACCACGTCAGTCAGCCTTGAAAGCTTTGAAAGACATCTTGATTATCTTGAAAAACACGGTTTTCGCGTTGTAGCTCTGCCGCTGCTTCTGGAGCGCCTGTCCAATCAGAAACCGGTGCCTGAAAACAGCGTCGCCATTACCTTTGATGACGCCTATCAATCTGTTTTCTCGGTAGCCGCGCCTCGACTTCGCCGACGCAAATGGCCCTTTACGGTCTTTGTCAATACTGACGCCATCGACAAAGGATATGCACGCTCTGCAAGCTGGGCCCAGCTTCGCTTGCTGCGGGCAGACGGCGCAACCATTGGCAACCATTCGCTATCGCATGCCCACATGATTCAACGCCATGCAGGAGAGGATGACGAAGCGTGGCGAAGGCGCATCAGGCATGAAATTACTGGTGCGCAATCGCGCCTGAACGAGGAGATCGGTCAGGTTGAAAAAATCTTTGCCTATCCCTATGGCGAATTCACCGGCGAACTGCAATCGATTGTTGCTGAGCTGGGGTTTTTTGGCATGGGACAACACTCGGGCGCCCTGGGCCATGGCAGCGACTGGGCAGCGGCGCCCCGTTTTCCCATGGCTAACGGATTTGATGATATGAAACAGTTTGCGTTAAA
>CAYTFI010000140.1:3424-5099 GCA_964437065.1 uncultured Zetaproteobacteria bacterium | reverse complement strand
TTCGCTTTCCGTGGAGTAAAAAGGCCACGGACGGACTTTTTACGACTTCATCAATAATAATCAGAGAAAACGTTGGCGGCGATGCTGACAGGGAGAAATAATGAGTGAGATCGTAAATGTGCATGGCCGTGAGATTTTTGATTCGCGTGGCAATCCAACTGTTGAAGTTGATGTAACGCTGGCCTCCGGGGCCTTTGGTCGGGCGGCCGTGCCGAGCGGGGCGTCTACCGGCTCGCGTGAGGCGGTGGAACTGCGCGATGGCGGCGAACGTCTGGGCGGCAAGGGCGTGCGCCAGGCCGTGGCCAATGTGAATGGCGAGATTGCCGGCGTGGTGAACGGCATGGATGCAGCCGATCAGTCCTCTCTGGATGAGAGGCTGATTGCCCTGGACGGCACGCCGAACAAGGGGCGGCTTGGCGCCAATGCCATTCTTGGCGTTTCAATGGCGGCGGCCAGGGCGCAAGCCTGTGAGCAGGGCCAGTCACTGTTCCGGTATCTGGGCGGCGCTGATGCCAATCTGTTGCCGGTGCCGTGCATGAATGTGATCAACGGCGGCTCGCATGCCGACAACAGCATCGATTTTCAGGAATATATGATTGCGCCGACCGGAGCCGTTTCATTTAGTCAGGCGATGGAGATGGGGGCGGAGGTGTTCCACGCCCTGAAATCCGTGCTCAAATCCGGCGGCCATGTCACGGCAGTGGGTGATGAAGGCGGCTTCGCCCCCAATCTCGGCTCCAATGAAGAGGGAATTGCCGCTATTCTCGAGGCCATTGAAAAGGCTGGCTTAAGGCCGGGCGATGATGTTTCGCTGGTTTCAGATATTGCCGCATCGGAATTCTATCATGACGGCGCATACGTGCTGGCGGGCGAGGGCGGTCGCAGGCTGGACGCGGCGGGCATGGTTGATCTGATTGCCTCTTTTTGCGACCAGTATCCGATCATATCCGTTGAGGATGGTCTTGATGAAGGCGACTGGGATGGCTGGAAACTGTTGACCGGGGCGCTCGGAGACAAGGTGCAACTGGTTGGCGACGACCTGTTTGTCACCAATCCTGACATTTTGCAGCAGGGAATCGATCAGGGCGTGGCCAATGCGCTTCTGGTCAAGGTCAACCAGATCGGCACGCTGACCGAGACCATTGCCGCAGTGAATATGGCGCATGACGCCGGTTACCGCTGCATGATGAGCCATCGGTCGGGAGAGACCGAGGACGCGACCATTGCCGATCTGGCAGTCGCCTATGCCACAGGACAAATCAAAACAGGCTCAGCTTCACGCTCGGATCGTCTGGCCAAGTACAACCAGCTGCTGCGTATTGAGGAGGAGTTGGGAAGCGCCGCCCGTTATGCCGGTCGTGCAGCCTTTTTATAATCCGGCACGGAGCGTTTAGCCTGAAACGCTTTGCCCATTGGCTGCTCTGGCTGCTTGGCTTTGCCGTGCTGGGCTATGTGGGCTGGGGCTTGCTCTTCGCAGATTACGGCTACAAGGTTTACCGCCGGGAAGCGGCGCAACTGGAGCAACTGAAAAGTGAAATTGAAATGCAGAAAAAGAAACGGGAGGAACTGGCCAGAGAGGTTCTCCGCCTTCGCAACGATCCTGATGCTCTGGAAGAGCTGATCCATCGTGAACTTGGCTATGTGCATGCCGACGAATTCATGCTGGTGATGCCGG
>CAYTFI010000140.1:0-3324 GCA_964437065.1 uncultured Zetaproteobacteria bacterium | reverse complement strand
ATCCATCGTGAACTTGGCTATGTGCATGCCGACGAATTCATGCTGGTGATGCCGGAAAAGGCAGGGGTCAGGGGTCAGGGGTCAGGGGAAAACAGTAATGCTTTTTACAAGTGAAAGACTACCAATGCAGTTGCATGCCTTTGCAGATAATGTGATCTTTTCCACGTCCTTTGCGGTGAAAAAATGGTTGTAACGCGCTTTGCGCCTTCGCCGACGGGGCTGCTGCATCTTGGCAATGTGCGTACGGCCCTGCTGAACTGGCTGTATGCCAGAAAAAATGGCGGACGATTTCTCCTGCGCTTTGAAGATACGGATCGGAACAGATCGGAACAACACTTCATCGAGGCGATAGAGGCGGATCTTGACTGGCTGGGACTGAACTGGGATGGCGACGTGTTGTTGCAGTCCCGGCGTGCGGAAAGCCATGTGCGGGCGTTGAAAGAATTGACTGAACAAAATCTTGCATATCGCTGTTTTTGCACGGAAAACAAACTGGCGCTTGATCGAAAGCTGGCTGCATCCCGTGGTTTGCCCCCGCGTTATGCCGGGCGATGTCGCAAGTTGTCCGCAGATGAGTCGGATGCGCGGGCGGAGCAAGAGCCATTCGTCTGGCGTCTTGCCGTGCATGATGATCAGGGAGAGGTGGTCGTCCGCGACGCCCTGCGCGAGGATGTGCATTTTGCCCTGCGCGATCTGGATGATCCGGTGGTTGTGCGCTCCGACGGTTCGTTTACATTCCTGTTGCCTAACGCTGTGGATGATGCGCTTGACGGCGTCACGCACGCCTTGCGCGGCGATGATCATTTGACCAATTCCGCCTATCAGGTCTGGCTGTTGCGCAAGCTGGGCCATGCGCCGCCGGCGTATCTGCATCATGGCCTGCTGCTGGGAGAGGATGGCGCCAAGCTGTCCAAGCGCACGGGCAGCCATAGCGTCGCCCGGTTGCGCCAGGATGGCCTGTTGCCGGGCGCTCTGGTGCAGGCCATGGCGCGCCTGGGGCATCCCAATATGCCGGAGGATACGCACGATTTGCTTGCCCTGGCTGCTCATTTCAACGCAGATCATATTTCCACCGGTTCTGTGCGCTGGGCCGATAGCGAAATGTGGCGCTGGCACACGCGATTGTTGCACGAGATGCAGCCTGAGCGGCTGGCCGAGCTGCTTTTGCCGTATATCGGGTGCGATTACAACAGCCGCATGGCGGAGTTTGCCGAGCTGATTGTCGGCAATATTGAGCGTCTGGAAGATGCCGTGATGTTTAAGCGCCTGCTTGATGTGAGCGCCCCGGTTGAGGCTGAAGCAATGCAGGTTGTCGAGGCGGCTGGAAGTCAGTTTTACCGGGCGGCTCTGGATAGCTGGCAGCGGCTGGATGCGAGCGACTGGAAGGCATGGGTGAATATGGTGAAGCAGCAGACAGGGAAAAAGGGCAAAGACCTGTTTATGCCCCTGCGCGTGGCCCTGAGCGGTGCGCTGCATGGTCCGGAAATGTCCAGAATTGTCGCCTTTCTGGGTCGCGACGGCATTGCTGAACGGCTTGAGTTTGCCAGGCTGAACGGATGAGTCTCCAGGTCTATAATTCAATAAAGCGCCAAAAAGAGCCCTTTGAGCCTCTCGTTGCAGGCCATGTCGGCATGTATGTCTGCGGCGTGACAGTTTACGATGTTTGCCATGTCGGTCATGCGCGTGTGATGGTGGCGTTTGACATCATCTACCGCTGGCTCAGGCAGCTTGGATACGAAGTCAACTATGTGCGCAATTTCACTGATGTGGATGATAAAATCATTGCCAGAGCTAATGAGCGCGGCATTGGCATTGAGGCGCTGACCAAGTCCATGATTGCGGATTTTCACGCCGATATCGACGCACTGGGCTGCCTGCGTCCCTCAAGCGAGCCGTGCGCCACCGCGCATTTGGCGGAAATGATCGCCATGATTCAGTCGCTGGCGGACAAGGGGTACGCCTATGTATCCGATTCCGGCGATGTGCATTATTCAGTGCGCAAGTTTGAGGCTTATGGACGGCTTTCCGGCAAGAATATCGACGATCTGGAGGCAGGCAGTCGCGTCGATGTCGATGCAAGCAAGCGCGACCCGCTTGATTTCGTCCTGTGGAAAATGTCCAAGGCGGGTGAACCGGCATGGCCGTCGCCCTGGGGCATGGGACGGCCCGGCTGGCATATCGAATGCTCGGCCATGAGCTGCGGCCATCTTGGCGACACCTTTGATATTCACGGCGGCGGCATGGATCTGAAATTTCCGCACCATGAAAATGAGATCGCTCAGGCGTGCGCCGCCAATGGCGGCGGCTTTGCCCGCTACTGGCTGCACAACGGCTTTGTCAATATCAATGCAGAGAAGATGTCCAAATCTCTGGGCAACTTTTTCACCATTCGCGAGGTATTGGAACGGTATCATCCGGAAGTGCTAAGAATGTTCATGCTCGGCACGCATTACCGCTCGCCGCTGGATTTTTCGGACAGCGCGCTGGATGTGGCCAAAGCCGGGCTGGATCGATTGTATGAAACTGCAAGGCGCTGTCAGGAGGCAGGGATCGGGGGTCAGGGACCAGGGGTCGGGGATCAGGAGGAGGAGACCGCTCCTCACTTCATTGCAGCCATGAATGATGACTTTAATACGCCTGAGGCGCTGGCAGTGCTGTTTGATACTTGCCGGGCGTTGAACAAGGCGCTGGATACAGGGAAAGATGCGGCAGCCCTGATCTCGCAATTTAACGCCATGGCCGGACTGTTGGGCATTGTGCAACATGATGTCGGCGCATGGTTTCAGGGCGGCGATGTGGATGCCAGTGCCATTGACGCCCTGATTGCAGAACGGCTGGCGGCCAGAAAAGGCAGGGACTTTGCCCGCGCTGACGCCATTCGTGATGAACTGGCGGCTCAGGGCATTGCGCTGGAAGATGGTCCCGCCGGGACAACCTGGAAGAAAGTCTGAGAGCAACTGCCCGACAGTGTAAAAGTTATGCAGATCAGCGCCCCTGATACCGCCGATTAGTGCGTGTAATTTGCAGTATCAGGGCGCTGAAGGGGTTTCTGCAATGAGTTGCACAAAGAGCGCCAGTCGCTAAGCTTGCCCGCCTCGGAGAGGTGGCAGAGCGGTTGAATGCACCGGTCTTGAAAACCGGCAATGGGAAACCATTCGAGGGTTCGAATCCCTCCTTCTCCGCAGTTTGGATATGCAGGTTTCACTCCGGAGACGTTGCGGCCGGAGTGCGGCCTGTAATGTTTGCGCCGAGGACAACAAAATTGATCAATGGAGAGATGGCTGAGTGGCTGAAAGCGCGCCCCTGCTAAGGGTGTATAGGCTA
>CAYTFI010000139.1:0-5152 GCA_964437065.1 uncultured Zetaproteobacteria bacterium | reverse complement strand
AAATCATCACGAATAATCACGATGGTCAGGCCGGCAGGGCCGATATTCTTTTGTGCGCCGGCATAGATCATGCCGAATTTCGACACATCGATCGGACGCGAAAGAATCGTGGATGACATATCAGCCACCAGCGGCGCATCGCCCGTTTCCGGAATATAATCGAACTCAACGCCGCCGATGGTCTCATTGGGCGTATAATGAACATAAGCGGCGTCAGGATTCAGATTCAGCGATTCCTGCGTCGGCACGGTCGTAAAACCATTGTCCGAAGTGTCCGCGGCGAGGTTCACGGCGCAGTAGCGTTTGGCTTCAGCGATCGCCTTCTTTGACCACATGCCTGTATTCAGATAATCCGCGCTCTCTTTTTCACCCAGCAGATTCAATGGAATCATGGCAAACTGGGAGGATGCCCCGCCCTGCAAAAACAGCACTTTGTAATTATCCGGAATCGACATCACATCGCGCAGATCTTTTTCAGCTTTTGTCGCGATCGACATAAAATCCTTGCCTCGATGACTCATTTCCATCACAGACATCCCCGAGCCATTCCACTCAAGCATTTCCTGCTGCGCTCGCTTTATGACGGCCGTCGGCAACATCGCCGGGCCTGCACTAAAATTATAACTTCTTGTCATGATCACATATCCTTTTATTTTTATAGTTGAACCGATGCTTTGAAAAATTTTGAGGCATGGTAGCGACTGGGTATCCTGATCTCAACCCGAGCGACTGCGTCAACCCTGCTGAGCGCCCAGGCCCAGTTCCTCCAGCTTGCCGGGATGATTGAACCAGTCCGGATCAACCCTGATCCATAAATTAAGTCGCACCCGGCAATCAAGAATCCGCTCCAGCCCCAGTCGCGCCCTTGTTCCAACTGCCTTCAGGCGCTCGCCCCCCTGCCCGATCAGCATAGGCTTGTGGCGTTCACTGCCGACAAGAATTATCGCATCAATTTCCACGCCGAAGCCCTCAATCTCGTCAAAGCGTTCGATATCCACGGCGGTCTGAAAGGGAATCTCCTGATGCATGGATAAAAAAACCTGTTCGCGCACATATTCAGCCGCCAGTTGCCTCTGGCTCTGATCGGTAATCGAGTCAGGTTCATAGACTGGCGGCTGGAGAGGGAGATGTTTACGAATCTCCTTCAACAAGCCTTCTGTTTGCGTCCCCCTTTTGGCCGACACCGGCACATAGGCCTGCGCCCCGGGATCAAGCCGCTGCATTTCCAGCAGTCGCGGCAGCAGCTTGTCCTTGTTCACCTTGTCCACTTTATTGAGCACATGGATGCGAGGCTGTTTAAGGCGTCCATCAGCAAAGCCTTCGATCAGGGCGCGCGTCGCCCGGTCAATCGGATGAATCACATCCTGCATGATGGCCAGCACATCGGCCTCCCCGGCCGCCGCATAGGCCACTCGCACCATATTACGGTTGAGTTGCTTGCCGCCCTTATGGATGCCGGGCGTGTCAACAAAAATAATCTGGCTGGCTTTGTCGGTATAAATGCCGAGAATTCGATGCCGCGTCGTTTGCGGCTTGGGCGTCACGATGGCCACTCTGGCTCCGATGATATGATTCATCAGCGTTGATTTGCCAACATTCGGCAGCCCCAGCAAAGCCACTGTTCCACAGCGAAAGCCGTCTTCGCCGCTTATATGTTCAACTGTTTGCATGCCTGCTCCGCAGCCCTGATTTCCGCCAGCTTTTTTCGTCCGCCCTCGCCCTCGCCCGCGAGTTCGCCATTCACCCGACACTCAGCTTTAAAGCGGGGGAAAGTTCCTGCCCCGAGATCCTCCAGCCGGTAGTTCGGAAGCCCCCATCCCTTTGACTGCGTGAACTCCTGCAGCCTGCTTTTGGCATCGCACACATCGACCTGATCAATATCCCTGAGCATGTCCTGCCAGGCCGCCAATACGACATATCTGGCCGACTGCCAGCCGCCATCCTCAAACACGGCCCCGATCAGGGCCTCGACCGCATTGGCGGCAATGGATGGCGATTTCACGCCAGTCGCCGAGCGTTCGCCTTCAGCCACATGCAGAAGCGAAACCAGCTTCCATTTCCCGGCCACCCTCAACAGGGCATCCCTGCACACCAGCGCCGCCCGCATGCGCGTCAGATGGCCTTCGCGCCGGTCGGGAAAGCGGGCATGCAGATGCTCGGCAATCACCAGTCCCAGCACGGCATCGCCAAGAAATTCCAGCCGCTCCATATGCATGGCGCTCGCCGACCTGTGCGTCAGGGCTCGCTCAAACAGGGTCTGATTGTCAAAAGAATAGGACATCTTCTTTTCAAGTCCTGCCCGCAGCGCGGCGTCAGTCATCCCCTTCTCCGAACGAAGAGGCAGACGGATAAAAATCAAAATCCAGGCGCAGTCTGTCTCTGAGCGCATCCAGACCGGTTAATTTCTCCGCATCATATCCGCCCTCTTCATCCAGTTGCTGCACAGGCCCAAGCGGCCAGATCGTTTTGTGATACCATGATGAAATTTTGACCCGGCCATGTTCCGTCTGAATTTCAAGGTGCTCATAAAATGCTGCCGGCAAGGCCTTGCGGGGCAAGCGCATCACCAGCAAGGTGTCAGACAGACGCCGGCGAATTGCCTGCGCCGATGCGCCCTCCATTTTGCGGCTGACCAGCTCAAATGCATCCTGCGCTATGCTGTTATTTTTATAGATGTTCAGCACCGGAAAGCACTGCCACATGACAATAGTCACCAACGATGTCCAGAACAGCAGCTTAAACATCGGCTTTTAGTGAATAAAATGGCCCAGTCGATTCCAGCGAACCGAGCCCCTTGTGCTGTCCCATGACCACCAGATAACAGCGGCGCGCCCAATCATGTACGATTGCGGCACAAACCCCCAGAAGCGCGAATCACGCGAATTGTTCCGATTATCGCCCAACACCATGTAATGACCCTCCGGCACCGTCCATTCGCCGTCACGAATTGAATAATCCTTGCGCAGCACCTCATGCTTCACATTCAACAGGTTTTCTTCAAACAGCCCGGATACATCGACGCTGCCATCGCCAAGAAAATAGGAGCGATTGCCCCTGGCTGTCAACGGCATCTCCTTGCCATTGATGCTCAGCCTGTTATTTTTATATGTAATGACATCGCCGGGCAGGCCGACAACACGCTTGATATAATCCTTGCTTTTATCTTCAGGATAAACAAAGACAGCCACATCGCCCCTGATCGGCTGCTTGGACAGCAGTTGAATATCGGTCAGCGGGATTCTGAAGCCGTAGGGGTAGCGCAGCACAAACAGGTAATCGCCCACCTCCAGCGTCGGCACCATGCTGGATGACGGAATTTTAAAAGGCGCCACAATAAAGCTGCGGATAACAATAGCCAGCAGGCCAATAATAATCAGGCTTTCAAGCCACTCGCGCCAAATTGGTTTTTTCTTTTCGTTCATCTCAGTATCCTTTTTTACCAACAATTCAGCCACTGAAAATCAGCGATCTATTGCAACTGCTCAGCAGGGTCGGCGTTGATGGCCAAATCCTGAGCGGTTACGATCATTCATTGAGCCTCAATACAGCCAGAAATGCTTCCTGCGGCACTTCCACGCTGCCTATCGACTTCATGCGCTTTTTCCCCGCTTTCTGCTTCTCCAGCAATTTTCGCTTGCGCGTAATATCGCCGCCATAACATTTGGCCGTTACATTTTTGCGCACTGCCTTGACCGTTTCACGGGCCAGAATGCGACCGCCGATAGCCGCCTGAATGGGCACGTCGAACTGTTGCCTGGGAATCAACTGTCTCAGCTTTTTCACCAGATCACGGCCCCGCGTCTCGGCAATCGAGCGATGCACGATCAGGCTCAGGGCGTCCACCGGCTCGCCATGCACCAGCACATCCAGCTTCACCACATTATCGGCGGAAAATTCAGCCAGCTCGTAATCCAGCGAAGCATAACCGCGCGACACCGACTTCAGCTTGTCGTAAAAATCAATCACCATCTCGGCCAGCGGCAGGCTATAACTCAGCATCACCCGCCCCTGCCCGATAAACTTCATATCTTTCTGCACGCCGCGCCTGTCCTGACACAGCTTCATCATCGCTCCGACAAACTCTTCCGGGGTGAAAATATTGGCGGTCACAGTCGGCTCTTCAACCCTTTCAATCGTTTGCGGCTCGGGAAATTCACTCGGATTGGATATTTCAAACACGCGGCCATCGGTCTGGAAAATGCGATAAATCACGCTTGGCGCCGTGGTAATAAGATCAAGGTCGTACTCGCGTTCCAGCCGCTCCTGCACAATTTCCATATGCAGCATGCCCAGAAAGCCGCAGCGAAAGCCCAGCCCCAGGGCGGAGGAATTCTCCGCTTCGAATGTGAAGGCCGGATCATTCATGTTCAGTTTTTCCAGCGAATCGCGCAATTCATTGTAATCGGCGGAGTCAACCGGATAGAGCCCGGAAAAGACCATCGGTTTCGGCTCACGGTAGCCCGGCAACGGCTCGCTCGCACCATCTTTCAGTGTTGTAACGGTGTCGCCAACCTTCAGGTCGGCAAGCTTCTTGATGCCGCCGACCAGAAAGCCCACGTCCCCGGAGGTCAGTTCCCGGCCTGAACACGGCTCAGGCATAAAATAGCCGACATCCTGCACCTCATAGCTTGCCGCCGTCGGCATCGACATCAGGCGAAACCTGGCGCCCTTTTTCACCGCCCCTTCAAAGACGCGAACCAGCGCCACAGCGCCAACATAGGAATCGAACCAGGAATCCACAACCAGCGCGCGCAACGGCTTGTCATCGTGATTTTCCGGCGGCGGCACATGCTCGACAATCGCCTCCAGCACCGCGCTGACGCCCTCTCCGGTTTTGGCGGAAACCGGAATGGCAAAAGAGGCGTCCAGGCCGATCACCTCCTCAATCTGCCGTTTGGCCTCCTCGATATCGGCGCCGGGCAGATCGATTTTGTTGATCACCGGGATGATTTCCAGATCGTTCTCCATGGCCAGATAGACATTGGCCAGCGTCTGCGCCTCCACGCCCTGAGCGGCATCAACGATCAGCAGCGCCCCTTCACAGGCCTGCAGCGAGCGGGAAACCTCATAAGTAAAATCCACATGGCCGGGCGTATCAATCAAATTAAGCTGATAGGCGTGGCCATCGTCAGCCGTATAATTCAGCGTAGCC
>CAYTFI010000138.1:0-5168 GCA_964437065.1 uncultured Zetaproteobacteria bacterium | reverse complement strand
TGCTTGGCATGGAGCCGCATGGGCCTGAAAAGACATTTGGATGGTTTTCGCCGACGGTGATGAAGGCCAGAATTTATCACCTGGCCCGCATCATCGACAAGCAAAGACAAGCGGACACCTTTCTTGCTTATGGCGCCCGGGAATTCAAGCAGTCCTATCAGTCGCTGGTTCACTTCGTAACGGGCCATGCATATTTTCTCAAGGCCAAGCTGTTTGGCGCCCTGCCATGGATTCCTGTCGATCCGACACTGCCATTTGTTGAGGCCTCGCCATTGCCGCCGATGCTTTCCGCCAAGGGGGTCATTGAAGAGGGCAAGGATCGTGTGCGCATGACTGACTCCGGTTACGGGTATTTTGTCGCCGCTCTGACCATGAATACGCCATTGAAAAGAAGCGCGGAATTCAAGGTTAGCATTGAAGGGGATCAGGCGCCTAAATATCTCCCCAGAGGCAAGCAGCCGCAACGCTGTGTTCAGCGATCATGGGTGGTCTTTACTGAAACGCCAAATATTTCTGTTTCAGGGGACTTGAGCCTTGAATATATTCAGGAAAATTCTCATCGCACCGAAGTGACGCCAATGGTGCATGAAAAAGAGCTTGAGTTATGGATGCTGGATCGAAATCGCTGGACGCCGGCGCCGACCTATGTCAATGAATTTTCCAATATCCTGACAGCCAGGAATATCCGCCTGGAATCAGGTCATATCCTCCGCTTCGTCGCATGCAGCCCCTTTTAAATGGAAAATAAAACAGAGAAAATATGGCATGATTTATTAAGCCCGGAGAGTTTGGCCACGCTGCGTTTTGCTTTGAGGCTGTTCCTGATTCTGCTTGCCTATTATCTGATGAAGCCGGTTCGCGAATCGCTTATTCTTGATCACGGAAGCGCTGAGCTCAGAAGCTACGCCCTGGCAGGTCAGGCGGCCATGTTGCTGATACTGGTGCCGCTATACAGCCATCTGATCAAATATGTTCAGGGTGACAGGCTGTTTCATATTGTAACTCTTTTTCTGGCCGGAAACATACTGATATTCTATTTCATGGGGAACGCATTCGGGATTGAAATCGGCGTGGCTTTCTTTGTCTGGCTTGGTATTTTTTCAGTGGTTCAGATTTCCCAGTTTTGGGCCATGGTCAGTGATTATCACTGCGTCGAGATGGGCAAGAAACTCACCTCGTATATTGCGGTTGGCGGCTCTCTGGGCGCCATGATTGGATCGATGGTCGCCAAGGCCCTGTTCCTTTCTTTCGGCACTTACGGCCTGATGCTTGTCGCCTTCAGTATGTTGATTATTGCTCTGATCGTTCCCGGCACCGATGCTTCTTTAAGAAGGGATCGGGCTGAAGATGCCGACAAAAAGATCATCGGCCATCTTCTCGGCGGTTTAAAACGGGTATTTGACGTTCCCTACCTGCGCTGGATTGCCTGCTCGGTTATTTTGCTGAATCTGATTAATTCGACCGGTGAGTTTATTCTGGCTGACTTTGTTTCCAATGAATTTGCCGACAGTGCGAACAGAGGCAGCGAAATCGGTGATTTTTACTCTTCTTTTTATCTGTATGTAAACATGGCGACTCTTTTTTTACAGGCGCTTGTCGTGCGTCCCATGTACAGAGTGATTGGCGTGGGCGGCGCTTTGATCAGCCTGGCAGTGATCAATCTTTGCATGTATTTATCTGTTTTTCTTTTTCCTGTTCTGGGCTGGTTCGCAGTGGTCAAGATGGCGGACAACAGTATCGATTATTCAGTCGCCAACACGACCAAGCAGATTTTGTTTCTGCCGCTGGATAAATTCACCCGTTACGAGGGCATGCTTGCGATCAACACCTTTTTCACTCGCTTTGGAGATTTGATTCAGGGCGGCCTGGTATTTTTGGCGGTATCGGTGTTGAGTCTTTCCACCATGTATCTGGTTGGCGTGAACATTGCGCTGTGTCTGGTCTGGCTGGTGGTGACGATTAAAGTGAGTCGCAAATTCCGCTATCGCAGCAGGCTGGAACAAAAGGCGCAGGCATCCAGCGCCTCCGG
Source organism: uncultured Zetaproteobacteria bacterium (assembly GCA_964437065.1). Classification (GTDB taxonomy): domain Bacteria; phylum Pseudomonadota; class Zetaproteobacteria; order Mariprofundales; family Mariprofundaceae; genus Mariprofundus. The sequence goes on along the minus strand of CAYTFI010000138.1, from coordinate 3,139 downwards.
ATGACGATATGAACATATACAATGTGCGTGGAGTTCTCTATAATCAGGCAAGAATAGTGGACCATTGGAATCGCAAACAAGGTTGATGATATGAGTAATGAAATTAAGGCAGTTATTCTGGCAGGGGGGTCGGGGACCCGTTTATGGCCTCTTTCGCGCCAGCAATTGCCCAAGCAGTTTCTCAATATCGGTAGCGCGGACAGCATGCTCAGCGCCACAATTGCACGCCTGGAGCCCCTTGTTGAACGCGATGACGTGTGGGTGATTACCGGCGAGGCGCATGCAACGGGCGAGGCGTTTTCCGAGCTTGAAGGGCTTAACCAGGTGCTCGAGCCATGTGGCCGAAACACTGCTCCGGCCATCGCTGTCGCCGCTGCGCTATTGCAGGATATGGATGGCGATGATCCGATAATGGCGGTGTTGCCTGCTGATCATATTATTGGCAGGAAGGAAGCATTTCAACAATGTCTGAAGCAGGCCGTAGCCGCCGCTGAGGCGGGGCGGTTAATGACTTTCGGCATTGTCCCAACCGGGCCGGAGACGGGATTTGGTTATGTGCAGGCCGAGGCTGGCGACAATGGCGTGCTGCCGGTAGTGCGTTTTGTTGAAAAGCCGGATGCCGCCAAGGCCAAAAAAATGCTTGATGATGGCAATTATTACTGGAATTCCGGCATGTTTGTCTGGAAGGCGTCAGTCATACTTGAAGAGATTGAGCAATATTTGCCTGAAGTGTGGGCCGTGCTTGAAGAGATGCGACGCAGGTGGAGCAATGGAGACGCATGGCAGGAGGTGATTCGCGACAGCTTTGAAAAGATGCCGTCGATTTCTATTGATTATGGCGTTATGGAAAAGTCCGGACGTGTCGCCCTGATTGCGGCGGATATTGCCTGGTCGGATGTGGGCAGTTGGGATGCCGTGCATGAAATAGCGGAGCATGATGAACTGGGGAATACAGTCAGCGGCAACGTCATGGCAATTGATTGCAGGAATTCGTTGCTGCGCAGCGAGTCGCGCCTGATTGCCGCCATTGGACTGGAGGATATCATTGCAGTCGAAACTCCCGATGCCATTCTCCTTGCCAGGAAAGGGCAGAGTCAGCGTGTTCGTGAACTCGTTGATCAGCTGAGGCTGGGCAGTGAAAGTTACCATATTGAGCATGTCACTATTCTCAGGCCATGGGGCAGCTATACCGTGCTGGAGGACGAAGGCGGCGGATATAAGTTGAAACGCATTGAAGTGAAACCCGGCGCCTGTTTAAGCATGCAAAGCCATCAGCACCGTTCAGAGCACTGGATTGTAGTTGCGGGAACGGCAACTGTGACATGCGGCGATCTGGTCAAGACTGTTTCAAAAAATTCAAGTGCGTACATACCGATCGGCGAGACGCATTGCCTTGAAAATCGGGGAAAAATTCTTTTGCAGATGATCGAGGTTCAGGTTGGCGATTATCTGGGAGAAGATGATATTGAACGTTATGAAGATCGCTATGGAAGGTGTTGATCTTTAACCCTGGCGCTCCCGTCCAGACATGCTGAATTTGTTGCGGACGGAGCGCTGGTTTGCCAGCTGCATGAGATTTGCCCGTTGCTTGGGTCAGGGCGGAGTTGCCGCTAGGCTTGGGCGATGAGCCAACCATTTCCACTATCGGGCATGCCGCGAGGCAGGCTCCCTTTCGCCCCGCAAGGCTGGCCATTTATCATTCCAACCATGCTGCTGGCGCTTGTTGCATTGGCAATGAGCTGGATTGCGCCAGCCATCATTCTTTTGCTTCTGCTGTTGTTTATGATCAATTTCTTTCGCGACCCCGACAGGGAGGCGCCGACTGACCCGGCCTGTTTCATCGCTCCTGCCGATGGCAAAGTAATTCGCGCCGAGGCCTCCGGCGGCTGCCTTCGCGTTGATATATTTATGAATGTTTTTAATGTGCATGTGAACAGGGCGCCGATGGGCGGACGCATTTCGCATATGCAATATTTTCCCGGCAAGTTTATTAATGCCAGCTTTGACAAGGCCAGCGAGGAGAATGAGCGCAACCGCTTCGAAATGGAATGCGATGATGGTTGCAGTATTGCTTTCACCCAGATTGCCGGACTGGTGGCGCGCCGCATTGTCGCCTATGCCGAGGTTGGCGACCGCCTGAAGGCAGGCGAGCGAATCGGCATGATTCGCTTTGGCTCGAGAGTGAATTGTGAAATTCCCGCCGATTATCAACTGGCCGTCCGGCCTGGTGCGCATGTGACGGCAGGCAAGACGATCCTGGCGCGCAAAATACCGGACGCGGGCGGAGATTAACATGGCAAGGCCGAAACGCGGATTGTCACGGCGCGGTGTTTATGCGTTGCCCAGTCTGTTTACCACCATGGGGTTGTTCGCCGGCTTTTATGCCTTGGTAGCCGCCATTCAGGGGCGCTATGAACTGTCGGCATGGGCGATTCTTGCCGCTGCAATATTTGACATGATGGATGGCAGAGTGGCGCGATTGCTGCATGCGGAAACGCCATTTGGAGCAGAGTACGATTCGTTATGCGATATGCTCTCCTTCGGCGTGGCGCCCGCCGTGCTGGTGTATTTGTGGGCGCTGGCGCATTTGCCGACTGAATTGCACAAACTGGCATGGTTGGGCGGTTTTTTTCTGGTGGCGTGCGCCGCTTTGCGGCTGGCGCGTTTTAATGTGCAACTGGAATGTCAGGATAAACGCTATTTTCAGGGCCTGCCGACGCCCGGGTCTGCGTTGATGATTGCCACCGGGGTGCTTTACCACGTTGATGCCGGCGTTGAACCCTGGCCATGGCTATGGTTCTTCGTCTCGTTGTTTCTGGCATGGTTGATGGTCAGCGGGGTGCGTTTCTGGTCTGGCAAAGATGTGGATTTGAAACAACGGCGTTCAACAGGATTGCTGGTTATCATGATTGTTGTGATTGGCCTGGTGATGGTTGATCCGTATCGCGTTCCGTTTACAGTATTATTTATTTATTGTCTGCATGGCCCGATTTTAAGCCTGTGGCAAGGCAGGCGTCTGGCCCATTATCGCATGCAGCGAAAGAAAGCCAGACAGCGGCGGAAAGACGCAGCAAGCCGGCGTGATTGAACCTATATTCCTCAGTTGGAAGCACCCACATGGCGCAAGCTCTTGATTCGC
>CAYTFI010000137.1:0-5181 GCA_964437065.1 uncultured Zetaproteobacteria bacterium | reverse complement strand
AAAGCGAATCAAGAGCTTGCGCCATGTGGGTGCTTCCAACTGAGGAATATAGGTTGAAGGCATGTGCATCCCATCTGCATGGAAACAAACTATCGAACAGGATAGGCTCTTACTGCTTTCTCCCTTTGAAAAGAAACATCGCCGCATGACGGCGGCGCTGGCAGAACAGCGTAATCAGTTTGTAGCTTCAACCGCTGATGAGGTTCTATTCATTCATGCGGCGGCTGGCAGTCAAACCGGGCAGTTTGCACAAAACTGTTTTCAACAGGGAACTCACGCCTGTGCTCCGGATCGTCCTGAAAATCGAAATGGCTGAAATTATTTTCACAGTAACGGTCGTTTTATAATCAAGCTTCTTTTTGCTTGCCCGGCCTTCGGGCGCTAGGCTGCGCGGCCCGTTTCACGGGATAGTTACTGGAGGTGGTCGGCGATGTTGCCACGCACGCATTGTGGGGATTTCAGGGTTGTACATATCGGGCAGCAGGTGCGCCTGAATGGCTGGGTTCAGACCAGTCGCGATCATGGCGGCGTGATTTTTCTGGATGTGCGGGATCGTTCAGGGCTGGTGCAGGTGGTGGCGCATCCGGATACGCCTGAAATTCATGCCCTGGCCCACTCGCTGCGGTCGCAGGATGTGATTGAAGTGAGCGGCAAAGTGATCGCCCGCAGCGAAGAAACCGTCAATGGCAAGCTGCCGACCGGCGCCATAGAAGTGAAGGCCTCGGACATTGCGGTGTTGAACCGGTCGGAAACGCCGCCATTTCTGATTGAGAATGATTGTGAAACAGGCGAACAGCACAGGCTGGAATATCGCTACCTCGATCTGCGCCGTCCCGTTATGCAGGGCCATATGGCGTTGCGCCACAGGGTGATTCATGCCGCGCGCAATTATCTCGATGCGCAGGGGTTTCTGGAAATTGAAACCCCGATTCTGAACAAGTCAACGCCGGAAGGGGCGCGGGATTACCTTGTTCCTTCACGTATTTACCCCGGCTCATTTTATGCATTGCCTCAAAGCCCGCAAATCTTTAAACAACTGCTGATGGTGGCCGGCATGGATCGCTATTATCAGATCGCCCGCTGTTTCCGCGATGAAGATCTGCGCGCGGATCGGCAGCCTGAATTCACCCAGGCGGATATCGAACTTTCGTTTGTTTCCCAGGATGAGGTGATGGCCGTGGCCGAAGGGCTGCTGCGCTCCATGTTCGAGGCCGGCGTCGGCATTGTTCTGCCTGAAGTCTTCCCGCGCATCACTTACAGCGAGGCGATGGACAAGTATGGACTTGATCGCCCCGATGTGCGTTTTGGTCTGGAGCATGTTGATGTTACGGATTTGATGAAACAGGTTGAATTCAAGGTGTTTCGCGCGCCTGCCGACAGCGGCGGCCTGGTCAAGGTGTTGCGGGTGCCGGGCGGCGCCAGGCTGAGCCGCAAACAGATTGATGATTACACCAAATTTGTCAGCATTTATGGTGCCAGGGGCCTGGCCTGGATCAAGGTGAATGACAGGGACGATCCGGTCGCCGGCCTGCAATCGCCGATTGTGAAATTCCTGCCGCCGGAGGTGCTGACTGCATTGCTCGACGACTGCGGCGCTGAAAATGGCGACCTGCTCTTCTTCGGCGCCGGCGACGCCAAAATCGTCAACGATGCGCTGGGGCATTTGCGGGTGAAGCTGGGCCACGATCTGGATTTGATCGCCGAGGGCGATCATCGCTTTGTCTGGGTGGTTGATTTCCCGATGTTTGCCTGGAATGCCGATGAAAAGCGTCCTGAAGCGCTGCATCATCCCTTTACCGCGCCCTATGCGGAAGATCTGGACAAGCTCGAATCAGACCCGCTGAACATGCGCTCGCAGGCCTATGATCTGGTCTGGAACGGCACTGAAATCGGCGGCGGTTCGATTCGTATTCACAATCCTGAAACCCAGGCTCGCGTGTTCAAAACGCTGGCAATTTCGGATGAAGAGGCGGAAGCCAAGTTTGGCTTTCTGGTGCGGGCATTGAAATATGGCGCTCCGCCGCATGGCGGCCTGGCCTTCGGTCTGGATCGCGTGTTGTCGCTGATGGCAGGAGTGGATTCGATTCGCGATGTGATTGCATTTCCCAAAACCCAGAAGGCGGCGGACCCGATGTCGGACGCGCCCGCCGAGGTGGATGACAAACAGTGGCAAGAGTTGGGCTTACGCAGGCGCAGGACAATTCAGCCCTCCGACTGAGGATTGCGCTCTGCATGCGCCTGCCCCTGCTTGTCACGGGGTGGAAAAATCCTTGCGGGTTGAGATCACGGGTTTGACATTGCCGGGGATTGGCTTGATCATGCATCTCATGAAACGCGCCCTGCTTATTTTGCTGCTGCTGTTTTCTGCCTGCGCTATGAAACCGCCGGCCCAGGAGATGGCTGACGCGCGCTCGGCCATCAAGGCGGCTGAGGCCTTGCCCGGCCATCATCCCAAGGCGGACGCCTACCTGAAAAGCGCTGAACAGGCGCTGAAAGAAGCGGCGGAAGCAATACGTCAGGAGCGATACGAGCGTGCGCTGAACAAGGCGCATGAGGCCAAGCGCAAGGCCCAACAGGCCGCATCACTTAAACAATCAAACAAATGAGCCAATTGCAAAACTTGTGAGCGGCAAGCTGTTTTCTGTTGCCTCGTGGAACGTTGAGCATTTCAGGGGCAAGCCCGACCGAGCAGGCCGGGTGGCCGATTTCATCTCCGGCCAGCATGGCGGGCCGACTTCCATGCCTGATATTTTCGCCCTCTATGAAGTGGAGGGAAAAGATGTGTATCGGACTTTCATGAGCCGGTTTCCCGATCACCGCTTCCACTTGAGCGAAGGCAAAGAGATGCAGGAAATATTCATTGGCGTTCACAAAAGGCTGCAGACTTTTTCGACCCAGAGGCTGGAGTTCAAGGTCGGGCGGGATTTTCAACGGCCCGGACTTCTGCTCAGCCTGCATGTTCAGGGCAATGATTACACGCTGCTTTTTCTGCATGTAAAGAGCGGGGCGGGAACCGGGGACTTTGGCCTGCGTGACGCCGCTATGGAGAAAGCGTTCAATTTGAAAAAGACGCTGGACAAGATGGCGGGCGGGCCTGCAAATTTTATCTTTCTGGGCGATTTGAACACCATGGGCGTTGACGACCCTGCGCCCTATTCCAGACAGATGGACCTCAGTTCGGAGGATGAGCAGAGGCGACTGGCTTATTGGGCCGGCAAGAGAGGCATGAAAATGCTGGCCAAGGATGTAACGGCCACGGCAGACGGGCCGAGGGAAGTGAGTTGGCATAATGGCGGTCAATTCTATAAGCCGTTAAATCTTGATCATGTTATTGCATCCGGCCAGCTTGATATTCGCGGGCAGGATCAGGCGAGCCACGTCGTTACGCTGCTTGGCTGGCCCAGGCTTTCAGGCAGTGATCGCAAGCGCTGGATTTCAAGGTATTCGGATCATGCCATGCTCTATTTTGAAGTCTGGTGATGGCGGTCGGGGATCAGGGGGCGCAGGTGAACGATGAATTTGATGTGAACAGTCCCGAGAACAAAAAGGGCATGTCGCATGTTCGCGGCCTGCTGGATTACATCGGCGAGGACGTGAATCGCGAAGGGCTGCAGGAAACGCCGGCGCGCGTGCTTGCCGCCATGATGGAGCATTTCTCGGGCTACAGGGAAGACCCAAAAGAGCATTTACTCAAAACTTTCGAGGAGGTTGAAGGTTATGATGAAGTGGTGCTGGTTTCGGATATCGATGTGCACAGCCATTGCGAACATCACATGGTGCCCTTTGTCGGCAAGGCGCATGTCGCCTATATTCCCGCAGGCCGGGTGGTGGGCTTGTCGAAGCTGGCGCGCGTGGTTGAGGGTTATTCCAAACGGTTGCAGGTGCAGGAAAAATTGACCATGCAAATTGCCAACGCCATTGATGAGGTGCTCGAGCCTGATGGCGTGGCCGTGATTATCCAGTGCCAGCATTTCTGCATGTGTCATCGAGGCGTGCAGAAATCCAATTCCTGGACGACCACCTCCAAACTCACAGGCGCTTTCCTTAACAATCCGTCTTCACGGCTCGAACTGTTTCAGCTTATCGGCATGAATAAATCGGCTGTTTAAGCCGAATTTCTGATACGATGAAACAGCAGTTTCTTTCTGTACTCTTCAGGGTCTTTGCTTTGGGTCATCGCGCCGCTGCGCGGAAACAGCGCATCATGCAGGCGTGAAACCCAGAAGCGCAGCGCCGCAAGCCTGAGCAGCTGCGGCAAGGCTTCGCGCTCATTCTCCTGTAGCGGGCGCAGGCGCTGGTAGCCATCAAGAAAGCTTTGCATGCGGGCATCGTCATCCCGGTCTAGCAAAATGGCCTGGGCATTGAGCGAGATGGCGATATCCGTGACATAAGGCGCATTGTGGGCATAGTAGAAATCAATAATGCCTGAGACATCATTGCCATTAAACAGAATATTGTCACAGAACAGATCGCCGTGAACCAGCCCGTGCGGCAGCGCATCCCATGTGCGGGAGCGCTGGAAATTCAGTTCGTCGAGCAGCAAATCCGCAGCAGCTTCCCCGTAAACATCGGACACGCCATCGGCAATGGCATCGATGGTTTTCCCCAGCCAGTCGATATCGGCCGGGTTGTTGCGCAATTCTGGAAAGCTGGCGCCGACCAGGTGCAATTGCGCCATCGCCTGGCCGGAGGAGAACAGTTGCCGGGCATTGAGCCGGGCATATGTTTTGCCTGCCAGGCAGGAGACGATGCAGCCCTGCTTGTCCGCCACTTCAAACAACAGCGAGCCATCAAGGCGCAGCATGACATCGGGACAGGACAGGCCGGCGGCGGCCAGGTGTTTCATCAGGCGCATGAAATAAGGCAGTTCATCAGCTGCGAGCCGCTCGAAAACAGTCAGCACGAAACGGCCGGAATTCGCTGCTCCCGCGGTGTCGATAAAGAAATTGCTGTTTTCAATCCCGTCTGCAATGCCTTCAAAGCCGGCCAGCGAACCGAGAGCGTAATCAGCCAGAATATGTTCAATATCAGTGCGTGACAGCTCGGTATAAACAGACATGGGCAAATCATAGCTGATGCGCCTGTAAAAAGTCATCTGCCTGCGGGTGCGCTTTAACCTGGAAACCACAGTTGGGAGTGCGTGCAGGGTGTAAGATATGGATTTGAAGGGCGTAACGGAAA
>CAYTFI010000136.1:0-5189 GCA_964437065.1 uncultured Zetaproteobacteria bacterium | reverse complement strand
CTTGGCTCACTGGAAAGGCTCTGATGGTATGCTCTTCTATGGGACAGGGCACTAGTCATGGAATTTATTTCGCTGTTCATTGTCCCTGCATAGCGGCTATGCGTTGTTAAGGAGCATGTTTTGCACCCGCAGTATAAGCTCGTCAGGATCAACAGGCTTGTACAGGCATTCATCGGCGCCGGCGTCAAGCGCCCGGGTTACGGTCTCATGGTCGGCCATCCCTGTCAGCATAATGACGGATATCTGTGCCGTAGCGGCATCGGCCTTCAGCCTTTTGAGCACTTCCAGGCCGCTCATGCCCGGCATCAACATATCCAGCAAAATCAGATCGGGCGGCGCCTGCGCCACGCAGGCCAGCGCCTGCGCTCCGTTTTCGGCGGTGACAATGCGACGATCCTCCGCCGCCAGAATGGCTGCGCTGAGTTTTCGGTTCATGAGCCTGTCATCCACGATAAGGATGGAGTGTTTGCAGGACTCTCCGGCATCAGCGTGCGTCTCATTGCCGCTTGCCGGCGCTTCAGCATCCATGATCTAGCCCATATCCGATAAAAGGCTGGCTACTTCGCCGGGAAATGACAGCACATCAATGGGCTTGCTGATGTAGCCGTCGAAGCCCATCGCCAGCAGATGCTCGCGTTCGCCGCTCATGGCGCTGGCTGTCAGGGCGACAACGGGAATGCCGCGCGTGCGCGCATCTGCCTTGATTTCTTTCATCGCCTCTTCACCGTTCATAACCGGCATTCTCATATCCATGAGAATTAAATCCGGGCGCTCGGAAATCGCCGCATCAACGCCCTCCCTGCCGTTCGCCGCGCTCAGTGTTTCATGCCCGGCCTGCGCAAGCACAGCGCAGGCAAGCCGCAGGTTGAGCCCATTATCATCCACAATCAGTATTTTACTCATGTTTCACCTCCTTGCCGCCGCGCCTTCATCCCTTATCGTTATCATCAAAACAGATGCAGCAGTTGCCACCGGACTTTTTGGCCAGTTCTACGCGCGCAAGCAGACTGGACAGCATGGCGTCCGGGTTCGAAGCATCCGCGTTGTAATGCGAACAGCCGAATGCGGCGGTTAAATGGCCGGCCTTGCCGCCGGCAAGAGGGAAGCGATGCAGACGGACGCGCATGCGGATTTTCTCCGCCACCCGTTCAGCCTCGGATGCCTTGATGCCCGGCAGAATCAGCGTAAAGGTCTTCTCGCCGGTACGCACCAGCACATCGCCCTTGCGAATGGCCGCATGCACCAGCTCGACGCAACCTTTAAGCGCCGCCATGCCCCAGCGCTGACCATGCTCGCGCAGATAATCATCAAAACCGTCCATTTCCCAGCCCACCAGTGAGAATGGCTGACCATAACGTTCGGCGCGACTGCACTCCTGCGCCAGGCGCAGTCGCATGTAACGTATATTATAGCAGCGCAATGCGCCGTCCACCAGGCGCGCCTGCACCGGATACAGAAGCTGCATGGAGCGCATTTCGCGCAACAGATCGGCGCGACCGGTTACGCCCTTGGTCAACACCGTTTCAATTTCCTGGCCAAGCCGCATCACCTCTTCACGCGTCAGATCCTTGGCCGTAAAAATGATCACCGGAATATCGCAGGCGGTGGGATGGCGATTGAGCTCCTCGACAACCTCGAAGCCGCTCATGCCCGGCATCATCAGATCCAGGATAATCAGATCCGGATCATAATCGATGGCCGCCTGCACGCCGTCGCGACCATTGGCGGCGAGCAGGATGCGGTAACCCTGGCCGTACAGGGACTCCTTGACATATTCGCGCACGCTGGCTTCGTCATCCACAACCAGCACGGTCATGACATTGGCATGCATGACGTGGCGACCGTGACGCGAGATCATATCCACCAGTTCATTGCGGTTCATCTGCTTATCCATCGTATCGATGACGCCAAGTGAAAAACTCGGCGCCTCGGCGTCGCCGCCGAGCAGCACCAGCGGGATATTGCGCGTGGCCCGGCGCGAGCGCAGCAGGTGCAGTCGCCGATAGATATCGACGGGATCATCCGGCATGCCGATCATGATTAAAAACGGGCATGCTTCCTGCGCCTGCAATTCCACATGCGCCATATCCCTGATTCGGGCCCGGTAGCCTTCTTCCTCCAGCATCGCAGTGACTGTAGCGGCGCGGGCCTGATCATCATCGATAATCAAAACAAGCGGCAGCTCCATCGTTTCCGACACCGCAGGCACCAGTTCCACAGGCGCTGATGGCTGATTCTCCGCGTCATCCCGCACAGCCCCGCGTTCCATGCTGTCCGGGGTCTCGCTCTCTTCCGAAACCAGCCGCGTGGGCAGCGTAAAGATAAAGTTGCTGCCCGCGCCGGGCGTGCTTTCCACCCGGATGGCGCCGCCCTGCATTTCCAGCAGACGGCGCACCAGCGCCAGGCCCAGGCCGGTGCCGCCGAACTCGCGCGTCAGCCCGCCCTCAGCCTGTACGAATGGTTGAAAGATGCGTTCGATATCGCTCTTCTCCAGGCCGATGCCGGTATCCTTCACATAGCCTTCCAGCATCGTTTCCTCGCCATGGCTGTTGATATTGAACCCTGCCTCAATGCGGCCGCCTTCCGGCGTAAACTTGATAGCGTTGCCAATCAGATTGGTCCACACCTGCTTGAGCTTGCCTGAATCGACGAAGATGGCTCGCTCCTGTTCAGGCCTGACCACATGCATTTCCAGATTCTTGTTTTCGATCAGCGACTGGAGTTGACCGACAGTAAAATCGAGCGCGATGCCGGGAGCGCCGGGCTCTTCCTGAATCTCCAGCATGCCGGCTTCGATCTTGGACAGATCCAGCAGGCTGTTGATCAGCGTCAGCAACTGTTTGCCGCCGACATTGATGTACTCCAGATATTCCCTGCGGCTGGCCGCATCATTGTCCGCCCGGCCCGCCAGCAGCAGATCGGAAAAGCCGATAATGGCATTCAGCGGCGTGCGCAGTTCATGGCTGGTGTTGGCCAGAAACTGACTCTTGGCTTCATTGGCATGGCGCAGTTCATCGTTCATCAGTTCCAGTTCAATTTCATGATTGCGCAGCAGGCGATTGGCGCTCCTCAGTTCTCTCGTGCGCTCGCTTACACGTTGTTCCAGCCCCGCCTTGGCCTGTTGCAGATGTTCGAACTTCTCCGCATTGGAAAGGGCTACGGCGCAGGCCGAAGCCAGCATGCGCACTACATTTTCGTCCTCAGCGTCAAATGGCTGGCCGTCTTTCCTGTCACACAGATACATCGCTCCGATCATATTGCCGCCAAATTCGACGGGCGCTCCGAGCATTGTGCGCATGGCCGGATGAGCATCCGGAAAGCCGCAGCTCTCCGGATGCTCTGCGATATTCTCCACGTTCACGATCTGACGCCTGTTCCACAACATGGCAAGCAGGCCCAGACCCTGCGGCGGATGATTCTTGAGAGCGGCCAGCTCCGCCTCATCAACCCCCAGAGGAATAAAGCGCTTTTCACCCTCATCCAGCCAGGAAAGCATGGCATAGCGGGCATGGGTGATGTTCATGGCCAGTTTGCCGACATGCCGGAGCACCGTCTCGCCGGCCAGTTCCCTTGACAGGCCAATTACGGCTTCGGAAATGGCTTCCTGCCGGAGGCGCAACTTGCGTTCGCGGCTGATGGCGGCAGTGATGGCGTCGGCCATGGTGTTGAAAGCGACCATCAGCCCGGCCAGTTCATCGCGACCGCGAACCTCCAGCCGCTCCGAATATTCGCCGTTTGACATGGAGACGGCGGCGTCCGCCATCTGCTGCACCGGACGGACAATAAAGCGCCTGGCGATCCAGAATCCTCCGATAATCAGCAACAGGGTGAAAATCGTGTTCGCCGCCAGCATCAGGCCCATGCGCCTATGTTGCTGAATGCTATAGGTGACAAAGGCCCCGACGACCGCGTTCGATGCGGCGGTGAGTTCAGGCATGCCGTCTTTGATCCGTCGCCATGCCTGCCGTGCACGCGGCGCCTTTTCCGACAGTTCGGCAACAAGCAACAGATCGGCCTTCAGCGGCGACCAGAGCCGGGCGACGGTGTTGAGGGCGGGGATAATCTTTTCCGGCGGCAGCGGCAGCAGACCGCCATTCGAGTCGGGAACATGGCTGCCATGTTGCAATTGATCCAGAGATGCGTCGAAACGCCTGATCAGCGCCCGGAGCTCCTTGCGATCCTCCTGCTGACCGATATGCACCATGTAGGCAAATTTATACAGTTGCTCGGAAAGCATGCGCTGACGGCCTGCAATATCTGTGAACTGCGCCTCGCTTTCGACTGTTGTCAGAAAGGAGGAAAACATCCAGAGCAAGGCTATCGAGGAGAGCGCCGGCAGCAGCAGAATCAGGCCTGTTTTCATGCTGATGGATGATCTCATTGAAGCACCCCCGTTGACGCGTGCGCATTCGCGGGATCAGCAGCCAGCGGCGTCAAACATGCCCTGACGGCGGACAGAAACTCCTGCGCGTCAATCGGCTTGGGCACTATTGCATGGGGTTTCGCCTGGCGCACAGCCTGTACGACATCAGGCTGATCAAAGGCCGAGGTGATCACCACGATGGCCATGTTGCCCGCCAGTTCTCTATCCTTGCGCAGGCGATCCAGCACATCCAGTCCGTTAATGCCGGGCATGAGGATATCCAGCACCAGCACATCCGGCTGCCAGGAACCGATCTGAATCAGCCCTGTGCACCCGTCATGGGCGCATTTGACCTCTGAAGCAAATTCAGCCTCTTCAAGCACGGCGGTAAGCAGGGAACATACGGAAGGAGCGTCATCAACAATCAACACGCGCGCCGGTTCCTGCTTATCCCGAGCCGGCGGCGACATGCCGTGCGCATGCATGAAGCTTTGTAATTCCAGATCGGGAATGCGCCAGTGACCGCCGGGCGTTCGGATGCCTCGCAGATCACCGCTGGCAATCCAGCGCTTGATCGTATTCAGACCCACGCCAAGCATATCCGCTGCTTTACCTGTCGTCACATAAGTCATATTCGCTCCTTTCGGTTCGCAATGGTATATAGACATTTTGGATGTTGCAAGCAGTATGGATGATTTGTATAGTTTGGACGATTTAAAGGGGCTATGCATGATTTATCGAGCAGTTGGTTGCGCGCTCGGCGGCTGTGAGGGCGAAAAAATGATAATGTTCAATGCGCGTCAAGGGTTGACGGTAACATCATCCG
>CAYTFI010000135.1:0-5245 GCA_964437065.1 uncultured Zetaproteobacteria bacterium | reverse complement strand
GATCACCTGCGCCTATGATCAAATCAAAAAGGCCCGGCCCGGCCTGTCGTAACAGAACCTTCTTTTTGCAGGACGCCGTTCTTGAACTTGCCGCCGGATGAGCTGCCGTCAGGCCATGTCATGACGCCGGCGCCTGTCATCTCGCCGTTGACGAATTCGCCTTCGTAGCGGGCGCCGTCCGGCCAGGCATATGTCCCCTTGCCATCAGCATCGCCATTTTTGAATGTTCCCTCGTAACGACTGCCATCGGGCCATGTTTTAACGCCCTTGCCATTGGCCTCGCCGTTCTTGAACCTGCCTTTGTAACGACTGCCGTCAGGCCACGTCTTGACGCCCTTGCCGGTCATGCTGTCCTTGACAAAGGCGCCGCTGTATTGCGTGCCGTCGGGCCAGGTGTAAACGCCCTTGCCATCAGCAGCCCCATGCACGAAGCTGCCCTTGTGGCTTGAACCGTCCGGCCACGTTTTTACGCCTTTGCCGGTTATTTCACCCTGCCTGAAAGCGCCCGCATATCGCGTGCCGTCCGGCCATTGATATTGTCCCTTGCCATGAGCGAGTCCGCCTGCAAATGCGCCCTTGTAGGTGGAGCCGTCCGGCCATATTTTAATGCCTTTGCCGGTTATTTCACCCTGTTTGAAAGCGCCTGTATAACGCGAGCCGTCCGGCCAGGTTTTGACGCCCTGACCGTCCATCTGGCCGGCGCTGAATTCTCCCTCGTATTCGGCGCCGTTCGGCCATCGAAAAACGCCCTTGCCGTGTGATACGCCATCCATGAAGTCGCCTTTATAGGTGGAGCCGTCCGGCCATGTCTTTTCACCTTTGCCGGTTATCCGGTCCCTGATGAATTCGCCCTTGTAACGCGAGCCGTCCGGCCATCGAAAAACGCCCTTGCCATGCGCCATGCCGTTTACGAAGTCGCCCTCGTAGCTGGAGCCGTCCGGCCACTGTTTGACGCCTCTGCCGGTCATTTCCCCTTTGTCGAAGGCGCCGGCGTAGCGAGCGCCATCCGGCCATCGATATGTTCCCTTGCCATGCGATACGCCGTCAACAAATTCGCCTTCATAGGCGCTGCCGTCCGGCCAGCTTTTAAGGCCATGGCCGCTCATTTTATCGGCGACAAAAGCGCCTTTATAACTGCTGCCGTCGGGCCATGTATAAATGCCTTTGCCGGCCATTTCATCGTTGCTGAATTCCCCCTCGTATTTTGCCCCGTCGGGCCAGTTGTATATGCCGAGGCCATCAGCCTTGCCATTGACAAACGCGCCTTCATAGCGGCTGCTGTCCGGCCAGCTTTTTATACCGGCTCCTGTTATGGCATCCTCAACGAAGTCGCCTTCATAATATGTATCATCAGGCCAGTATTTAACGCCCTTTCCGGTCATTTTCCCGTCAACAAAGTCACCCTCGTAACTGCTGCCGCTCGGCCAGTCATATCTGCCCTTTCCGGTCATTATTCCGTCCGTGAAGCCGCCCGAGTATCGCGTCCCGTCCGGCCACGTCTTCTTGCCGTTGCCGGTCATTTTTCCCTTGATGAAGTCGCCTGAGTAATGTGTGCCGTCTGGCCACGTCTTTTCGCCGGATCCGGTAATTTCGCCGTCAACAAAGTCGCCCTCATAACGAATGCCGTCCGGCCATGAAAAAACGCCGGCGCCGTGAGGCAACCCTTTGAGGAAGCCGCCTTCGTAATGCGTGCCGTCGGGCCAGGACTTTTTGCCGGCGCCTGTGATCTCTCCTTTCTCGAATTCGCCTTCATAGCGACTTCCGTCAGCCCATGCGTAGATACCCGCGCCATCGAAATCGCCATTGACAAAATCGCCTTCATAACGGGCCCCGGTAGGCCATGAATATACGCCCCTGCCATTTTCGCAGTTCCCTGAAATGCAGCCGTCCGCATATGCATTGCCGGCGCAGGCGGCGACGATCAGCAGTAATAAACCGAACTTGAACAAATTAATTATTCTCCATCAGGGCTCGCACGATTCCGATATGCGCAATCGATTATCAGCGACCATTTGCTTTATCGTATCCGGATGTTGGCGCACGGACAAACAGGCGGATGAATATCTCCGTGAAATCATAAAAATTCCCGGCTAGGCTTGCACCTGTTTTTTTTCGTATCAACCATCGGGGAGCAGTCGTGTTAACCTTTCAGGATTTAATTCTCACCTTACAGCAGTTCTGGGCCGGGCGCGGTTGCGTGTTGCAGCAGCCGTATGATTCATCAATGGGCGCCGGCACTTTTCACCCGGCCACATTCCTGCGCGTGCTTGATGACAGCAGCTGGAATACCGCTTATGTTCAGCCGTGCCGGCGTCCCGCTGACGGGCGTTATGGCGAGAACCCCAATCGCATGCAGCACTATTACCAGTTTCAGGTAATTCTGAAGCCGGCGCCGGAAAATATTCTCGATCTCTACCTTGACTCGCTGGGCGCCATTGGCATTGATCCGGAGGTGCATGATATCCGCTTTGTCGAAGATGACTGGGAGAGCCCGACGCTGGGCGCATGGGGTCTGGGCTGGGAGGTGTGGCTCAACGGCATGGAAATCACCCAGTTCACCTACTTTCAGCAGGTTGGGAGCGTTGAACTGAGCCGCACGCCCGGTGAAATCACCTACGGCCTGGAACGGCTGGCGATGTATATCCAGGGCGTGGAGAATGTCTTCGATCTGGTCTGGGTGGAAAGCGAATCAGGCGAAAAGGTGACCTATGGCGATGTGTTCCACCGTAATGAGGTGGAGTTTTCCAGCTACAATTTTGATTTTGCCGATGCCTCATGGCTGCATGAGCAGTTCGACCATGCCGAAAGCGAATGCAAACGACTCACTGGCGACAGCCTTGTATTACCGGCTTACGAGGAAGTGATGAAGGCCTCGCACGCCTTTAATCTGCTTGATGCGCGCGGGGCTATTTCTGTGGCTGAGCGGCAGCGTTTTATCGGTCGCGTGCGGGGGCTGGCGAAAACCGTGGCGCGCGCCTATGCGGGGGTGGATGCATGAGTCGGACAAGGCCCCTGCTGATAGAAATTGGCACTGAAGAGATTCCGGCCGGCGTGGCGCCGGGCATGGGCGCAGCACTGAAAGCCGCCGTCGAGAAATTGCTGACCGATGCCGGATTGGCGCCGCAGGCGCTGCGCTCGGGCGTTACGCCGCGTCGCCTGTTGCTGCATTCCTGCGCTTGCCCCGTAATGCAGGCTGATCGTGAACAAATCGTCTGGGGGCCGCCGGAGCGCATCGCTTTTGTCGATGGAAAGCCGACAGCAGCGGCGATTGGCTTTGCCGGAAAGTCCGGCCTGCCGATGGATGCCTTCGAGCTGGCCGATAAAGGCGATGGCAAGGGCAACTATATGAAAGCGATCCGCACTGTGAAGGGCGCTCCGGCAGCAGAAATTATCGCCGGGGCGATGCCGGGCATTTTGCGCAGGTTGCCGAGTCCCAAACAGATGCAGTGGCAGGATGGCGAGTCACGCCCTGATGCATTTATTCGCCCGATTCGCTGGATCGTGGCGAGGCTTGGCGACGAGGTTATAGATTTCACTTTTGCAGGCGTCAGGGCCGGGATCGAGAGTCGCGGCCACCGGGTGCATGGCGCATCCGGGGAGCTTGATGTGAATGATCCCTTCGGCTGGCTGGAAGATCAGTGTGTTCTGGCGGACCGGCAATCACGCAAGGCGCGGATTGCCGTTCAACTGTCTGAAGCCGCAGCCGACAAAGGCGTTGAGCTGGTCGCCGATGACGATTTGCTGCAGGAGGTGACCGATCTGGTGGAGTGGCCTCAGGTCATTGCGGCTTGCTACGATGCCGGATTTCTGCGCCTGCCGGAACAGGTCAGCCGTATTGAACTGAAACATCATCAGCGTTGTTTCTCCGCCCATGATGCCGATGGCAATGTCAGCCCTCTCTTTTTTACCGTCGCCAATATTGCGTCGAAAGACCCGTCTGCTGTGGCGCATGGCAATGAACGCGTGGTTAATGCAAGACTGGCCGACGCTGCTTTTTATTTTGATCGCGATCCGAAAGAGTCGCTGGATGCGCGGGTGGAACGGCTGTCTGAAATCGTTTTTCAGGACGGGCTCGGCATGGTGGGAGATCAGGTGCGGCGCATGCGCGCCTTTGTGCTTGATAATGCGGACGCCCTCGGCGTCGATGCCAATGACGCCCAGCGCGCCGCCTATCTGTGTAAATCTGACTTAACGACAGGTCTGGTTGGCGAGTTCCCTGAGTTGCAGGGTTATATGGGCGGCATTTATGCCCGCATGGACGGTGAGAAAGATGCAGTTGCCGCCGGCATAGAGTCGCATTACGCCCCGACAGGCGCGGATGACGACTTGCCCCTGAACCGGATTGCCCGCGCTATCGGCATCAGTGAGCGTACGGATAAGTTGCTGGGCTATTTTCACCTTGGCCGCATTCCGTCCGCCAGCGCCGACCCGTTCGGATTGCGTCGGGCCGCCATTGGCTTGATTCGCCTGCTATCGGATACTGCTCTGCCGGTAGACATGACGCTGGAGAAGGTGATCGAAGAGGCCGCCAAACAATGGAATCAGCAGCGGGTGACGATTGCCATTTCTGAAGACATCAGGCATAAAGTTTATGCATTTGTGATTGAACGGCTGCTTGGTCAAAGTCAGACGCTGGGCTTTTCCAGAACCTCCATTGATGCAGCGGTCAATTCGTCCGAAAGCCGGCCGCTGTATCAGGAGGCGTTGATTGCGCGCCATCTGACGGGCTTTGAAAATTCAGATGAGGGGCGGGCGATCGCCGCTGCCAACAAGCGTATTGCCAACATTCTGAAGAAGGCCGGAGGCAGTTCGGCGGACGTTGATGTTTCACTGTTCAGCGAGGCGGCTGAAACGGCATTGCATGATGAACTTGTCAGGGCCGAAACGGATTTCCGCGCAGCTATTTCCTTGTGCGATTTTGACAGCAGCATTGCTCCCGCCCTAAGCGCGCTCGCCCGCTTGAGACAGCCTGTCGATAGCTTTTTCGACGATGTTATGGTGATGACAGAGGATAAAAAAGTGCGCCTCAACCGACTGGCGCTGCTGGCGAGGCTGCGGGCGCTGTTTCTGAATCTGGCGGACGTCTCCCTCCTGTAAGTGATAAACGCCGACCTGCGGCCGCCATGGTTAGCGCCTGACGCGCATGGAACTTTCATGCTAAATAGCGCTTCAGGAATGAATGCCGGAGGCCCGCGATGATTGAAGCCTGGAGAGGAACGGTCTCCCCTGATCAGATTGATCTGAT
>CAYTFI010000134.1:0-5263 GCA_964437065.1 uncultured Zetaproteobacteria bacterium | reverse complement strand
TACCGGGGCTATCCCATCGAGCAGCTTGCTGAACAGAGCAGTTTTCTGGAAGTAGCCTATTTATTGCTCTATGGGGAACTGCCTTCATGCGGGCGAATGGATGAATTCACTAAACTGATCACGCATCACACCCTGATCAATGAAAGCCTGAAAGGATTTTTCAGCGGCTTTTATCACGACGCCCATCCGATGGCGATTATGGTCGGCGTAGTCGGCTCATTGTCAGCCTTTTACCATGACTCCACTGATATCCACAACCCCGCTCACTGCGAACTGGCCGCCCTGCGTCTGATCGCCAAGATGCCGACGATTGCCGCAGCCAGTTACAAGCACTCAATCGGCGAGCCTATTATTTACCCCAACAACAGCTACAGTTACGCAGGCAATCTTCTGCACATGATGTTTTCACTGCCCAGCGAGCCGTATGAACTGAACCCGGTAGCTGAAAAGGCCCTTGATCTTATCTTTTTACTGCATGCCGATCATGAACAGAACGCCAGCACTTCAACCGTGCGCCTGGCCGGAAGTTCCCTCGCCAACCCTTTCGCCTGCATCTCCTCCGGCATCACGGCGCTATGGGGGCCGGCGCATGGCGGCGCCAACGAGGCGGTTCTGCGCATGCTGGAAGAGATCGGCGAGGCAAAAAACATTCCCGCGTACATCGCCCGCGCCAAGGACAAGGATGATCCGTTCCGCCTGATGGGCTTTGGACACCGCGTTTATAAAAATCACGACCCTCGCGCCCGCATCATTCGCAAAATGTGCCATGAGGCGCTGAGCCAGCTAAGCGATAAAAATGATCCCCTGTTTGAACTGGCGCTTGAACTCGAGGAAACTGTTCTCAGGGATGACTACTTCGTCGAACGAAAGCTCTATCCCAACGTGGATTTCTATTCAGGCCTGATCTATCGGGCGCTCGGCATCCCGGTAAATATGTTTACCGTCATGTTCGCCATCGCCCGTACGGTTGGCTGGGTGGCGCAGTGGATGGAGATGATCGCCGAACCCAGTCAGCGCATCGGCAGGCCGCGTCAGCTATATGACGGCCCAAGCCGCCGGGATTATGCAGCTTTGTGCAAACGGGATTCTGCCGAATAATACATGGCGGCATGCTCCGCTTGGCGCAGGAAATCTATTGCAGCACAAGGGCGCCAAAGGCGCCCTTGTGCGTATCCGGGTTATGCAGTTGCGTCTTTAGCGCTTTCAGCCTCGGCGGCATCGTCATTGATAACCTGACCCAGCTCTTCGAGCACCTCGGCCTTCTTCATCGGGTCTTCAGTCGCTTCCTCATCAACCGCCGCTTCACGTTCCGGACGGGGCGCCGAACGCGTAGCCAGACCTGTGCCGGCCGGCAACAGGCGTCCGAGAATGACATTCTCTTTCAGGCCCATCAGCCAGTCCACCTTGCCTGCCAGGGCGGCCTCGGTAATTACGCGCGTGGTCTCCTGGAATGATGCGGCGGAAATAAACGATTCCGTATTCAGCGACGATTTGGTGATGCCCAGCAGAATCGGCTCAAATGTCGCTGGCGCCTTGCCTGCAGCCACCAGCTTGCGATTGCCGGCCAGCACATGCTTGCGCACTGGCTGTTCGCCGGCAACATAGCTCGAGTCGCCCGGATCGATAATCTGAACCTTGCGCATCATCTGGCGGGCGATCACTTCGATATGCTTGTCGTTAATCTTCACGCCCTGCAGGCGGTAAACCTCCTGAATTTCATCGGTAAGGTAGTTGGACAGCGCCTCAACGCCCAGCACCTTCAGAATATCCTGCGGCGCCGGCGAGCCTTCCATCAAACGCTCGCCGCGACGCACCCGGTCGCCTTCCTGAACCAGAATCTGTGAACCCTTGGGTATCTGATATTCCAGCTTGTCGGAGCCATCGGAGGGCTCGACATAAACGCGACGCTTGCCACGGATATCCTTGCCGAACGAGATCACGCCCTCAGCGCCTGCAATGAAGGCCAGGCTCTTTGGCTTGCGCGCTTCGAACAATTCAACCACGCGCGGCAGGCCGCCGGTAATATCCTTGGTCTTGCCTGCTTCGCGCGGAATGCGCGCCAGCACATCGCCCGCCTTCACTTCAGCGGCATTGTCCATGTTCAGAATAGCTCCCGGCGACAGAAAATAACGCGCCGGAGCATTGGTGCGAGCCAGCACGATCGGGTCGCCGTCGGGATCTTTCGGGTCGACAAGGTGAATCTGCGGGCGCAGCGCATTCTGGCGCGCATCAGCCTGACTGGTCACAATTCGACTGCTCAGGCCGGTGACCTCATCGGACTGCTCGCGCATGGTGATGCCCTCTTCCAGATCGACGAAACGAATCCGGCCATCGGTCTCGGCAATCAACGGCATGGTGTACGGATCCCACTCAGCCAGCTTCTGGCCCGGCTTGAGCTTCTCTTCCGCACTAACCAGAAGATGCGCGCCATAGGGCACGCGGTGGCTTTCCAGCTCCTTGCCCTTGCTATCGGTGATCACCACTTCCGTGTGTCTGTTAATGACAATTTCAGCCCCGTGCGTATCAGTGACGGTAATCGCGCTGGTAATGTTGGCAAGTCCGCCGAACTTCGACTCAATATGCGCCTGCTCGGCGGTGCGGGAAGCCGTGCCGCCAACATGGAATGTGCGCATAGTCAGCTGCGTGCCCGGCTCGCCAATCGACTGGGCGGCAATTACGCCAACGGTTTCACCAATGCTGACGGGGGTTCCATGGGCCAGGTCGCGGCCATAGCAGTTGGCGCAAACGCCCTCCTCGGCCTCGCAGGTCAGCACCGAACGGATGCGCACCGATTCAACGCCGGCCTCATCAATCTTGTCGGCCAGTTCCTCATTGACCATGGCTCCTGCCGGGGCGATTTCCTCGCCGGAAATGGGATCCAGCGCAGATTGCAGCAGTACGCGGCCCAGCACCCGTTCAGTCAACGGCTCAATAATTTCACCGCCTTCAACCAGCGACGTCAGCGTCACGCCCTTGTCCGTGCCGCAATCCTGAATGCGAACCACCGCGTCCTGGGCCACGTCAACCAGCCGGCGCGTCAGATAGCCCGAGTTTGCCGTCTTCAATGCAGTATCGGCCAGGCCCTTGCGGGCGCCATGGGTAGAGATGAAATACTGTAGAATAGTCAGGCCTTCGCGAAAGTTTGCGGTAATCGGCGTCTCAATGATTGAGCCGTCCGGCTTGGCCATCAGACCGCGCATGCCTGCCAACTGTCGAATCTGCTGAGCCGAGCCGCGAGCGCCGGAATCGGCCATCATAAATACCGGGTTGAAGGTTTTGGCGTTTTCTTTCATCTTGCCATCCTTTGACTTCAACTCTTCGCTGGCCAGATTGTCCATCATGGCGCGCGCCACCTTTTCCGTCGTGTGCGTCCACAGATCAACCACCTTGTTATAACGCTCGCCGGCAGTGATCAGGCCCTCCGAGTACTGTTTCAGCACCTTGGCCACCTCGGCCTCCGCCGCCCCGACCAGTTTGTATTTCTCTGCCGGAACAATCATATCATTGAGCGAGATAGATGCGCCGGAGATCGTGGCGTAGGCGTAGCCCAACACTTTCAGACGATCGGCCAGCAACACCGTCGCCTTGTTTCCGGCAGCGCGGTAACAGTCTTCGATGAGGCCGCCAACATCTTTCTTGCCCAACTCGCGGTTGATGATTGAGAAGGGCAGCTCATCCGGCAGCACGGTTGACAAAATAGCCCGTCCCACTGTTGTGTTTTCCCGTTTGCCCCGGATGCGACAGACAATCCGGCTGTGCAACTCCACTACGCCGGCGTCCATGGCGCGCATCGCTTCATCAGGGGATGCGAAGAGCATATCCTCGCCCTTGCCAAACGGGCGCTCGCGCGTCAGGTAATATATGCCCAGCACCATATCCTGGGTCGGCACAATGACCGGCTTTCCGGTAGCCGGGGAGAGCACATTATTGGACGCCATCATCAGGGCGCGCGCTTCGGTTTGCGCTTCAATAGAAAGCGGCACATGAACCGCCATCTGGTCGCCGTCAAAGTCGG
The DNA here is from genome assembly GCA_964437065.1 of uncultured Zetaproteobacteria bacterium. Lineage (GTDB taxonomy): Bacteria > Pseudomonadota > Zetaproteobacteria > Mariprofundales > Mariprofundaceae > Mariprofundus. Next base: position 1,248 of record CAYTFI010000134.1, on the reverse strand, counting down.
CGTTAAAGGCGGTGCAAACCAGAGGATGCAACTGAATAGCCTTGCCTTCGACCAGAATCGGCTCAAAGGCCTGAATGCCGAGCCGATGCAGGGTCGGGGCGCGGTTGAGCATCACCGGATGCTGATGAATCACTTCAGCCAGAATATCCCAAACCTCGGGAATGCCCTGCTCGACCAGCTTTTTGGACGCCTTGATGGTGTTCGACAGGCCGCGCGCTTCCAGCTTGTTGTAAATAAACGGCTTAAACAGCTCCAGCGCCATCTTTTTCGGCAGGCCGCACTGATGCAGCTTCAGACCGGGGCCGACCACAATCACCGAACGACCGGAGTAATCGACGCGCTTGCCCAGCAGGTTCTGGCGAAAGCGCCCCTGCTTGCCCTTGATGACATCGGACAATGATTTCAGCGGGCGGCGATTGTTGCCGGTGATCGGCTTGCTGCGACGGTCATTATCAAACAGCGCATCGACAGATTCCTGCAACATGCGCTTTTCATTGCGCGTAATGATTTCCGGAGCATTGAGCTCCAGCAGTCGCTTGAGACGATTATTGCGGTTTATCACGCGACGATACAGATCATTCAAATCCGATGTGGCGAAGCGACCGCCATCAAGCGGCACCAGAGGGCGAATTTCAGGCGGCAGGATCGGCACCACTTCCAGAATCATCCACTCCGGGCGGTTGCCGGAACCCAACATGGCCTCGACAGTTGAAAGACGCTTGGTCAGCTTGGTCAACCTGGTGACGGCCTTGGTGGCGGCGATCTGCGCGCGCAGCGACTGGCTTTCTTCTTCCAGATTGATGTTCTTCAACATTTCACGCAGCGCTTCCGCACCCATGCCGGCGCGAAATTCCTCGCCATACTCCTCAAACGCCTCAATATACTCCTCTTCGGTCATGATCTGGAACTGATCCAGACTGGTCAGTCCGGGATCGAGCACAATGTAGGATTCGAAGTAGAGCACGCGTTCCAGCTCTTTCAGCGTTTTATCGAGCAACAGACCAATACGGGAAGGCAGGCTCTTCAAAAACCAGATATGCGCAACCGGCGCGGCCAGATCAATATGACCCATGCGCTCACGACGCACCTTGGACTGAATGACCTCAACCGAACATTTTTCACACACCACGCCGCGATGTTTCAGGCGCTTGTACTTGCCGCACAGGCACTCGTAATCCTTGATCGGGCCAAAAATCTTGGCGCAGAACAGGCCGTCGCGCTCCGGCTTGAAGGTGCGGTAGTTGATGG
>CAYTFI010000133.1:3511-5265 GCA_964437065.1 uncultured Zetaproteobacteria bacterium | reverse complement strand
TTATTGATGTCTATTGCCTGGAGCGGATATGGGCCACCAGCGCATCGATCTGGGCGGCGGAGAATTTTTTGCCCCATGCCTTCATCATTTTATTCTTGCCGCCGTTGGTGATGACATCGCGCAGCCGCGCTTCATCCTGACTCATGGCCTTCAGCGCCGGGCCTGTTTTTTTCTTGTCCACGGCATGGCACATCTTGCATTTCTTGGCAAACAGCTTGCCGCCATCAATGGCATCGGAGGCGGTGGCAGGCGCAGCAATAAAGCCTGTAGCGGCCAGGATCATGGCAAATTTGATCAACTTTTTCATTATTGTCTCCTTAATACGATTTGTTCAGCGCAGGCATTGGAACTGTGAATGGATGCGAATGAACACGAATCTTAACGGGCTTGCAGATCAAAACGCCCTCATTCGCGGTTCGATTTTAGCTTTTTACAAGTTTCCCCGCGCTATTTTTCTTTCTCCCGCTTCATGCGGGTCAGCTGCTCATCGACTGCGGCGAACAGCTCTTCGCTGACTTTGCGCTTGAACGGTTTGTTCACCCAGCGACCGTTGGTGAACTGCTGCCCCAGCACCCGAATCTCAAGCTTGCTCATTGGCTGATCACCGCTCGTAGCGCGAAATACGCGCACAATAAAACGGTGTTTTGTAGGAGCATGGGTGGCGTCGCTGGAAAAGGCGGACATCACTGCGCCCGCTATATTGCCGGAATTCGAGCCCTTTCGAATCCAGTCCGAGGTGATTATGCCGCTGGGCGAATCCACCGACTGCACTGGCAGATTCAACGATGTCATCGCATCAACAACGGCAGAAAAAACATCGCCTGCCTCCACCTGATATACGCGCGCATCCAGAGACACGCTCTTGCCGGCTACCGCCTCCCGGTAGCTCTCCGGCAATAATTCAGAGTCGGTCTGCGTTGCAATTTTATCCTGGCCCGGCAACGCCATCTCGGCCCTTAGCTCGGGCGGCACGTCAAGCGGCGCCCTCTTTTCCGCATCCGCTGCGGAGGCGCCCTTTGCATGATTCAGTTTGCCGCCTCCGTCGGCATTATTCTCCCAGAAAAGTTGCGGCATGCCATTGCATGAAACGAGCAGGAAAGCGGCAAGCATGGCAAGAAAGAGAGGGAATTGTTTCATGTCGGCAATTCAATCAATCGCAGCTATGCAGGTCAATCGTTTATTTCCGGGCAGGGGTTAATTTCGGCTTACAGGCTGTGCGTCCTGGCGTGATCCGCCTTTGACTTTCAGGTCAAAAAAAAGGGGCTCCGAAGAGCCCCTTTTCCGATACCCGAAGGAATCGTCTTACATGACTGCTTCAACCTGAAGCATGGTTGTGGTGGTCTTGTTGCGATCGCCAAGCACCAGAGTGCCAACTGTGGTCGTGCTCGCATTAGTGGTCTTGTCTCTCTGATGGGTCAGCGCAATTTCCAGGTTCTGATAAAGACTATAACTTACGCCAAACAGGTACTGAGTCGTAGTAGCATCAAAGGCTATACCGGCTTGAGACAGCTTTTCGTTGCCATAACCAGCAGTAAAGATGACTCCATGCATAGGCTCAACATTGGCGCGAATGGAATAGCCAACCAGCTTCTGCGTGGCGCCCAGCCCTCCCAGCGTGAAGGTTGTCATGGCCGGGTTGTTTGCGCCCTTAGTGCTTGCATAGTCGGCAAGCAGCGCAACAAGCATATCGCCTACGCTGCCCTGAAGCTGCGCGTCAAGAAAGAACTGCCTGGCCACAAAACCAATGCTGTTGC
>CAYTFI010000133.1:0-3411 GCA_964437065.1 uncultured Zetaproteobacteria bacterium | reverse complement strand
TTGGTTTTTTCAACTGCGGAAATGTTCTTGCCCTGATGCAGGCCGCCATGCTGACCAAAGACGGATGTAACTTCCAGTCCATAAGTCCAGCCGAAACCGGCGTTGAACAGGTTGACGCCGGCCTTGAAATCGCCAAGGTCGAAGCTGTTCAGTAATTGCCAACCACCGGCAGGGTTGCCACCCCATTCCAGGAATGCGCCGGTATTGGAGCCAATGCGACCGCCAAAGAAGATTGGAGTCTCATCAGGCATTTGATAGACCTTCTGAGCAACGCCATTGACAGCAACGCCTGCGGTTATCGTATCAGTGGTAGTGGATTTAATACGAACACGGTTGTTTACAGACGCATTCAGGACGACAGGCAGAGACAGGCCGTCTGCCTCAAGCAGGGACTGCTCGCCCATGGTGGTGAACGCGTCGAGTTTAAAATTGCGACCCATTGGGGTCAGTGTAGGGAATGACATAAAGTGGCAAGAGTTGCATTCCCAGCCGGTCTGGCGTGCAAACGCCGGAACTGCTTCGGAAGTGGTTGGCGCAACTGCAATGGCAGAAACGGCGACTACAGCGAAGGCGGCAGCAGAAATAAGAATTTTTTTCATGATTGTTATATCCTCGAATTGAATTTGACTCACGTGGAGCCAGTTTTGGGTTCTCCCCTTGTTACCATATATCTTTCTTCGACCTGCGGCTGACCGGCTCAAGCGCCCCCAGTCCGCAGAAAAAACATAAAGTCCCTCCGGGAGGATGTGCGAAGCATGTGTGACCCGGATCACTGGGTCAACCTGCCACATCTGAAGTGTGTCATTTTGCCACTGTTCTATTGCATAACCTTTTTTTATCGCGTCCTCCGGGTAAATGCTTTTGACTATATACTGACATCCTTATGCCGCTAGGGTTTCGCCATGAATGAACATCTGACCCCGGACGATCTGGCTGCCTGGTTTGCCAAAGGCTGCAAGTCGCGGGAGCGGTGGCGCATTGGCGTCGAGCACGAAAAGATAGGCTTCTGCATGGATACGCTGAAGCCTATTCCCTATGCCGGAAAGCGCAGTATCAGCAGCCTGTTGCAACAGCGCGCCGGCAATGGCTGGGAAGCGGAATTCGAACATGGAAATATCATCGCCCTGAAACATGGCATGGCCTCCATCACGCTGGAGCCTGGCGGCCAGCTGGAGCTTTCCGGTGCGCCGCTGAGCAGTATTTTCGACTCCTGCAGGGAGGTCACGGAACATTTAAAGCTGTTAAAGGGCATCACCGATGAGATGCGCATCGGCTTTCTGGGCATGGGCTTCCAGCCGAAATGGGGACGCGCAGATATTCCCTGGATGCCCAAGGAACGTTACCGGGTGATGCGCCGGTATATGCCGGAAGTCGGGGGCGCAGGGCTGGATATGATGCTCCGCACAGCTACGGTGCAGGCCAACCTTGATTTCTCCTCGCAAGCGGACATGGCCAGGAAAATGCGCGTGTCGCTGTCTTTGCAACCGCTGGTGACGGCTCTTTACGCCGCCAGCCCGTTTGAACATGGCAGGCCGTCCGGCTTTCTCTCCCGCCGCGCCGCCTGCTGGCTGGATACCGACCCGCGCCGCACCGGCATTCCCGCCTGCGCCTTTGATGATGATTTCGGCTTTATGGCCTATGCCGAATGGGCGCTCGATGCGCCGATGTATTTCGTCGTGCGCGATGGCGAATATATAGATTGCGCCGGGGGCAGTTTCAGGGACTTTCTGAAGGGAAAACTGCCGCAACTGGCCGGAGAGTTGCCGCATATCGATGACTGGGAGCTGCATATTTCCACCCTGTTTCCCGATGTGCGCCTGAAACAATATCTGGAAATGCGCGGCGCTGATGCCGGCCCATGGCCATGGATTTGTTCATTGCCGGCGCTGTGGAAAGGGCTGCTTTATGAGCCGCAGGCGCTGGATGCGGCATGGCGCATGGTCTGCGACTGGACGCATTCGGAAGTTTCCGAACTGCGCCGGCAGGCGCCGCGCACGGCGATGTCCACGCCATTTCGCCACACAACGCTGCTACAGCTTTGCGGCGATATGCTGGACATTTCCCGCGCCGGGCTTGAGCGCCTGAATGTGCGCAACGCCGCCGGCGACAATGAGGCGTATTTTCTGACCCCGCTCGAACATGCCGTTGCCAGCGGCCAGACCCAGGCCGAACGCTGGCTGGCTGCGTATTTCGGCGAATGGGAGCGCAATATCGACCGCATTTTCCTTGAGGCCATACATTGATGATGAAGTCGTAAAAAGTCCGTCCGTGGCCTTTTTACTCCACGGAAAGCGAAAAACGCGGTTTTCACTTTCCTTACAAATCAATGGCTTACGTTGTAAGCCATTGATTTGCGCGCCCGTCCATGGGCGCGTATGATGCCTTTTTACGAAGGCATCATTGATATAAAGGCGACCGTTCAGATCACCCATGCAAGCTTGTCATTGTCTGAGCCGATGCATGCTGCAACAATGCGCCGCCTGATGAGCTCTTCAACAGCACGGATTCTCGATGGCAAGGCGCTGGCGGCGCGCATGCGTGAAGCGATTCGCCTTGAGGCGGCTGAACTGGCGCAAAGGCACGGGCGCCCGCCGGGTCTGGCCGTGATACTGGTCGGCGACGACCCGGCTTCGCACGTGTATGTGAAAAACAAGAAAATCGGCTGTGAAAAGGCGGGCATACGCTCCTTCTCGCAGCAGTTGCCGGCGGACACCAGCCAGCAACATCTGCTGGGGCTGATATCCGAACTGAATGGCGATCCGAAAGTGGACGGCATTCTGGTGCAACTGCCGCTGCCCGCCCGCATTAATCAGGAGACCATTATCGAGGCTATCGACCCGGGCAAGGATGTCGATGGCTTTCACCCCTATAATCTTGGCCGGCTTGCGGCGCGTCAGCCGGCGCTGCGCTCCTGTACGCCGTATGGCTGCATGAAACTGATCGCGGAGACCGGCATGGATCTGCACGGCAGGGAGTGCGTCATAGTCGGCGCATCGAATATTGTCGGGCGGCCTATGGCGCTGGAGCTGTTGCTGGCCGGTGCGACAGTGACCGTGGCGCACAAATTCACCCGCGATCTGCAGGCGCATATCGAACGCGCCGAGGTGGTGGTTGCGGCAGCCGGCAAACAGGGGCTGATTCGGGGCGAATGGATTAAACGGGGCGCGATTGTTATTGATGTCGGCATCCACCGCCGTGAAGACGGCGTCCTCACCGGCGATGTGGAATTTGAATCAGCCAGCCGGCGCGCCGGCTGGATCACGCCTGTGCCCGGCGGCGTCGGGCCGATGACTATCACCATGCTGCTGGCCAACACAGTGCAGGCGTTCAAGGCGCATCTGGGGGAGTAATATGAACCTAGAAAAAGCAGTTGATAGCACGCAGATAGCGCAAGCTCTTGATTTGCCTGGC
>CAYTFI010000132.1:0-5275 GCA_964437065.1 uncultured Zetaproteobacteria bacterium | reverse complement strand
TCTTACCGCTTTGGTTTCTTCAACCACCCTGTCAGCCCCTTTTTTTACACCTCATCAAGAAATCATATTTTAGAGTCCCCGATAGGGGATCCGTAAACCCCATGCCTTTAGGCGGTATGGGAAATAATGCTCTCACAAGGTTGCAGTGAGTCATAGATTTTGGTTTTGACTGTAAAGGTTATTGCAACATTTTGGGAAAGCATGAGATTAACAGTAGTGCGGTTTTTCTAGTCCGCCGGATGGCGGACCGATCCGGCTTTAAGCCGTAACCCGAAGCCACCGGCTTTAGCCGGTGGTCGTTCACCTAATCCTCATCGCAAATGAGGGTTTCGCCGCATCTATTGATACAACAATGCTAGACCCAGTCCCCCGGCTTGTATATTTCCGAGTTTTATCCTCCGCATTTCACCAAATAATGTTTCCACGTCCTTCTCATTTTCACCACCATGAATTCCAATCGTGCCGAATCCGCATTGCCAAGAATCATTCCACAAGTCCGCGATCGTGACGCCTCACGATCCGCAGCAAAAGCGTATGATTCCAACCTCGCTTTCATATCTGCCTTCCTACGACATTGTTTATTTCCCATCTCAAACATTATTTCATATCTAAATTTTTTCATGGTATCCATGAGCTCACGGGCGTCATCATGTGATGTCCCGCAATCCCGTGCACCTTCGGCAAATACATCCTCACACGGTAATATTAGTACAACCAACACCACCCTAGCCACCGCCTCATTGTTTAGACGCGCCTTGCTCATAAAGCCGGGCGATTTTTTTATCCCGCCGTGACAACGAGGCTTCGGATACAGTCATGCCGGTGGGGCAGCAGTGAAATCCCAGAAAATCAAACCCTTTGCGAACTCGACCAATCCAGGTTTTGTCCGGGGCTATCCGCAAGCCAAGCGTATGCAGTACAGTATAGACATTCTTTATGTTTTTGCGCAAAGCATGACGTTTCGATTGAATGATCACCCAATCATCCATGAATCGCTGATAGAAGCCTTCATTCTGTAGACAGGGACAAATAAGGGGTGAGCTGAGTAGTTCCGTTTCATGTTATCCGGATTGTTCCTGAAGAATGCGAACTACGGACGGGTCTTCAAGCGTGGAAACATCCGAGGTTATGGTGTTTCCTGCGGCGATATCCCTGAGCAGGCGCCGCATGATTTTGCCTGAGCGCGTTTTCGGCAGGCTGTCAGCGAAACGAAAGTCATCCGGCCTGGCGATAGCGCCGATCTCTTTGGTCACATGCGCACGTAATGCCTCCTTCAAGGCGCTGTCGGGCTCCTGCTTGATGACGACAAAGGCGCAGATCGCTTCTCCCTTGATGTCGTCCGGGCGACCGACTACGGCGGCTTCGGCAACGGCATCATGCGACACCAGAGCAGATTCAACCTCCATGGTTCCCAGCCTGTGGCCGGAGACGTTCAGCACATCATCGACGCGGCCCATAATCCAGAAATAGCCATCCTTATCCTGGCGCGCGCTGTCGCCGGCGAAGTAATATTTGCCGCCGAATTTGCGCCAGTAGGTATCGACATAACGTTGATCATCGCCCCATATTCCGCGCAGCATGGAAGGCCATGGCTGCCGTATGACCAACAGCCCCCCGCCCTCAATCACCGGCTTGCCATCCTGATCGACAACGGCGGCATCAATGCCCGGCAGCGGCAGCGTGGCCGAGCCGGGCTTTGTCGGAGTGGCGAAAGGAAGCGGCGAAATCATGTGCCCGCCCGTTTCTGTTTGCCACCAGGTGTCAACGATGGGACAGGATTGTTTGCCAATCACCTTGTGATACCACATCCAGGCTTCGGGATTAATGGGCTCGCCCACCGTGCCCAACACGCGCAGGGATGAAAGGTCGTGCTGATTCGGCCACTTATCGCCGGCCTTGTTGAGGGCGCGAATGGCTGTCGGGGCGGTGTAAAATATGCTAACGCCGTGATCAGCGCAGATTTTCCACAAACGGCCCGGATCGGGCCACGTCGGCACGCCTTCATACATGACCGTCGTGCCGCCGCAGGCCAGCGGCCCGTAAACCGAATAAGTATGACCGGTGATCCAGCCGACATCGGCGGTGCACCAGAAGACATCGGTTGCGGGGCGGAAATCGAAGGTCCAGTGCATGGTTAACCGGGCCCAGAGAAGATAGCCCGCCGTGCTGTGCAGGATGCCCTTTGGCTTGCCGGTGGAGCCGGATGTATAAAGAATGAATAGCGGATGTTCTGAATCCAGGGCGACGGGTTCGCACTGATCAGGTTGCATGCTCAAGGCCTGACGCCAGTCGATATCACGGCCCGCCACCCGCTTGACGCTGTTGCCGACATGGGCTACGACCAGCACATGCTCGACGCTGTAACAGCCTTCCGACAGGGCTTCATCGACCGTCGGCTTGAGCGCATGAATGCCGCCCTTTCTGTTGCCGCCATCGGCTGTAATGACCAGCCTGGCGCCTGCATCCCTGACCCGGTCGCGCAATGAGTGGGCGGAAAAGGCGCCGAACACGACTGAATGCACCGCGCCGATGCGGGCGCATGCCAACATGGAGATAGCGGCTTCCGGGATCATGGGCATGTAAATAATCACGCGGTCGCCGGCCTCGATGCCAAGCTCCTTCATGGCATTTGCGGCCTTGCACACCTGGCTCAATAACTCCAGATAGGAAATGCGGCGCACCTCGCCCGGCTCGCTCTCCCAGATAATGGCGCAGCGATCGCCAAGTCCGGCCTGAACATGCCGGTCGAGGCAATTTTCAGAAAGATTGAGTTTGCCATTTTCGAACCACTTGAAAAAAGGCGCCTTGTCCCTGTTCAACACCCGTCCAAACGGCTTGCGCCAGCTCAGATGTTGCTGGGCCAGCTCTTTCCATGTTTCCGAGCGTCTCTGCCCAAACTGTTTTTGCAGGGCCTGATAGTCAGCCATGCCGGCGATGTGGCCTGCATGGCCCCGGGGAGGATCAAAAGTGCGGTTCTCTTCCAGGATGCTTGTAATTGCTTCAGTCATGGCGGACTCCTCCAAGTCAATAATTCTGGCAAGAGTATGCGCCGGACTTGAAAGAAATACAATCAACGCGCGCTGGCGAGGCGCCGGTTAAACTTGGGGGCCTGTCGGACTTATGAGAAATCTACTGCGCAGAAGGGAATTTTTCAGGGCGATCAGGAATAGAGTGATTCAAGGACGTCGCCGAATTGTTCATACACTTTGCGGCGCTTGATTTTCATTGTCGGGGTCAGCAGGCCGGATTCAACGCTGAAGGGCTCTTGCAGAAGATGAATGCGGCGAACCTGCTCGAACGGGTTGAGTGTTTTGAGTGTTGCATTTATTGTCGTTTGCAGATGCTTTCTCAGAACTTCCGAAGCGCAAAGATGGTTCCAGTCTGTTTCGGGCAGCCCCTGTTCTTTGGCCCAGGCGACGCAGGCCTCCTGGTTAGCGACGATCAGGGCGACCAGGTAGGGCTTCTGATCGCCATAAACGACTGCCTGATCAACCAGCGCATCCACAATCAACAGGCCTTCGATGCGTTGCGGCGCAATATTTTCGCCGCCGGAATTGACGATGATGTCTTTTTTGCGATCGGTGATGGTGAGATAGCCATCTTCAGACAGGACGCCGATATCGCCGGTGTGCAGCCAGCCGTCAATCAGCGCCTCTTTGGTGGCTTTGCGATTTTTCCAGTAGCCGGGCATGATGTTTTTGCCGCGGGCGAGAATTTCACCATCCCCGGCAATTTTTATCTCAACGCCTCTGGCTGCCGGGCCCACTGAGCCGATTCTGCGGTCGCGCATGGGATTGACCGCCAGCAGGGGGGCGGATTCCGACAGGCCGTAGCCTTCGAGAACAGGCAGCTTCAGCAGTTCGAAGAATTCAGCGACTTCCGCGCTCAGGGGCGCTCCGCCGGAAACGATCGCCCGCATTCGACCGCCGAACAGAGCGCGCACCTTGCCGGCGATCAGTCGATCCAGCAGCTTTAAAATCAGGCGATTGACGGCGCTCGGTCTGTCCTGCCTGGCGAGCTTGAAATAAGCGTGAAACAGCGCCTGCTTGAGAGTAGATTGTTTGTCCACCCGCGCCAGTATTCGGCTGCGCACCACTTCCAGCATGCGCGGCACGGCAATCATGATAGTGGGTTTTGCCTCGGCCAGGTTTTTGGCCACGGTGTCCGGGCGCTGGGCGAAGGCGATCGACAGGCCGAATGAATAGGAGAGAAAATGGGTGCCGGTGCGCTCCAGCGCATGCGCCAGCGGCAGAAACGACAGCATGCGGTCGCCATTGCCGCCGCCGGACAGATCAATGACGGCAGGCATAGCCTCGAGATTAGCGATAATATTGCCGTGCGTGAGCATTACGCCCTTCGGATTGGCCGTCGTGCCCGAGGTATAGACCAGCGTCGCCAGCGTATCGCGCCGGATTCCGGCCATACGCCCGGCCAGTTTTTTTTCTTCGATATCGCCGCTCTCCAGTGAGATCAGCGTTTCGACCTGTTCGCTGTCCGGGCTGCCTTCCATGGCGTATATCTTTTTGAGATGCGGGCATTCATCGACTGCGATCAGCAGGTTGCGCAGCAGCTTTCCTGTCGATGTCAATATGGCTACGGCGCCGGAATCATTCAGCACATAGGACATATCTTTCGGCCTGTAGGAGCAGTAGAGCGGCACGGTGACTGCGCCGATGGATAAAATCGCATAATCAATGACGGCCCATTCCGGGCGGTTTTCCATCAGCAGGGCGACCCGGTCGCCAGCCTTGACGCCGGCCCGGATCAGCCCTGATGCGACACGACGAATGCGGCTGACCAGTTGCGCGTAGGTGACGGGCAGGTATTTGCCCTGCTCACGATGCCACTGCGCCGGTTCGGCCGCATACTGCTCCGCCGCCCGAAACAGCGCTTCGGGCAGGCTGTTAACGCCATCAATGCAGGATGTGTCAATCGCCATGGAATTTCAGGCTGAGTTCTTGCCGGCTTGAGATTGCCTCAATGTATCTCCCCCGTCTTATGCTGCTGAGTTGTCGCAATATTGTGGCCGAAAGCGCACGCTGGCAACTGCTGACTCTCAGGAGTATAGCATAGACAATTTTTTCAGCAGTGCAAAACATTGTTTTTCGGGCCGGTGCATTGACCTTGTCGATGCGAAGGCCATAGTTACCCGACTCAGGCGCTGTGATGATTGCGCCGGGCGCAAGCGCACCGATAAATAATTCCGGGGAAGCACTTGATCGGAACAGGGAGTAATCAATTGGCTCAAATGATGTGTGACATTGGCGACGGCATG
>CAYTFI010000131.1:0-5293 GCA_964437065.1 uncultured Zetaproteobacteria bacterium | reverse complement strand
CGGAACAGGGAGTAATCAATTGGCTCAAATGATGTGTGACATTGGCGACGGCATGTCGAGACGGGTCTTCGCCGGGCCGGCGATTGCAGCGGCGCTGAAGCGCGCTCTGCCGATTTATGTCCGCACCTCGATGGCGCGTCTTCCGCAACAGCGATCAGGCTCGTCCCGGCGACATGATCGCACGGGCGGCATGTGAATTTCCTGCTGTCGGGAGCAGTCTGCCTGGCCTATCTGCTTGGCGCGATTCCATTTGGCCTGATTTTGTCAAAATACTCCGGCAAGTCCGACCCGCGCCGGCATGGCAGCGGCAACATCGGCGCAACCAATGTCATGCGCACCGGCGGCAAGCTGATCGGGATAGTCACCCTGCTGGCCGATGTCGGCAAGGGGACGCTGGCGGTTGCTGCGGCTATTGCAGCGGGCCTTTCCCAGACATGGGTGGCGGCCATTGCCATGGCGGCGTTCGTTGGGCACATTTTTCCGATTTATCTTAAATTTCGCGGCGGCAAGGGCGTGGCGACGATGTTTGGCGTCATGTTGCCGTGGCAGCCCTGGGCGGCGGCGGGCGCCTTTGTGGTCTGGCTGTTAGTCTTTCGATTCAGTCATTATGTCTCTTTGGCCTCCATTCTGGCAGGGTTGTCGCTGCCTGCGCTGGTCTGGCTGGCGAACGGCTCGATTGCCTGCCTGCTGACAAGCATGGCGCTTGCTGCGCTGATGACAGCCAGGCATGCCGGTAATATTCAGCGCATCATCGACGGCGTCGAGCCCGTGAGCGGCAAGGGCGCGAAGACCGGCTTATGAGCTTAAACCATTGCATATGGGGGAGTAAATGAAACTTAAACACATTGTTCCAGTGGCGCTTTTCGCCGTGATTTGCTTCTCACCGCTGTTGTTGCAGGCAGCGACAGCGAGCCCTCAAGGCGCAATAACCGCCGATGACATCAAGCCCGGTCTGGCCCAGCCCTATATAGTAAAAAAGGGCGACACCCTTTGGGATATTGCCAGATGTTTTTTCAACGATCCCGAGAAATGGCTGAAAATATGGGAGCAGAATCTTTATATTACCAATCCTGACCTGATCTATCCGGGCAATAGAATCTGGTTCAGCGCGGGGCGTCAGGATCAGGGCGGACTCAGATCGGTGCGGCCCAGGCCAAGGGCAATAGTCAAGCCGGTCGAGCGGCTGGAAGGGAAGATTGACAACTCATTATTGCTGACTGTGCTGGCGCGGCAGGATTTTATTCAACCGGAGCAGGTGCAGGGGGCGGGCCATATCGTTGATGCCGAAAACGGTCGCATCAATTTTGGCGTCAATGATCTGTTGTATGCCAAGCTGGATCAGTCTGCAAAGGCAGGCGCTCTTTTTGATGTGTTTCGCTCCGGCGACGTGATTCGCGCTCCGCAGGTTGGCAAGGCCGTTGGCGTGCTGATAAAGCACCTTGGCCGGGTCAAGATCATATCTGAAGCCGATGGCCTGTATCGGTGTTTGGTTGTAAAAGCGTTTGAAGAAATTTCGCGGGGCGACCGGCTCAGGCCGGCCAGGATTGTCAATCAGCACATTGTTCCGAGTTTTTCGGAGGCCGGATTGTCGGGGAAGGTTATTTATATTCGCAATGGCGCAGCGGAAGCAGGCCAGCATCAGGTGGTCGGCATAACGCTTGGTCTGGAGCAGGGACTTCAGGCGGGAAACATACTGTCAGTTAGCCGGGCCGGTCGCCTGGTGAAGGATCAGCTTAGTGGAAAAGAGGTGCGGCTGCCGAATGAGACTATTGGTCAAATGCTGGTGCTGACGCCGCAGCAGCACGCCTCCATCGCATTGATCATCAAATCGATCGGTCCGGTTAATATAGGCGATTCCGTCCACACTGCCGTAGCCCGTTAACCTGTCTCGCCGGCTAAGGCCGCCATGATCCCGGATGCAGCAAAAGACTGGTTGCGCCTGTCCATGGCGCAGGGCGTCGGGCCTGTGCTGGGGCGCAAGCTGGTGCGGGCCTTTGGCGGCATAGATGCATTATGGTCGGCGACGCCGGCGCAGATCAGGGACGTGGAGGGCGTCGGAGCGCGATTGCAAAGCGCCTTGCAGCAGAGCAGGCGCGATCATTTACAGTCAATTACGGCATATTGCCGGCAGCATCAGATTGAACTTGTCTCGCCCGACGACCCCCGGTGGCCGAAATCTCTCAACAACGCTGCGGATGCTCCTCTTGTTCTGTTTGTTCGCGGTCAGGCGGCCTGTCTTGATCATGCCCGCTTGCTGGCCGTGGTGGGGGCGCGCAAGGCCAGTCGCGAAGGTCGACTGATTACGCGCCGCTGGTGTCGCTATTTTTCACAGCGTGGCGTGGCGATTGTCAGCGGCATGGCCTATGGCATTGATTCAGCTGCGCATGGCGGGGCGCTTGAAGGGGATTCCCCCACGCTGGCCGTGCTCGGCTGCGGCCTGGCCCGACTTGGTGATGAGCAGAAGCGCCAGGTGGAAGCGGTGAGCAGGCAGGGCTGCGTGATCAGCGAGCTGTTGCCGCAGGTGTCGGCCAGTCCGGAGCTGTTTCCCCGGCGCAACCGTATTATTGCCGGGTTGGCGCAGGCGACGCTGGTGATGGAGGCTGACGTGCGCTCAGGTTCGCTGATCACCGCCCGTCAGGCGCTCGATTATGGTCGCGAAGTATTGGCCGTGCCGGGCTCGGTGCTGGGCGGCAATCATGCCGGCTGCCATCAGTTGATCCGTGATGGCGCCGTACTGGCCGAGAGCGCTGATGAAGTGTTGCGGCATATGAGCTGGCAGGGAGAAGGGGCGGTCGGCAAATCATATGCTCCGGCCTCGCATGCCGAGGCGCTGCTGTTGCAGAAGATGGGGCGTGAAATCATGCATCTGGATCAGCTGGCTGAAACTTGCAGCTTGACCGTGTCCGAGCTTTCCCCCATCTTGCTGCGCCTTGAGTTGCAGGGGGTGCTTGAGCGCCTTCCGGGCAGCCGTTATTTATTGGCCTGCGTCATTCAGCAATAAGACTGGCCAACCGTGGAGTTGCATCAAACATGAATGCAGTGGTTGTGGTGGAGTCTCCCGCCAAAGCAAAAACTATCGAAAAATATCTGGGCAAGGGTTACAAGGTGCTGGCCTCCTATGGCCATGTGCGCGCCTTTCCCAAGAAGGATGGCTCGGTCGATCCCGATAACGATTTCGCCATCAAATACAAGATTATCGATGATAAAAAGAAACGCCTGGATGCCATCGACAAGGCCATGAAACGAGCCGACGCGCTGATTCTGGCCAGCGATCTGGATCGCGAGGGCGAGGCTATCGCCTGGCATGTCGCCGAGGTGCTGCGCGAGCGCGGAACGCTGGACGGCAAGGATGTCCGCCGCATCACCTTCCACGAAATCACAAAAAAGGCGATCACCGAGGCTGTTGCCAATCCGACCACGGTGGACATGCATCTTGTTGACGCCCAGCAGGCCCGCAGCGCCCTTGATTATCTGGTTGGCTTCACCCTGTCGCCGCTGCTCTGGCGCAAGATTTGCAGCGGCCTGTCCGCCGGTCGCGTGCAGTCGGTGGCGCTGCGCCTGATCTGCGAGCGCGAGAAGTTGATTCGCGCGTTCAAGCCGAAAGAGTTCTGGACCATAGATGCCGTTTGCCGGACAAGCGAATCATTCCCGGCTCAGCTGCATGCCTTGGATGGCAAGAAGCTGGGCAAGTTCGCCATCATTGACGGCGTCAATGCCAGGCTCATGGCGCGCCGGGTTGAGAGCGGCTCGTTCACCGTTGCCGAGGTGCGGAAAAAGCAGGCTCGGCAATATCCGGCGCCGCCTTTTATTACCACCACCCTGCAAATGGACGCGGCGCGCAAGCTTGGCTTTACGGCGCGCAAAACCATGCAGATCGCGCAGAAGCTGTATGAGGGCGTCGTTGTTGACGGCGAGCCGGTCGGCCTGATCACCTATATGCGAACCGATTCAGTGTCGCTGGCGGAAGATGCCATTGCCGAAATGAGGGCCCTGATCAGCTCCCGATATGGCAGCGATTATCTGCCCGACAAGCCGCGCCGCTTCAAAACAAAGAGCAAAAATGCCCAGGAGGCGCACGAAGCCATTCGACCGACATCCGGTCGCCGCACGCCTGAGACCATGAAGGCCGCACTTGAGGCGGATGCATGGAAATTATACTCGCTGATCTGGAAGCGCGCCATGGCATCGCAGATGGCGCCGGCCATTCTCGATCAGGTGCGGGCCGACATGACCGCGGATGCGCTGACGCTGCGCGCTACCGGTTCGGCGCTGGCATTTCCCGGTTTCCGCAAGCTCTATATCGAGAGTACGGATGAGCCGGCCAGGGATGACAAGGACAGATTGCTGCCGGCTTTGGCAGTTGGTGATGCTGTACAAATCAGGCAGGCCGATGCCAAGCAGCATTTTACCGAACCCAAACCGAGATTCTCTGAAGCCACACTGGTTAAAGAGTTGGAGGCAGACGGCATCGGACGTCCATCCACCTATGCCTCGATTCTGAATGTGCTGCGCGAACGTAAATACGTTGAGATGGAGAAAAAACGCTTTGTTCCGACCGATACAGGCGACTGGGTTAATGACTACCTGCTTGGTGAGCTTGAGAATACTATAAGTTTTAATGACATTGTAGATACCGGTTTTACAGCCAGCATCGAAGACAAACTTGATGCTATTGCGCGTGGTGAGCAAGCATGGAAACCCTTGCTGCGAGATTTCTGGCCGATTTTTAAATCTCGAGTCGATGAAGCGATGAAAATGCCTCGGCCTGTTAAACTCACTGATGAGGCTTGCCCCGAATGCGGCAGACAGATGGTTGTCAAGCTGGGCCGTTACGGAAAATTCCTTGCCTGTACGGGTTATCCCGGCTGTAAGTTTGCCAAGCCGATCAATGGTAAAAAAGATGATGAACCTGACGAACTCGAATTATCCGATCAGCTCTGCGATAAATGCGGTGAACCGATGGCCATAAAATCGGGGCGCTACGGAAAATTCCTGGGCTGTTCGGCCTATCCCAAATGCAGGAACATCCAGCCGCTGGAGAAGCCGAAAGATACCGGAATCAGTTGCCCGGAATGCGGCAAGGGCACATTTCTGGAAAAGAAATCCCGGCGCGGCAAGATATTTTACTCCTGCTCAAAATACCCCAAGTGCAAGAATGCGCTGTGGAACAAGCCGATTGAGCGGCCCTGCCCGGCATGCGGCGCGCCGTTTGTGACCGAGAAAACCACCAAACGCCGGGGCGCCGAACACGTTTGCGCAAGCGAGGGCTGTAGCTGGAAGGAGCAGATAGAAG
>CAYTFI010000130.1:0-5381 GCA_964437065.1 uncultured Zetaproteobacteria bacterium | reverse complement strand
CCTTCAAATCCATATCTTACACCCTGCACGCACTCCCAACTGAGGAATATAGGTTTATAACTATTCAGCTCACCGTTTGTTTTATATAAACGCTGCGGGGCTATCCAGATTGCGGGCCAGATACCATGCTACCGTTTTACGAATCCCCGACTCAAATGTTTCTTCAGGCCGCCAGCCAAGTTCATTGATCGCCTTGGCCGCATCAATGGCGTAACGCCAGTCATGGCCCGGTCGGTCGGCGACGAATGAAATCAGTGAATCATGTCTGGCGATTTGCGACCTGTGGCGGCCATCAGCTGAAAATTCATCCATCAGGGCGCAGATGCATTTGACAATATCAATATTGGCCCATTCATTGATGCCGCCCAGATTATAGGTTTCACCGGGCCGGCCGCGCCGAATCGCCGCCTCAATACCACGGCAGTGGTCTTCCACATACAGCCAGTCGCGAATATTTGAGCCATCGCCATAGACCGGGATCGGCGCGCCATTCACGCAATTGCGGATAATCGTGGGGATCAGCTTCTCGCTGTGTTGAAACGGGCCGTAATTGTTTGAGCAATTGGTGGTTGTGACAGGCAGGCCATAGGTATGAAAATATGCACGCGCCAGATGATCAGACCCCGCCTTGGAGGCGGAATAGGGCGAGTTCGGCGCATAGGGCGTTCGCTCGCTAAAAGCAGGATCGCCCTTGCCCAGCGCGCCATAAACCTCATCGGTTGAAATATGATGGAAGCGGCATTTCCGCGCATCCAGATTCTTTTCCTCTAACCAGAACTCACGCGCGGAATCCAGCAATGTAAACGTGCCCGTCACGTTTGTCCTGACGAATATTTCGGGGCCGGAAATAGAATTATCAACGTGTGATTCAGCAGCAAAATGTACAATAGTGTCGATCTTGTGCTCACGAAGCAGCGCGTCAATCAGGCCCCGATTGCAAATATCCCCCTGTACGAAGGCATGGCGGGATGCATCCGGCAAATCCTTGAGATTGTCCGGCGAACCGGCATAAGTGAGCAAATCGAGCGTAATAACGCGAACATTCCGATCATGCGCAAGCATATGGCGCACAAAATTGCAGCCGATAAAGCCCGCGCCGCCCGTAACCAGCATGTTTTTCGCTGCAAAGCTCATCCGTGCGTTTTCAGAAGCGACAATAAATACTCGCCATAACCGCTTTTTTTCAGGCCTGCGGCCCGATGAGCAAGCATGGCGTCGTCGATAAAGCCCATGCGCCAGGCCACCTCTTCAGGGCAACCGATTTTCATGCCCTGCCGGCGTTCAATCACCTCAACATAGCGCGCCGCATCCATCAGCGACTCATGCGTTCCCGTATCCAGCCAGGCCGTCCCCCGGCCCAGCAATTGCGCCCGCAATCCGCGCTGCTCCAGATAAACCTGAATAACGCTGGTGATTTCCAGCTCGCCTCGCATCGACGGCTGCACGCCTGCGGCAATATCAAGCACGGCGTTATCAAAAAAATAGAGCCCGGTAATCGCCCAGTTCGACCTTGGCCGCTTCGGCTTTTCCTCAACCGAAAGCACCCGCCCGCAAGGGTCAATATCGGCCACGCCATAGCGTTCGGGATCGCGAACCTGATAACAGAACACCGTTGCGCCGCTTATCTCTCGCCGGAGCCTTTGCAATTGCGCCGGAAGCCCCTGGGCAAAAAAGATATTATCGCCCAGAATCAAGGCGACCGGATGGCGCCCGACAAACTCACGGGCAATAATAAATGCCTCGGCCAGCCCCCTGGGCTCGATCTGGACACCATAGGAAAAAGAGCATCCCCAGTCCTCGCCGGAGCCGAGCAGTCGCTCAAACAGCGGCAAATCCTGCGGCGTTGAAATAATAAGGATATCCCGAATGCCCGCCAGCATCAGCGTGGTCAGCGGATAATAAATCATCGGCTTGTCGTAAACCGGCATCAACTGCTTGCTTACCGACAGGGTTAACGGATGCAGGCGCGTGCCCGACCCGCCCGCCAGAATTATTCCCTTCATCCCGGCCGGCCCAGAAGAGCGACAATATCCGACGCGTCCAGCTGTCGCTGCTCGCCGCTGTGCATATCCCTGAGCATCAGCATCCCTGCCTGCATTTCGTCCTCCCCCGCCACAGCCACGTAGCGCGCGCCTTCGCGGTCGGCCATTTTAAACTGCCGCCTGGCGCCGCCGCCGCCGCAGTGCGCCACGCTCAGCCCCGCTGCGCGCAATATCGCCGCCTGCTGCAGTGAATAGTTCAGCGCGGCATTTCCCAGTGCGACCATGGCGATATCCGGCCCTTCCGCTTCAATATTATCCAGCAACATGGCCAGTCGCTCCAGTCCGGCGGCGAAGCCGATTGCCGCCGTAGGCGGGCCGCCCAGCTCCTGCGCCAGGCCGTCATAGCGCCCGCCCGCCAGCACCGTGCCCTGAGCGCCCAGTTGATCAGTGACGATCTCAAAGGCGGTGCGATTATAATAATCAAGGCCGCGAACAATTCTGGCATTCAACCGGTGCGGCGCCTGCAGGGCGTCCAGAGCCTTTTGCAGGCCATCAAAATGGGCTGCGCAATCAGCGCACAGATGGCTCGCCATCTCCGGCGCATTGCCAAGCTCCGCCTGACAGGACTCGATCTTGCAATCAAGCACGCGCAAGGGATTTTTTTCTATGCGTTCATTGCATGTCAGGCAAAGCTTGCCGGCGCGCGGATGCAAATAGTCCACCAGTAAATCGCGATAAGACGGGCGGCATGCCGGACAGCCCAGCGAATTGATTTCCATGCTCAGTCCCGGAATGCCCAGCTCTGTTAAAAAGGCATGCGCCATAGCCAGCAGCTCGGCGTCCGCAACCGGGCCGGCAACGCCAAACATCTCTGCGCCAATCTGCTGGAACTGGCGCAATCTCCCCTTTTGCGGTCGTTCCCGGCGGAACATCGGGCCGACATAAAACCAGCGCTGCGCGCCGGCCCGCGTCAGGCCGGCCTGCAGATAGGCGCGCACTGCGCCCGCCGTGCCCTCGGGACGCAGGCAGATATTGTCCCCGCCCTGATCAGTGAAGGCATACATCTCCTTGGCGACTATATCGGTCGCCTCGCCAATCGAGCGCACAAACAACGCCGTCGGCTCCAGCACCGGCAGTCGCACCTCGGAGAACGCATAGCTGCCGAACACCCTGCGCGCAGCCGCCTCAATACGCTGCCAGCGGCGCACATCATCAACCAGCCCGTCATGAATGCCGCGTATGCTTTGCAATGCCTTTGCCGCCATCCGGCCTATCCTCTCTCCTGCCTGTCCCGGATCGCTTTGGCGCGCGCCTCGGCCTGCTCGACCAGTCGGTCGATCATCGCCTCCGAGGCCACTTTCTCCGCCTTGTCTCCGTCCTCATACATTAAGTGCTCGGGCTGACCGCCGGTGACGCCGAAATCAGCCTCTCTGGCCTCGCCGGGGCCGTTCACTACGCAACCGATCACGGCAATATCCATGCTTTCACGGATATGCGCCAGCCTCTCCTCCAGCCGGGCGACGGTTTCAATAACATTGAATTTCTGCCGGGCGCAGGAGGGGCAGGCAATCAGGTTGACGCCGCGATGCCGCAGCCCCAGCGCCTTGAGCATTTCAAAGCCGACCCGCACCTCCTCTTCCGGTTCAGCCGCCAGCGAAATGCGGATGGTGTCGCCTATTCCATCGGCCAGAAGCAGGCCCAGACCTACCGATGATTTCACCGTCCCGCCAAACAGGCTGCCCGACTCGGTTATGCCCAGATGCAGCGGATAATCGACCTTGTCCGCCAGCTTGCGATAGGCGGTCACGGTCATGGGAATATTGCTCGCCTTCAACGACACCTTGATATCATGAAAGTTCATATCCTCAAGAATCTGGATGTGATTCAGGGCTGATTCAACCATGGCGTCGGCGCAGGGCTCGCCATATTTCTCATTCAGTTCCTTCTCCAGCGAGCCGGCATTGACGCCGATCCGGAT
Organism: uncultured Zetaproteobacteria bacterium; assembly: GCA_964437065.1. Lineage (GTDB taxonomy): Bacteria > Pseudomonadota > Zetaproteobacteria > Mariprofundales > Mariprofundaceae > Mariprofundus. Next base: position 1,421 of record CAYTFI010000130.1, on the reverse strand, counting down.
AGAGACGCCGCGCTCGGCGGCAGCCCTGACCACCCGCTCAACACGATTGCGACCGCCAATATTGCCAGGGTTCAGGCGCAAGCCATGCACCCCGGCTTGCAGTGATGAGAGCGCCATTTTGTAGCTGAAGTGGATATCCGCAATAATCGGGGCGCTGGTCTGAGCAAGAATTTCGGGCAGCGCCGCCGCCGACTCCGCATCAGGAACCGAAACGCGCACGATGTCCGCCCCGGCATCTTCCAATCGATGAATCTGGGCTACGGTCGCATCAACATCCGTGGTCGGCGTGTTGGTCATCGACTGCACTGCAATGGGCGCGCCGCCGCCAATAGCAACGTCTCCGACCATCAGCCGGCGCGTTTTGCGGCGCGGTAAAACTATTTGATCCCGCATATCAGCCGGCGCAGACGCAGCCTCGGCCATTCGCCTTGGCCTGATACAAGCGGACATCGGCCTCCCGCAACAGCGCTTCAAGCACAGAACCGGCATCTTCCATATCCGCCTCATGATCAATCATCGCAATGCCTGCGGAAGCGCCGATCGTCAGCGACACATGATCATCCAGCGCAATCGGCGAGGCCTGCAACTGCTTTAGCCAATGTTCCGTCGCCCTGACCGCGCCCTTCTTGTCCGTAAGGGACATGAGCACCAGAAACTCTTCTCCGCCCCAGCGACCGGCAATATCGGCGTCTCTGAACGCCGCCTCCAGCAATCTGGCAGTTTCCCGCAACACCTTGTCCCCTGCTGCATGCCCATATTTATCGTTGACCTGTTTAAAATAGTCAAGATCAATCATCACAATCGTATAGGGATGCTGATAACGGATGGCCTGATTCACCCCCTGCTGCAACAACTCCATCATATACCATCGGTTATGCAGGCCGGTCAGGGAGTCATGGCTGGCATGAAAATGGAGATCGTCTCTGGCCCGTTTCAGATTTGACACGACATTCCACATCAACGTGGCCGCCAGCCCGCCGATCACGCCTCCGACGCCCAGAATTTCCGAAGCCACGGCTTCCACCATCTCATTGCCCGTCACATTAAAGGCTATGCACGGCGAACATTCATGCAGCGCCTGTTCAACGCTTGCATAAACAGGAATATTTTGCTGCCTGGCCTGCGCCAGGCCGGGCGCATCAGAATCCATATCCACGATGCCGACGACGTTTACCAGTTCATCCTCCAAAAGCATCGCCAGGATATCAGAGCCCTTTCGGCCAGCGCCAAGAATCAGCGCACGCTGCGGCTGCTGCTGCAATATATCCATGAATCCGGTCGCCCTCCCGTTATAAGGTGGCAAAGATTAGCATACGGATCAAGATTATTCATTCCAATATTCAATACAGTTGCCAGCTCGCACTATTTATGAATCGCCGTGATGATTGATTCGGGGCGTCCATGCCCCTCACCCTGCGGGC
>CAYTFI010000129.1:0-5407 GCA_964437065.1 uncultured Zetaproteobacteria bacterium | reverse complement strand
TAATAGGAAAAGCGGGGACAGTTTACTTATTTCAGTCTCTTAGGTTCAGCATTTTGGCAACCTTGCTCAGAGGCTAGGTGTGCCAACAAATCAGCCACCTGCGTGAAGAAACGTCTCAATGCGTGCCTTGATCTGATCGCGCACGCGGCGGAACTCGGCCATGATGCCCTCTTCCGTGCCGGTGGCTTTGGCTGGGTCGCTGAACGGCCAGTGTTCCTTTTTGCAGGATACCGGAACCATCGGGCAGTGTTCGTCCGCATGGCCGCAGACCGTGACGAGTAGATCGATTGATTTCAGCAACTCGGGATCGAGGATTTCCGACGCTTGGCCGTAGATGTCCACGCCGGCCTCGCGCATGGCGGCCACCGCCCTGGGGTTCAGGCCGTGCGCCTCGATGCCGGCGGAAAAGACCTCGAAGCGGTTGCCGCCGAGCGCCTTAAGCCAGCCCTCGGCCATCTGTGATCGGCAGGAATTGCCGGTGCACAGAAACAGGACGCGCGTTTTACTCACTTCTCATCTCCACGGGCGCGGCCTGCCGCGCTGATTGTACGGTAGCCCCCGATTCATACCACGATTTGCTGCGATTGACGATGGATACGACAGAGAGCATCACCGGCACTTCGACCAGCACGCCAACAACAGTAGCCAATGCTGCCCCTGACTCAAAGCCAAACAGGGCAATTGCTGCTGCAACGGCCAGTTCAAAGAAATTAGATGCGCCGATCAGGGCGGATGGACCGGCGACACAGTGCGCCACGCCCAGCTTGCGATTGAGCCAATAGGCCAGCATGGAATTGAAATAGACCTGAATGGTAATCGGAATCGCCAGCAACAGAATCACTAGCGGCTGCGCCATGATCTGTTCGCCCTGAAAGCCGAACAGCAACATCACGGTGACCAGCAGCGCGCCCATCGAAACCGGATCCATCATGTGCAGTACGTCATCCAGCTTTCCCTTTGCAGTCAAGGCCCTGCGCAGCACATAGGCCACGATCACCGGAATCACGATGTAGAGCAACACCGACAGAAACAGCGTATCCCAGGGGACGGTAATTGAGGCCACACCGAGCAGCAGGCCGACAATGGGCGCATAGGCGAAGATCATAATCACATCGTTCAACGCCACCTGGCTCAATGTGAATTGCGGATGGCCGCCGGTCAGGCGCGACCAGACGAACACCATGGCCGTACAGGGAGCGGCGGCCAGCAGAATAAGCCCTGCGATATAGGAGTCGATTTGCGCCGGGTCGAGCCAGTCGACAAACAGGACGCGCAGGAAGATGTAACCGAGCAGCGCCATCGAGAAGGGTTTGACCAGCCAGTTGATGGCAACCGTCACACCGACGCCACGGCGGTGATCCCACACTTCATTCAGGGCCGAGTAATCGATTTTCAACAGCATCGGCAGAATCATGGCCCAGATCAGCAGGGCGACCGGCATATTGATATGCGCCACCTCCATGCCTCCGAGGGTATGAAATATGGCCGGCATCACATTGCCCAGTCCAATGCCGGCAACGATGCACAGGAACACCCAGATGGTCAGATAACGGGCAAAGACACCCATGGATTTTGTATTCATTGATGCAGCAGGCGCAGACATAAAAAGCTCCTTATAGAGCTATTATATCTAATTATGCGGATATATAAATAGTAAGATAGGTTAAGGCTGACCTTCTGAGGATTGTTGCAGGCGTTTCCTATCCTTTTGGAAGGTTTCATCATCTGAAATTTCGGGAATCAGTGCAGCCAGCTTGCCTGCCACGCCGTTTGTCAGGCGATAGTGCATCCACTTGCCCTCGCGGCGGGTCGCCACCAATCCGGCATGGCGCAAAATACCCAAGTGTCGCGATACCGTACTCTGCGGCAGATTCGATGCTTCCGTAAGGTGGCAGACACACAACTCATCACAGCTGGCCAGGAGATGAAAGAGACGAAGCCGCACCGGGTCACCCAGCGCCTTGAATATTTCGGCTGCAATCACGCATCAATCCTTTAGCGAAAATATCTTGCCGAGCACATTGTGCCCCAGCATCTGATGCCACAGCGCCATGAACACATGTCCGCCAAGCAGGATCCACAGGATGCTCGATAGCGTTTCATGAATCTCACTAATGCCGGCAACAAGTGCGGTCTGATGCCCCTGCTCATTCCAGCCGAAATAGAGGGTCAGACCGGTCAGTGCCATGCCGGTGGCGGTGAGAATCATGAAGCCGTGCACAGTTTTGGCGATGGCATCCCGCTCCGTTGGCGCGGGCAGTCTGCCTTTGAGCCAGCTTGCCGGTTCACGCTTCAGGTCATCGGCCAGTTCCTTTCGGCCCTGCGCTGTCAGCCACAAAAACATCGTATGCCAGTTCGCATTGCCGCGCCACATGAAGCCCCACGCCCAGCGGGCCAGCACGAGCAATACCAGAAACAGGCCGATGTATTCATGCATATCAAACAACAGACTGTCTCCCGCAACGGCATGATTGCCGCCCTCATGCGCTTCTGCCTGCGTGATCAGACTGGCGGCCTGATGATCTTCACCGGCGCCGGGCACATCCATCAATTCGCCGCCGGTCAGTTGCAGCGTGATGAATATGGCGAGAAGCAGGTGAATTAATCGGGTCATACGGGCGTATTTCATGGTTTTTCTTTCCAGAAGATATGTTGCATGGCCCTGTGGCCCAGCAGTTGATGATAGATTGTCATTGCAATGTGCGCGATGAGAAACACCCACAGCAGGGTTCCCATCAGCGCGTGAACCTCCATGGCTCCGCGCCCCAGAGCGCCCGTGGCGCCTTCCGGCGATATTTCGATGAATAGCGTCAGACCGGTCAACCCCAGGCCCAGCGCCAGCAGCAGTCCCAGTCCATGCACGGTCTTGGCAAGGAAATCCTGCTCACCGATAGCCTTCAGATTGCCGGAGAACCAGTCGGGCGGAGCATTCCTTAACTCGTACACAAGGCCCTGGCGCCCCTTCTCCTCGAACCATGGGAACAGGCGCAGAAAGTCTTTCCGCTCTCCTGCCATCAACATAAACCGTGTCATCACGATCACCAGCATGGAGATGCCGATAAACTCATGTGCGCCAAAAAAAAGGGCTTGGGACACGGTGATGGTTTCGCCCGGTTTCGGGCGCTGCATCCAGTGTTCCAGAATGAGTTCCAGGATCATGCCGCCAGCAATCAGAAAGTGAAGCACCTTCTCCTCAAAGGTGTAGCGCATTTAGGGCCCGCTTACTCTCTGGCTCTGGCCAGATTTGCCAGCCGCAACCTGAGCGCATTCAGCTTGATGAATCCACTGGCGTCCTGCTGGTCGTAGGCCCCGGCATCATCCTCAAATGTGCACAGACGCTCATCAAACAGCGAATTGTCCGACTTGCGGCCCACGACAATCACATTCCCCTTGTAAAGCTTCAGCCTGACAACGCCGTTCACAAAGGCCTGCGAGGCATCAATCATCTGCTGCAACATTTCGCGTTCGGGGCTGAACCAGTAGCCGTTGTAAATCAGCCTGGCGTAGCGGGGCATCAGTTCATCTTTCAGGTGCGCCACCTCGCGGTCCAGCGTGATGGACTCCATGGCGCGATGCGCCTTCAGCATGATGGTGCCGCCTGGCGTCTCATAGCAGCCGCGTGATTTCATGCCCACATAGCGGTTTTCGACGATATCAATGCGACCAATGCCGTGCCTGCCACCCATCTCGTTCAGGCGACTCAACACGCCGGCCGGGGTCATCGCCTCATCGCCCACAGCCACGATATCGCCACCCTGGTAGGTGAGTTCCACATACTCTGGCGCATCGGGCGCGCTTTCCGGTGAGACGGACCAGCGCCACATGGACTCCTCCGGCTCGGACCACGGGTCTTCCAGATTGTATCCTTCATAGGAAATATGCAGCAGGTTCGCATCCATCGAATAGGGCGATTTGCTTTCATCGCGTTTGCGCTCGACCGGGATGCCGTGCTCCCCGGCATAGCGCATCATGTCCTCGCGGCTGACTATGTCCCATTCGCGCCACGGCGCAATGATGTGGATATCCGGATTCAGGGCGTAAAACCCAAGCTCGAAGCGCACCTGATCATTGCCCTTGCCGGTGGCCCCATGTGAAACGGCATCGGCGCCTTCAGCCTCGGCAATCTCGATCATGCGCCTGGCAATCAGGGGCCGCGCGATCGAGGTGCCGAGCAGATATTCACCCTCGTAAATTGCGTTGGCGCGGAACATCGGGAAGACATAATCACGCACGAAGTCTTCTGTCAGATCCTCAATGTAAATCGACGACACACCACCGGCCTTCGCTTTGGTGCGTGCGGCTTCCACCTCCTCGCCCTGACCGATATCTGCCGTAAACGTCACGACTTCGCAGCCATATGTTTCCTGCAGCCACTTTAGAATGATGGAGGTGTCAAGCCCGCCGGAATAGGCGAGCACAACCTTTTTCACGTCAGCCATGCACGATCTCCCGCTTGAAGTTCAAAGCCCGCCCTTGCGGACGCGGGCGATACTACACGCTGACTGCAAACCAAACCACGGGGATGTTGCTGTGCATGCCGGAGGCATGTTTGGGCGTTACCAATGTCAGGGCATAGTGCATGAAATATGTGGCTGCTTTTTTGCTGTCTGCGTGATTGACCTGTCACGCCCGCACGACTACTGTACCAATATTAGGTATTATTTGGTACAAGAGAGGTGTGCATCTATGGCTAAGAATACAAGTATTACCCTTGGGCCTCACTTTGATGAATTTATTTCTGAGCGCGTAAAAAATGGGCGCTTTGGTTCTGCAAGTGAAGTCGTTAGAGCAGGATTGAGACTGCTTGAAAACAATGAAACAAAACTTGAGACTCTCCGGGCCATGCTTGATGAGGGCGAAAAAAGCGGATTTGCAAATTACTCTTACGAAAAGATGGTCAAGGAACTTGATGGCGAGATTTATTAATGCCGACCTGTAAGGTTTCAAGGAAAGCGCTGGCGGATCTGATCGAAATTGGCCGATATACAACAAGAAAATGGGGAGTAACCCAGAGAAACATCTACCTTAAAGGATTGGATAACTGCTTCTCGCAGATTGCCGTGAATCCTGAAATTGGCATGGCATGTGATTATATCGCAAAGGGCTACAGGAAATTTCCGCAAGGCAGCCATTTTGTTTTCTACAAGCAGGATGGCAAAGGCATGATTGAAATCATCAGGGTCTTGCATAAATCCATGGACGTTGTGATGAAATTCGAATAGAGCCTAACGGCCGTAATCAGCTGCCGAAGGTGGTCGGCCGCCTCGCATGGCCGGGCACTGATGGCCACTTGCTTTGGTTTTCCCAATCGCGCTTTAGCGCTTTGTGATCTTCGAGGCCTTTCCTTAAACGATTCTCCAGCAGGTTTCTTGCCAGATATCCAAGAACAAGCACCGCTGCGCTGGTT
>CAYTFI010000128.1:0-5455 GCA_964437065.1 uncultured Zetaproteobacteria bacterium | reverse complement strand
GTTATAGCGGAACGTGCAGTTAAAAATGGACGTGGCCAGTTGCTGACTGTCTGCCTGACGAAAGCGACCGCCGGCCATGCCTTCATCGAGGGCGGATTTTATATAAGCGATGGCCCTGTCCTCATAATGTTGCAGCATATCACCGGATCGAGTTATAACAAGTTCAACCATTTCATGGAGATGCGGCGTTTCGCTGACAAAACTGTGCATAAAGCGCAGGCGATCAAGCAAAAAGCTGCGGATGCGCCGCAAGGGATCAGTCTCAAGCGCGGCAACGGCCTCCGCCCGTTCGGCCTTCTCCCGCATGCAGGCCTGCGCCCCGGCGCAGGCTATGGCTTCCTTGTTTTTGAAAAAGCGATAGAGATTGCCGACGCTCATATCGCAATCGGCGGCAATCTCGGCCATGGCGGTTTTTTTCAGCCCGTAATGCGCAAAGCGCTTCTGCGCCATTTCAAGAATCAGTTTTTGCGTTTCATCCGCCATGCCGGCAATCTGTCGTCATGAATAATGAATGTGAAGCATTTTTATTCATTATTCACCCGGGCGGTCCGTCCGATCCCTCTGCGTCTGACCGGTAACAGCCCCGGACAATCAGGCCGTAAGAAACTTCAGGCGAAAGATGCAGGTGCATTGCAGCGGCATTATCTGCATCATTCGCGAGCATGAAAACCAAAACCCCTTTTGAACTGATTCCCGCCATAGATCTGAAGGACGGTCACTGCGTCCGCCTGAAACAGGGACGCATGCATGATGCGACTGATTATGGCGACAATCCGGCGGCAATGGCGGCGCGCTGGCAATCGCTGGGGGCAAGGCGATTGCATGTGGTTGACCTGGATGGCGCCTTTGCCGGCAAGCCGGCCAACCGAAATGCCATTCGCGCCATCTGCGACGCGCTTTCGATCCCGGTGCAACTGGGCGGCGGCCTGCGCAATCTGTCGATGATCGAAGGGACGCTGAATCTGGGCGTCCAGCGTGTTATTCTGGGCTCTGCGGCCATCTCTCATCCGGAGCTGGTGGAGCAGGCATGCAGGGCGTTTCCGGGACAGGTCTGCGTCGGCATAGACGCCAAAGCCGGCATGGCGGCAGTGCACGGCTGGGATGATGTCACCGACACAACAGCGGTTGATCTGGCGCAAACGTTTGAGGATGCAGGCGTGGCTGCAATTATCTACACCGACATCTCCCGTGACGGCATGCTGACCGGCCCGAATATCGCAGAGACTGTGAATCTCGCCCGCGCCATCTCCATTCCGGTGATTGTCTCCGGCGGCATAGCCCGCATGGAAGACGTCACTGCCTGTGCGGCGCATGCCGATGACGGCATTTGCGGGGCTATTACCGGTCGGGCGATTTATGAAAACACCATCGATTTTGCCGCCGCCGTGGAACAGCTCAAATGAAAGGCTGTTCACCCCAATGGCGCAAAAACAAACAGTTTATTGCCTTTCTTCACGTCTTTGCGGTTAATCTGGTCTAATGTTGTCAAAGCGCATCATCCCCTGCCTCGATATAGCGCATGGTCGCGTGGTCAAGGGCGTGCAATTCGTTGATATCATTGATGCCGGCGACCCGGTCGAGGCGGCGATCAAATATGATGAGCAGGGAGCGGATGAGCTCTGTTTTCTCGATATCCGCGCCAGCCATGAGAGCCGCGATACGCTCTATCATATGGTGACCCGCGTAGCCGAACACGTATTTATGCCGCTCACCGTCGGCGGCGGCGTCAAGGCGGTCTCCGATATTGAGAGCCTGCTGCATGCGGGCGCGGACAAGGTGTCGATCAACACCGCCGCCATTGTCAACCCTGAACTGGTCAAAGAGGCAGCCGAGCGATTCGGCTCATCCACCATCGTGGTGGCGGTTGACGCCAAAAGATGCGGCGATCACTGGCAGTGTTTCACCCATGGCGGACGCAAGCCGACCGGCATCAATGCGGTGGACTGGGCCCGACGCATGTCCGATTACGGAGCGGGCGAGATTTTGCTCACCAGCATGGATGCCGACGGCACCAAAAACGGCTACGATATTCCCCTCACCCGCGCCGTGTCTGACGCCATTAGCGCCAATGTCGTAGCTTCGGGCGGCGTGGGAACACTGGAGCATCTGGCCGAGGGCCTGAGCGCGGGCGGCGCCGATGCCGTGCTGGCCGCCTCGATTTTCCATTTCGGCACATTCACCATTCGTGAAAGCAAGGAATATCTGGCTGCTCAGGGCATTCCCGTCCGCCTGTAACAGCCCATGGCGCCCCGTTCTTTACTGCTTGCAACGGAATGGACGTTCTGCGCCATTATTGCTCGGGTTCCGCTGAGCAGGCCTTTGCCATCAAGTCGCCTGAGGATGTTATCAAAATCGACAATATGATAAAAAACACGCAACAATTACCCGGACTTACGCTTGCTGAGCTTAGGGGCTTGATGAACGCATGGGAACATCCCGCATTCCGCGCCGGACAGGTGTTGGGCTGGCGCAATAAAGGCGTGCTGAATCCTGATCAAATGAAGAACATTCCGGCAAATCTCCGCGCCAGGCTCAAGGCCGAGCTGTTGTGCGAACCTCTAAAGCCGGTTCGCCGGCAATGTTCGGAAGATGGCACGCGCAAATATCTGTTCGCCCTTGATCGCGCCGGCGTAGAGGGAAAAATGGTGGAGGCCGTGTTTATCCCTGAAGCAAGGCGCGGCACGGTCTGTATCTCCACCCAGGTTGGCTGCGTGCTCGACTGCCCGTTCTGCCATACCGGCACGCAGGGATTTGAGGCCAATCTGACAGCGGCTGAAATTTTCGCTCAGGCGCTCGCCGTCAGGGCGGATCTGCGCAACCAGCCGCTGCCGGAGACTTTGCATAACGAAGTCACGCATATCGTTTACATGGGCATGGGCGAACCGATGGCCAATGAGGCAGGCCTGCATGGCAGCCTGGGGATGCTGATGGCTGAGGACGGACTCAGGCTTTCGCGCCGGCGCATTACCGTTTCAACATCCGGTCTTGCGCCGCAGATTGATCGCCTCGGTCGGGCGTATGCGGTGAATCTGGCTATTTCCCTGCATGCTGCAACCGATGCGCTGCGCAACACGCTGGTTCCGGTCAACCGGAAATACCCCCTGGCAATGCTGCGCAAATGTCTGGATGCCTACCCGCTTGGCAAACAGCGGCATATCACTCTCGAATATGTGCTTCTCAAAGGCGTCAACGACCGACCGGAGGACATGCGCGCACTGGCCGAATTCGTCAATCGTGAACGGGAACGAATCAACCTGATCCAGTTCAACCCCTATCCGGGAAGCCCGTACATCGGCGCATCAAAAAAACATCTGGAGCAATTTTCAGCCCGGTTGACAGGCAAAGGCGTTCGGGCCACGGTGAGACGTTCACGAGGTCGGGATATTATGGCAGCATGCGGCCAGCTTAAAGGCGAGGCAGAGTGAATCTATGGCGACAGTAGCGCGTACAGGCATTATCGGCGGCAGCGGTCTTTACAATATTGAAGGCCTTGAGACGCTGGATCGAATGGACATTGAAACGCCCTGCGGCAGGCCGTCGGATCAGCTGTTGCTGGCGCGCATGGGCGAGCATGAAATTGTCTTTCTGCCGCGCCATGGAAGCGGCCATCGCCTGCCGCCGCACAACATCAACTATCGCGCCAATATCTACGCCATGAAGCTGGCCGGCGTGGATCGCATTATTTCCATTTCCGCCGTGGGCTCGCTGCGCGAGCATATTCATCCGGGCGACTTTGTTTTGGCCGATCAGTTCGTTGACCGCACCTTCGGACGCGAAAACACATTTTTTTCCGGCCCCGTCGTTGCTCATATTTCAATGGCCGATCCGGTCTGCCCGTGCCTGAAGGCGTCGTTGTCCGAAGCATGTGCAAATGCAGGCGTCAACGCCCATCAGAGCGGCAATTATCTGGTCATGCAGGGGCCCCAGTTTTCCAGCCGTGCTGAGTCAGAGATGTATCGCAGCTGGGGCATGGACGTGATTGGCATGACCAACATGCCTGAAGCCAAACTCGCCCGCGAAGCCGAGATTTGCTACGCCACCGTCGCCATGTGCACGGATTATGACTGCTGGCATGAGGAAGAGGATGATGTGTCAGTGGCCTCGCTGATTGAAGTGATGCACGCCAATGCAGACAAGGCGCAACGCATGTTGCAGGCCTTTTTCGCATCCGGCGCGGCGCCGCAGCCATCCTGCGCCTGCAACTGCCGGCATGCCCTCGAACACGGCATCTTCGCCGATCTTAAGGCGCAGGATGATGCAGCCATTCGCCCCATTCATGCGCTGGTGGAGAGATTCCTGTAATGGCTGCCCGATGCAGAAATCTGGCTATGGCCTTCGCACTGGCGCTGCTGCTTGCAGGCTGTTATTCGACGCAAAAAGATTCGGGACAAGAGGAAAAAATCGCCCGTATCCACTATCAGATTGCCATTGATGCGCTAAATAAAGGCCTCCTGCCCAAGGCCTTTGACGAATTGATGTTGTCAGATTCACTGTTGCCCAACCAGCCCGAGGTTCAGGATGCATTCGCTTATGCCTGGCGCCTGCGCGGCGACTTTAAAAAATCCGAAGCGTTTTACCGCAGATCGTTGCGCCTGAAACAGCGCGCAGTCACGCAGAACAATTTTGCCAGCCTTCTCATCCGGCTAAAGCGTTATAAACAGGCCGAAAAGATGACACGCAAGGCGCTGGATGATCCGCGCTACCCCAACCAGGACCTGGTTTTTATCAATCTTGGCGACGCCCTGCTCGGGCAGGGAAAATTCAATGCGGCTATTGACTCATATCATCAGGCGCAGTTATTCAACCCGGGCATCCTGCCGCAGCTTAAGGAAGCCAGGGCCTATCTGCAATTCAATCGCCTTGAGCAGGCAAGGGCGCTGTACGGCGTGCTGCTGCGCAAGCAGTCGGGAGGGCGCATTGTTGCTAAAGACATGCTGACCGTATTGAAGAAGCAAAATGATTTTGCCGCAGCCCGTCGCATGTTGTCTGCCTTTCGTCAGCAGGTCTCATCTGAGCAGGACAAGGCGTGGGCCGATGAACAACTGCTGCGCCTGCAACAATGACTGATCAGTCAGGGCGAAAGGAATCACCTCCTGCGAAGGTAAAAACCGGCAGCAAGGCGGAGGATGAGCGGACGAACAAGCAGATCCTGCTGGAGGAGATCGGCCAGAAACTCAGCCAGGCGCGCCAGCAGCGGGAAGAGGATATTGATGCTATTGTCCTGAAACTGAAGTATCAAAAAACGCAGTTGCAGGCGCTTGAAAGCGGCAACTGGGAAGGATTGCCGGATGAGGTTTACGCTGTGGGCTTTCTGCGCCAGTACGCCGCCCATCTGAAACTTGACCTTTCTGACGAAATCTACCGCCTCAAAAACAGGCAGTATGCACTGACAAAACCCCTGACCTTTCCTGACCCGCCGGTTGCGCCATCGCGCAAATGGGCCTGGATTTTCGGA
>CAYTFI010000127.1:0-5492 GCA_964437065.1 uncultured Zetaproteobacteria bacterium | reverse complement strand
CTTGTGAAGCAACACCCATTGCTTCACAAAGCTTGCTTATCACAGGGTGGAAAAAATCCATGCGCGTTAGCCCCAGGCCTGAAGATATTCGGCAAGATGCGGACGGGATTCGGACTCTGAGTCGAGATAATTTCGCAGCCCCAGCATGGCGCGGGCATAAGCGCCTTCAGAAAGACCGCCGTTGAACAGCTGCTGGCGGAGAAAAATCAACAGCGTCGAACATACGTCTGTTTCACAATAATTGCGGATAGCCTCAATGCAGCCGCGCTCAAACATTTCGCGCACATCGCCGCCAGCCGTATCCAGCTTGCCCGGCACGGCGAATACAGCAGCGATTTCATCCATGGAGCAGCGCGCCGATGCGCCAAAATCGGCCAGAGTCTCCATCAAATCGAGATGATATTCGTGCGAATATCGTGCGTCGTAATTATTCCATTTGTCGCCCTGGGTAAACCAGCGCGGGCAGGACAGACCATGTTTCATGGCCCGATATTTCAGCACCGGGGCGTCGAACCCGCGACCATTGAAGCTGACCAGTTGCGGGGCGCGCGTTGCAACAAGATTAAAAAAGCCTTCCAGCAACTCCTGCTCGCTGCTCTTGCTTTCTCCGCCAGAGGCCAGACGGCGAATCAGCAATTCCGTCCCCTCGTTGCCGGGCTCGCGAATCAGATGGGCATAGGAAATGGCCACAACCTGATGAAACGGCTGGCGGGCAAAATCATTGCGGCCGTCCGTCTTGTCAAGAAAGTAAGCGCTCAGGGCGTCCCGCGCAGAGACATCGTCCAGCTGCGGCTGCCGCAGAAGACGGCGCGCCGCCTCGGCGTCAATAACTGTTTCAATATCAAAAACGATTACATCCCGGCGCATAGCTCCTCACTTTTATCAGGCTGATCGTAGCTGCTCAGCTTACCCCTGAAGCGGCAAAAACTCCAAAAGCTTATGCATCACTGTAAAAAGCGCAGATGCCCAAGCATTGACACTGCATCGAAATAATCCACCATGCGCCAGGACAGCACAGATGATGCGAGGATCGCCATTTCTGATCAACAGCCTGTGAGGTAAATATTCCATGTTCAAAAAAATCAGAAAGTATTTCCCTGAGAAGAAAGAAGAACGTTGCAATGCCGCCGTGCCAGCCCCCGTCAAAGCCATGCATGCGCCAGACCCCATGAAAGCCATGCGAAAAAAGCCTTTCGACGCACTCGCGCCATGGGAATTATTAACCGGTTGCTATGCCCCCTTTCATACGGACGCCCATAAATCTGATACTCGAAGGCCAACATAAAGCGCCCGACTGAGCGGCGATCTCCCCGTCTTGCCAATCCATGCGGCGGCTTGAAACCCACAATATTGCACAGCCGAACCGACGGCTCGTGATTGATGACGCCATAAAAAAGTCCATCTGTGTCCTTTTTACTCCCGAAAAGCGAACAACGTGATTTTCACTTTCCTGCAAATCCGCAGCAACAGCGATCTCTGAGCATCGCGCCTCGCCCGGCACAGACTCGGGCATTGTCACTGCTGCTTGCAGGAATGCCGTGTTTTTTCCATAATTGGGCTATGCGGTTCTTATATGCGTTGATGCTCGCCTTGCTGTTTGCGTTGCCGTCAGCCCGGGCTGACGACAGCGTAAACGACGGCACGCGCATTAACCTCTCCGCCACAGCTGAAACAACGCTGCCAAATGATGAAGCCATCATTTCATTCCGTGTTGAAAGGCAGGGCGCCAATGCCGGAAAAATTCGCCAACAGGTCAACCGCATCACCGCTGCAATCAAGCAACGTCTGGAAAAAGAGGCCAATGTCCGGCTGACCACGACCAGTCGCAATCTGCAACCGCTTTGGAAATATCCGAAAAACGCGCCGCGCGTTCGCACCGGCTGGAACATGGTGCAAACAGGCCAGGCGGTGAGCGCCGATCTTGCCGCCGTGCCGACCTGGCTGGACGCCATTGAGGCTACAGGGGCTCATTTGTCCGGCCTGCAATTCCGCCTCAGCCGAGGGGCGACGTTAAAGGCGAGGGAGCAGCTGCGGCTGGATGCGGTCAGCCTCTTTCGTAAAAAAGCTGCAACAATCGCAAGGGGATTAAGCGCCGAAAGCTTTCGCATCCTGAGGCTTAACACCAACAGCAATGCGCCCCGTCCCAAAATGTATCAGGGCTAAATGGCCATGATGAGCAGGGCCGCCTCAGATGCAACGCCGCCGGCGCTGTCGGCCGGAGAGGGATCGCTTCGTGTGACTGTGAGCGGCGACATTGAGCTCCCCTTTATTGATTTCCCGGTTAAATAGATGGACGAAACAAAAACAAAAAAATGTTTGCCGCAAGACAAAATTCTTATTGTTGAAGATGATAAAACGCTGAGAGATTCGTATTGCCGGATTTTGCAACAGGCCGGCATTCAGGCTTGCCCGGCTGAAAATTACGACCAGGCCATTGCGCTGATTGACGACGCCATCAAACTGGCTTTGCTTGACGTCCATCTGCCAGGCAAGTCCGGACTCGATATTCTGGATTACATCCATAAAGCGTATCCGGATTGCCCTGTAATCATGATCTCGGGCGACACCGACAAGGAATGCACCCTTGCCGCCTTGCGTCAGGGAGCGGTGGAATACCTCGAAAAACCGATGCGGGCGGACAAACTCGTTCAGGCCATCAGATACTGGATAGACTTTCACTCCATCAAACAGGGGAATCCCCGACTGAAAGATTTTCAGGCCATGCATAAACTGTTGCAGGAAAGCGAGTTGCAAACGCGGCTGGCCAATGAAAGACTGAACTTTCTTCTCGCCTCAACCGCCGCCGTCATTTATGCCTCGGAGGCTTCCGGCGACTGCAAACTTACTTTTATCAGCGACAATATCAAACGCATGAGCGGCCATGAGGCTGATAAAATCATCCCTGATCCCGGTTTCCGCCTGAGTCGCATTCATCCGGATGACCTGGGAATCGTGCGAACCGGGTGGGCGCGCGGCCGTGAACGCGGACATGCTCAAATTGAGTACCGCTTTCAGCATGAGGATGGCAGCTATTTCTGGATATGCGATGAAATGAAGCTGGAACAGAACGGGGATGGACAGCCCGAATTCCTGGGCTCCTGGGTTGATATCTCCAGGCACAAGCAGACTGAGGATGAAATCAAACAGGTGGCATACCGGGATGCGTTGACAAAATTGCCAAATCGAACCCTGTTTTATGATCGTCTGACCCAGGCCATAGCACAATCTCATCGTAACAAGACGACCATGGCCGTATTTTTTATGGATCTGGACTATTTCAAACCTGTCAATGATGAGCTTGGCCATGTATGGGGCGATCAGGCGCTGATTGAAGTTGGCAAAAGGCTACAGCAATGCATTCGTGAAACCGACACCGTCGCCCGCATTGGCGGTGATGAATTCAGCATCATTCTTGTCGATATTGCCTCGGAAGCTGCTGCCTGCAAGGTGGCCGAAAAAATCATTGCCGGAGTCAGTGCGCCGATGCTGCTCAATGACACGCAATATAATCTGGGCATCAGCATCGGCATTTGTCTGGAGGCGCAGAATCACAGCAATGCTGAAACACTGATGCGGATTGCCGATGACGCCATGTATCAGGCCAAGGCCAGCGGACGCAACCGCTACTGCGTTTATCAGGCCTCCGGCAGCCAGCTGCCGGAAAAGCTGAACAACCTGTTGCAGGTTGAAAAGTCGCTACGCCAGGCCCTTTCTAACCATGAGTTGTTGATTTATTACCAGCCCAAGGTTGATCTGGAAGATGGCCGGATTATTGGCACGCATGCCCTTCTGCGCTGGAACTGCCCCGGTTCAGGCATGCTGCTTCCGGATATGTTTTTGTCGCTTGCCATCAAAACGGGGCTCATTGTTCCGATTGGCGAATGGGTGTTGCGCCAGGCATGCAGGCAAAACAGGGCATGGCAGCTACAGGGGCTTCCGATCGTGCCGGTTTCTGTCAATATTGCGGCTGAGCAGTTAAGCCGCCCCGGCTTTGCCAAGCTGGTGTGCGACATTCTTGATGAAACCGGTCTGGCCGCTAATATGTTGCAATTGGAAATCAGCGAAAGTGATTTCATGCAGCGCAGCGCCAACAGCCTGCAGGCCCTTCAGGCGCTAAGCGATCTGGGAGTGACAATCACGCTGGATAATTTCGGCACAGGTTTTTTCTCGCTGCAATCGCTGCAATCGCTGCCCATTCACGAGTTGAAGATGAACCGTTCGCTGGTCAAATATATCGGGCAGAGTGGGGACAGCAGCAAAATTGCCAACGCAATCATTGCTCTCGGACATATTCTGGATCACCAGGTTGTGGCTGAAGGCGTGGAAACAAAGCGTCAGTTGCAGTTTTTACGTCAGCATAATTCGGATGGCATGCTGGGCTATCTTTCCAGTCCTCCCGTTTCAGTCCCTGAGTTTGCAGCGCAATTAAAAAAACAGACGCTGAATCTTGGAGATCAGGTAGGCGACAATAACCCATCGAAGGATTGAACCCGGCCCGCATGACGCACGCTATTGACGTCGACTGAACAACCAACTTTTCCAGATTCAAATTCCGCCTTCAAACCGGAGCAGCCTTTTCTTCCACTGCACGCCGCATGCAAAGCCGCCGAGGCCGTCAGCGGCGACAATTCGATGGCAGGGAACAAGGATCGGCAACGGGTTGGCGCCCAGGGCCTGACCTGTGGCGCGCGGGGATGAAACAAGCTGACGGGCAAGTTCGCCATAGGTGCGCACTTCTCCGGCGGGAATTGCCAACAGGCGCAGACGCATTTTTTTCTGAAACGCCGTGGCCGGCTCTGCCAGCGGCGGCAGGGGCGGCAGGGGCGCGACGCTGCCGGCAAAATAGTCTGTCAACCATTGCGACACCGGATCGTCCGATGTTTCAGTTGCCCCGTAATCACCAGGGCGAACCCGGACGCAGCAGGCGCCGTCCCAATCATAGCTGATGGCGCCGAGCGGGGAATTGAAATGGTAAAACATGCGCCGATGATAGCACGGGATTAGTCTTTCGCGATGGACTGGGCGCTCTTTTTTTCAGCCTTGATCAGCGCCACGCTGTTTCCCGGCGGCTCGGAAGCGCTGTTGCTCTATCGCCTGAATGCCGGCGGCGAGCCCATAACCCTGATGATGATTGCCACGCTCGGCAATGTGCTGGGCAGCCTGATCACTTATGCCATGGGGCGGCTTGGCAATGAGGCGGCGCGGCGAAAATGGCTTAGAGTATCCGCACAACGAAGGCGACAGGCGGAGCAATGGTTTGAGCGATTTGGCAGACCGGCGCTGTTGCTGGCCTGGCTGCCCGTTATTGGCGATCCGCTGTGTCTCGTCGCCGGGTTGCTGCGCTGCGGCCTGATCCAGTTTCTGGCGCTGGTCGCCATCGGCAAGCTGGCGCGCTATGCGGCGCTGGCGCTTCCTTTTTTCTAGGAGTCTGTTGGACTTAACATGAAACAAACAACGCGCCTGCCTGTGCGTGAACGCACGCAGACAGGCCT
>CAYTFI010000126.1:0-5514 GCA_964437065.1 uncultured Zetaproteobacteria bacterium | reverse complement strand
ATGGAAGGAATCGCGCCAAAACGTGAATTTATTTTCTAGACCCCGTTAGAACAGGCAACTGCATGCGACTCATGCCTTGACGTTAGCATGCAAGCGCAACAATTAGCGATGGAGTTATTGTGGAAATATGGGCGCCGCACAAGCAAACAATGAATCAACTGCACAGCCGGTCACAACCGCTTGTGCACGGCGCGCAGGCGAGCGGATAGGCCGGAGGCCTGCTTTTTGAACGCACTGGCGAGCATCGGCGGACTGACTGAAGGCATTTTCATGCATATCGGCCTTTATGCCGCCACGCTCGGACAAAGCATCCGGCGCATGGCGTCCCGGCCATGGCATGCGCGCATGTTTGTCCAGCAGGCCGAAGAGGTTGGCGTTCAGTCGCTGCCTGTCGTACTGCTCACCGCCCTGTTTACGGGCATGGTGCTGGCATTACAGTCGTATATCGTTTTTCACCGCTTTGCCGCTGAAAGTCTGACCGGACTGGTCGTTTCCATGTCCGTGGTTCGCGAGCTCGGCCCTGTGCTGGTCGGCCTGATGGTTGCCGGGCGCGTTGGCGCATCATTTGCGGCTGAACTGGGAACGATGCGCGTCAGCGAACAGATTGACGCCTTGTGGACGCTTTCCACTGACCCCATCCGTTATCTTGTCATGCCCCGCCTGATCGCGGTCACGCTGATGATGCCTCTGTTGACCATTATCGCTGACTTTGTCGGCATATACGGCGGCTATGCCATCAGCGTATATTTGCTTGACCAGAATCCGTCCGTTTATATTGACAATACAACGCAATATCTGGTGCTGAATGATTTTTATTCCGGACTGCTGAAAGCCGCAGTGTTCGGGCTGCTGATCGGCATAATCGGTTGCACTGAAGGCTTTCATTGTCAGGGCGGGGCAGCGGGCGTCGGCAGAGCCACCACGCGGGCAGTGGTGATTTCCAGCATGAGCATCCTGATCTGGGATTATTTTCTCACCGCCTGGATGTTCGCATGACTCCGCGCATCAGCGTTCGGGGCCTGAGCAAGCGCTTTAACAACAAGGTTATCCTTGAAAATGTCAATCTTGATATCATGCCCGGCGCCTCGCTGGCCGTTATCGGCATGTCGGGCACGGGCAAGAGCGTGCTGATCAAATGCATTCTCGGTCTGCTCAGGCCGGATGCCGGCGAGGTGCTGGTTGATGGAGAAAACTGGCTGTCGCTGAAGCAGGGCGAACAGTTGAAACGCATGCGGCGCGTTGGCATGTTATTTCAGCAAGCAGCCCTGTTTGATTCTATGACGGTTTGGGAAAATGTAGCGTTCGCGCTGTTAAGGCACGGAGAAAAAAAAGCCAGCGCATGCCAGCGCGCCATTGAGGTTCTGGACTGGGTCGGACTACAGGATGTCGAACACCTTATGCCCGCCGAATTGTCAGGCGGCATGGCCAAGCGCGTAGGGCTTGCGCGCACCATCTGCCATAAACCGGATATTGTCTTCCTCGATGAGCCTACGACCGGTCTTGACCCCATTATGGCCGATGCAATCAACCGCCTGATTGTTCGACTGCATAAAGATTCAGGCGCAACCATCCTGAGCATCACCCATGATATGAAAAGCGCCGCCATGATCAGCGACCGCATCGCCTTGCTGTGCCATGGAGTCATTCACAGGCAAATCCCGGCCAGTGAACTGGAATCTGATCCTGATCCCATGCTTCAACAGTTCGTCCAGGGGCGCGCCCACGGGCCGATCAATTGCAGCCCGTGGGGTAAAAAGATAGAGGAGGCGATCAACCGATGAACCCTCAGGCCAGACTTGGCGCTTTTGTTCTCACCGCCCTGATATTACTTGCCTTCGCCACCAGCAGGATCGGCGACATCGTATGGCCCCGGCAGGAGAGCCATATTGTTGAAACCGAATTCGATGATTTGCTCGGTCTCGAAGTGCAGTCCCCCGTGCGCATGGCCGGCGTCAAGGTCGGTCTCGTGCAGGAGATCCTGCTCAGAAATAACCGGGCGCTAGTCCGGTTGGCGCTCAAACCCGATCTGAAGCTTCCTGCATCAGTTCGCGCTTCCATTATTGGCCGGGGTCTCGTAGGCGAAAAAAACCTTATCCTGAAAGCCGCAGCAGGCGACACAGAGTTGCTCGCCGAAGGCGCCATCATCCCTTCCGACCCGACCGGCGACCTCAACACCTTTATGGCAAAAGCCTCCGATATCTCCGATGACATCAAATCACTGACTCAAGCCCTGTCCAGCGGCATTAGCGGCGACAACGGGCTGGGAGCAATACAAGACCTCATCGCCAAAGGCAACCGGACAGTGGCAGAGCTAACTGCCCTGATACGGGAAAACAGGAACAGCCTGCGCGACTCCACCGCCTCGATGCAAAGAATCATACAGACTGTGGAAAAGGAACTGCCGGCCATCCTTCAACAGATGCGGCAGGCATCAGGGGAAATCAACAGGCTGATGCGCAATCACCGCAAGGATCTGGCTGCATTCGCCTCAGATCTGCCTGAATTAAGCGGATCGGGAAAGAAGTTCTTCAGTGAAGGCAAGGCAGCTGCTGAAAATCTCAATGCCATGATTCTGGACAATCGGGAAAACCTGTTTCGCACCCTGTTCGAGCTGCGCAAGGCATCTGAAAGCTTTGAAGCTTTCGCCGATGATATCCGCCGCAACCCGTGGAAGTTGATGAAGAAAAAACCTGAAATCAAGGCGGATCGCCGCGCCCGACAACAAAAAATGGAAGAAATGCTGATGACGACCGGTCGCATGGGAATTGCCCCGGCAAGGAAATAGCTGCGTGGCGAAACCGGATTCCGATGCCGTAAATCGCATCCGCCTTGCCGCCATGGCGGCAGTATTCACTGCACTGACCGCTTTACATGCAAATAACAGCCATGCCAAATCCCCCTTCCAGGCCGCCCGGCATTTTATCGAAAAAGGTCAATACACGGAGGCTCGCCGAGCACTGAAATCAGAGCTTTACATGCATCCGGAGAATATTGAAGCGCGCTACAATCTTGCCGTTCTGCTGGAAGATATTGCCCACCCCGCACAAGCCATCGAGCTGTATGAAAAGAATCTCGCCTACGCATGGCATTTGCCCAGCGTCATCAATCTGGCCGCTATTCTACAGCGGCAGGGAAAGCAGGAAGAGGCGCGTCTCTGGCTGCAAAAGGCGACAAAAAATCTCAGATATGAAGCCACGCCATGGTATCTGCTGGCTGCTATGGCTGAACGTGACTGCGAGGCCGAAAAGGCTGAAGCCCTGTACAAAAAGGCATTGAAGGCGGATCCGATGAATGGCTTCGCCTATCTTCACTATGGCGAATTTCAGTCCCGGCGCGAAATATCGGACAAGGGTCTGAAATATGCCGCCAGGGCCACGCATCTGTTACCGAACTGCGCGCCCTGCTGGCGTAAGTATGGCGATATCCTGCGCGCAGTCGGAAAAAACAGGCTTGCCGTTGAAGCCTTCCAGCGCAGTCTGGCTATTCAACCGAACAACAAAACCCGCCAACATCTCATCAACGCCCTGCACAGCCTGGGGCGGCATGAACGCGCAGACCGCATGCAAAAGGCGCTCGATACGCTACGCAAACACCGGATAGGCAAATAACTGGCCTGATTCTTGCGAGCCTTCCTGTTGTATTTTACGCAATGCAGGACTACGACGCAACTCGAAGCGGGTGAGCAGCGATGCCGCTTCGAGATGGCATGACAGACGTGGCGATCCCATGAATCGATTGTCTGCCCGGAAGCGGATCGGGGCCGCGAGGCCAATCTCCGCATATGAGTTGCGCCGTCGCCCCGTATATCACGGAATTCAAGGACTGGACTTGCGCATGAAAATTCATAATAACCTGCCCGTCAACGCTCAGACTGCGCGCAAATCAAAACGCGTCAGCCCGGATGGCGTATTCAATCGCCTTCTAGAAACACGGATTGAATCCACTGATCAATTATCTGACAGCCTGAACGCACCCTCCGGCGCTGCGTCCGAACAGGCATGGAGCGCATTGGAGGATAGCATTTCCCTGCTTGATCAAGCCATGCAGTGTCTGGAATCAGGCGACGCTCCTTCGCAACAGCTGATTGATAATATTGACCGGCTCCGCGCACAGGTCGCCGCCGACCATCAGTACAGCGCGCTCAGACAAGCCGATACAATGCTGGCCGTTGAAGCCGAACGCATTCGCTCCTTACAGTCCTGAACTGAAACACATGAGCCAGCTTGGCGACATTAATGAATTGCTGGATGGCATGTACGCGATTCGCCCCGTGGTGATTGCGGCCATGCCGGACGATCAGAAGCAGCGCTCCATCACTCGCAGCATGATTGCCACTTTAGAGAAAATGCAACGCACGCCGGCCATCCCCATGGAAACGCATGACTGGATCTGTCATCTTATGTCCGGGCTTGTTGATGCCGAACATGGCGCCCTGCTGCGGCCAAACCGTGAAGGCGAAATTCCGGCCAGTGCAAAACAATCTCTGGAACATCATATTGAGCAAAGACGGCAATTGTTGCTGGAGGCGCAGGATATTTCGCCAACCCATGGATTGCTGGATCAGAACTGCGATCTGTTGGCAAGCAAAGTGCGTGAAACAGAATCCCTGCAAGGCAAGGCGCGGCATCTGAAAAGGCTGTTACAGGATCATCTGCAAAATGATTCGGCATTGCACGACGAGCTGCAACAACTGATCGAAGCCATAAATCCAGCTTTCTCCGCCATCTCGGACGTGCTGGATCATGCCGGTGAAGATCCACCTGAACTAAAGCAGGTTAAGTTGCTGCTTGAACAGGAACTTCCCGATGATCCGAAACAGGCTCGCAAGTTATTGCAGAAGGCCCGCCGGGGCATTCTGCAGGCCGGCGACAAGCTTACAGAAGCAGGCGTCAGGCTGCGCAAAACCATGGAAGACCATGCCGAGCAGCTATCCGGGCTTGCCCGCAAACTTGAGCAGGCAAAGACAGAGGCGCGCAATGATCCGCTAACCGGACTGGCCAACAGGCGCAGACTGGCGGAATTCCTGCATAGCCTTGAGCGCACCGGATTCGGCTTTCTTATCATCGATATCGACTTCTTCAAAAAAATCAATGACGACTACGGTCACGATACTGGCGATGAAATTCTGGCAGGGCTGGCCGCCTGCCTGAATGATTGCATACGATCTTCCGATCTGGCGGCGCGCATCGGCGGCGAAGAGTTTTGCATTGTTTTCCCTGGAACCGATCTCGATACGAGCGCCAGCCTGGCAGAGAGCCTGCGCCAGTCCGTGCAGCTGCATCCGTTCAAAACGCAACAGGGATCTATTGATGTCACCGTCAGCATTGGCGTCACGCTACATATTGCCGGAGCCGATCAGAGCGAAACCTTCAAGGCTGCCGATCAGGCCCTTTATCAGGCAAAAAACAGCGGGCGAAATCAGGTTTGCATAAGCATGCCGCCCGGAAAAGCAAATGCGAGCTAGTGTAGTGTTCTAAATTGTATGCATATTAAGACGAGACAAAAGAGGTTAGC
>CAYTFI010000125.1:0-5514 GCA_964437065.1 uncultured Zetaproteobacteria bacterium | reverse complement strand
CCCGATTTGCTGCTGGCTTCGAGGATGCTGGCAAAGGCGTTGGTGTTGGTCTCAATCATCAGGCGCTGATCCATGACGGTTGTATCAGTAATGGCGGCTTCGTGATAGATGGTTGAAAAGGCGCCTGCGGCAATTTCATCAAGCAGCAACGGATTGTCGCAATCTATGGCGCGCACTTCACAGTTCAGACGAATCAGGTTGCGCCAGTCGCCGCTGCAAAAATTATCAATGACCACCACATCAGTGCCGGCCCGGGCGCACAGGGCGGTTGCAATGTTTGAGCCGATATAACCGGCGCCGCCGGTAACCAGAATTCGTTCACGCATCAATATTTACATCCATCAGTTTGACTCATTCGCGCCTTTCCATTGCATTTGCAATGCGTGCAGGGCGCGAATCGTGGCCGCATTGCAGAGCGGATAGCCGATTTTGGCATTAAGTGTTTCAATGATTGCCGTTGCCGATGATTCCATTACGTCCGCTTCACTGAAGCCCGCTTCTGCCAGAAGCCGCGCAATCCATGATCCCAGTCCCGGCAATTGATGAATTCGCACCAGCCGAATCAATTCATCACAGCGCTTGACGCTCACCTGATTGCCCGTGGCGACGGAAAGTTCTTCAGGCATTGCCTGCGCAAAGGAATCAACAGGCCGACATAACAGCTTGAAGATCACCCATTCGCTTTCGCTGAGATAATTCCTGTCTTCATGCAGGGGAAATACGCCCGGTAGCGCCTGGACATTATTCATCGTCCGCTGACGGGGCGGGCTTGGCCGTTATGAAAAAACAACCGCATCATTCCATTTGCAACCTGAATCCGCACTACAGACCGGCGTAACCATTGCGGAGTAGTTTTTTTCATTGTCCTAACGCGCATGGACTTTTTCCACCCCGCGATAAGCAAGCTTTGTGAAGCAATGGGCGTTGCTTCACAAGGCGCGATAGCTCGTTCAACCACAGGGTGGAAAAAATCATGCAGGCGCGTTGTTTGTTTCATGTTAACCCATTGCATAAAATCTCCTGATAAGACGCCGTTTCCTGACCGCGCCGGATGTTACGTTGCCTGTCATTCTGTGCAAGAGTATGTAGCCCCGACTCGATATTCACACTGTGAATATTCTTATGGTTGACTAGAGATTAACTAATGTCACTATACGCTCAACTTTGGATTACCGGGAGATTAATTATGCTTTCACACCTTTCAATGATGCGGGGTTCCACACGAGTATTTCTACTTGCTTTTGCAGCTGCCGCCCTGCTATTCGCAGGATGTGCTAAGAAGGTGCAGGTCACTTCGGATACGTCCTCTAAAGAGGCCGCTGCAACGTCAACTGCCACGACTGTTGCTCCTGCGCATCCTGCTACGCCGGAGGTTGTCTCGCCGATCGGGCGGGAGACTGTCAGCGTTGAAATGCCGGCTGGCAAATCAGTCTATTTTGATTTTGACAGCTCTGAGTTAAGCGCTGACGCCAAATCATTGCTGGATGCTTACGGGGCCTGGCTGAATGCCAACATTGATGTCTCCGTTACGGTTGAGGGCAATTGCGATCAGCGCGGCACGCGTGAATATAATCTTGCCCTGGGCCAACGCCGCGCTAACGTCGTCCGCTATTATTTGTCATGGCTTGGCATAAGCGACAAGCGCATGGACGCCATTTCCTTTGGTGAAGAGCAGCCTGTATGCCCTGGCACGGGCGAAGCTTGCTGGGCGCGGAATCGCCGTGCGGATATTGTCACCAGATAGTCAGATGAGTGTTGAACCCAAGATCCGACATTGACTGCGGCGCGTGCCGCAACCCCTTGTTTCGTCCGGCATTGAGAAAAATTTTTCATCACCGGCAAGGTGAAACCATGATTTTTCGAAATGCCATGCAAGCTGCGAAAAGGCAGGATGCTGTTTGGACGAACTACAGTCTGCCGGCGGGGAGAGGGGCATGCGCGCCCCGAATCAAATGCTTACATCCTGCATCCGCATTCAATATCGGATCCCGGGTTGAATGGCGTTCGCCTGTTTATGCGGCGGCCCTGCTTTTTCTGTCTGTGGCCGGTTTAAGTTCATGCGGCAATGAAGTCAAAAAAGATGACTGGTTGAAGGACAGGGAATCTATTGCTGAATCAATTCAGGGAATT
Organism: uncultured Zetaproteobacteria bacterium; assembly: GCA_964437065.1. GTDB lineage: Bacteria > Pseudomonadota > Zetaproteobacteria > Mariprofundales > Mariprofundaceae > Mariprofundus. The sequence goes on along the minus strand of CAYTFI010000125.1, from coordinate 3,384 downwards.
GATGCGGAAGAAAAAAAGTTAAAATATTCCGTCGATGCGCATGAGGCGACGATTCAAACCCTCGATACGAATATCAGAACCCTTGATGCGAACATGCAATCCCTTGACGCCAACCTGAAAGCGCTGGATACGAATATCCAGACCCTTGATGCAAACATGAAGGCCATTGACGGTCGTTTGCAGGCTCTGGAGCAGGTCAGCGCAGGGCAACTGGTGAAGATCAGGGAGATGTCCGCATCCATCAGGAAATCAAAAAAGAAAAGGCCGGCGTCGGCTGGCGGCAAAAAAGGCCGGAGGGCAGTCGTGGGGAAAGCGGCGCGAAAGAAGCGCCCCGAAATCATTAAAGCGCCGGCCAGGCTTGCCGCTCCGGCGGTAAAGAAAGCGAGTCCGGTTGTTGTTGTCGCCGAGGCGGAAAAAAATAGCTATACGGCGGCCTATCTGGCGCTTAAAAGCGGCCATTATAAAGAGTCGTCGCAGGCATTCAGGCTCTTGCTGGAGCAATATCCCAAAGGCGAATATGCAGATCAGGCCTGGTACTGGCTTGGCGAAAGCAGTTATGCCCAGCATGATAATGATAAAGCAATCAAGGCGTTCAAATATGTTGCGACGCATTACTTAAACAGCGTTAAACATGCTGCGGCCCTGTTCAAGCTCGGTCAGGTGTTGCAAAGCCTTAATCGGCATAAAGAAGCAGCCGGATTTTATACCCAGCTTATCAACAAACATGGCGACAGCAGCATCGCCGAACAGGCCAGGGCTGCTCTGGCAGAGATCAGAAAAGCGGAAAGGGAAAAAAAATAAGCGCTTCTCCGCTGCGACTTCGCATCCATGAAATTTATGACAGTGTTCAGGGCGAGAGCACTCTGGCGGGCATGCCTTGCACGATTATCCGGCTGGCAGGCTGTCCGCTTCGTTGTCATTACTGCGACACCGTTGCAGCACAAGCCGTTGAAAGCGGCAAATGGATGGAAATCCGGGCCATTGCCCGGGATGTCGCCAGGCGAAATCGGCCCCTCGTTCTGGTCACCGGCGGCGAGCCGCTTGCACAACGCAACTGCATTGCCCTGCTGGAACAGCTGCGATTGGAACAGCGCATGGTGCAACTGGAAACATCAGGCGCTTTTTCTATCGCCTCTATCCCTTCCGGGGTTTGCCGTATTATCGATATCAAGACGCCCGACAGCGGCGAGGCTGCGCGCAACAGGCTTGATAATCTTTCCTTGCTGAGGCCTGACGATGAAGTCAAGTTTGTCATATGCAGTCGCAAGGATTACCAATGGGCTCGAGATTTTATTGCCCGCCACGAGCTTGTCCGGGCCGGAGTCGCCATTCTCTTTTCTCCGGCATGGGGCATGATTTCAGCCGCAGATATGAGCCAGTGGATATTGGCAGACCAGCTTCCGGTTCGTTTGCAGCTTCAGATGCATAAGGTTATCTGGGGCGCAAATGCGACGGCTGTTTAATATGAAACAAACGATGCGCGTTAACATGAAACAAACAACGGGGCTGAAATGACCATCGCCGTGGCGCTGCTTTCCGGCGGACTGGATTCCAGCACCGCGCTGGCATGGGCGATCAAAAAAAAAGGGTGGGCGTGTCATAGCGTCGCCTTTGATTATGGTCAGCGTCATCGCATCGAACTGGAGGCGTCGGCCAATATCGCAGATGCGCTTAAGGTCAGAGATCATTGCGTGATCAAGGTGGATTTGCGCGCTATCGGTCATTCCGCCCTCACTTCCGATATGCCTGTCGCCAAAGACGAAGCCAGTCGGGGCGGTATTCCGGACACCTATGTGCCTGCTCGCAATCTGATTTTTCTGTCACTGGCCGCGGCGCTGGCCGAAACAAAGGGCGCCACGCGCCTGATTATTGGCGCCAATATTGTCGATTACTCCGGATATCCCGATTGTCGGCCTGAATTTATGGATGCCTTTCTGCGTGCTGCGCTGCTCGGAACGCGGGCGGGAAGTCAGGGCGGCGAGTTGAAAATTGCTGCGCCGCTGATTCAGCTGGACAAGTCCGAAATTATCTCCCTCGGCCTCGAACTTGGCCTTGACTACGGCCTGACTCGCTCCTGTTACGATCCCTTGCCGGACGGTCTGCCGTGCGGCCATTGCGATTCATGTCATTATCGCCGCCTCGGGTTCGCCCGGCTCGGTCTGGACGATCCCCTTTGCTATCCATGAACTGCCGCCTCCGTTTTGTCTGTCTTGATTGCACCTGATGCGGGTGCTGCCAATTTAGGTTTCCGGGATGATTGATTTTCCGGATCCCGCGCATGCCGGCGAGGATGGATTGCTGGCAGTCGGCGGCAATCTGGCGCCTGAGATGTTGTTGAAGGCGTATGCGAAAGGCATATTCCCGTGGTATTCAGAGGGGCGGCCGGTTTTATGGTGGTCTCCGGATCCGCGCATGGTGCTGTTTCCCGATGAATTTCATTGCTCAAGGCGACTGGCGCGACGACTGCGGCAGGGCTCTTGCAGTATTTCCTTTGATCAGGCCTTTGATGACGTGATCAGAGCCTGCGCTGAAATCAGGCGCAAAGGGATGAATGGCACATGGATTCTGCCTGAGATGATCGCCGCCTATGGTCAGATGCACGGGCTTGGTCATGCCCATTCGGTTGAAGTCTGGCATGACGGAAGGCTCGTCGGAGGTCTGTACGGCCTTTTGCTAAACAAGGTGTTTTTTGCCGAATCGATGTTCAGCCGAAAAACCGACGCCTCTAAAACAGCTATCGCAGCGCTGTGTGAACGGGCATTGCAGGAGGGCTGGAAGCTGATCGACTGCCAGTTTCACAGCGGGCATTTACAAAGTCTCGGCGCACGCGAGATTTCGCGCACGGAGTTTATCAATTTTTTGCTGGCCGATGAGCCGGGCCGCAGCAGGGGATAACAATATGAGCCTGAAAAGTAATCGTGAACGATTGGTCAAAACCGCCATTCAGGGCGCTGTGGCGCCGGCGCATCAGTGGGCGCCATTCGAAGTGGGCGCGGCGGGAGAAATCTTTGCATGGCCTTCGACCGGCGGCATTACCTATAATGTCAAGGTCGGCGATTCGGTGTTTGGCTGGGCCGGCGAGCATATCGAGCCTGGCGTATCAACGACGATGACGCATAAAAATCGCAAGGCCGAGGCCGGCTATCAGTTTCTGGCCTGCTGCGGGAATGAGGCGGTAGTGATCTCCGGCGACGCCAAGGGGGAGAAGGGGTGCGTGCTCGGCCACCATGGCGGCGTCGAACATCTGATGCTCGATTTTGGCGATGATACGCTCGACAAGCTGAGTTGTGACGACAAGTTTCTGATCCGTGGTTTCGGCCAGGGGCTGAAATTCATCGATCATCCGGATGTCTATATCTACAACCTTGATCCTGATGTGCTGGA
>CAYTFI010000124.1:0-5656 GCA_964437065.1 uncultured Zetaproteobacteria bacterium | reverse complement strand
CATGGCGCAAGCTCTTGATTCGCTTTGCTAAACGGAAAAAACTCTTATCACCAATGAGGTGACGGCGATTTTTTCCGTTACGCCCTTCAAATCCATATCTTACACCCTGCACGCACTTCCAACTGAGGAATATAGGTTAAAATGTTCACACCAAGCCATTTGAGGGTCACAGCAATCTAAGAAAAGGGGTCAAGTATCATATTGACGGTTATAATAGCTGTTTTGAATTTTGCCTGAGTCAGTACGCAGATCGCACTGCATTTTTCAGCATCTTGACGGACGCGAAAATCAACAGCTTGCCACGCAAGTTATTGATTTATAAGGAAGGTGAAAGTCACACTTTTCGTTTTCCGCGGAGGAATAAGGCCATGAATGGACTTATTACGACTTCATCAGCTGTGATGAAGTCGAAAGTCTGTCATGGAGGGTGGGATGCGGTCAGACCACTTTCGGCAGTCTGGACAGCGCAGCTTTGATATCCTCTTCCGGATAGTCGTAATCTTCAAGTTCACCGCTGAAATATCTGTCGTAGGCGGACATGTCAAAATGGCCATGGCCGGAGAGATTGAAGAATATGGTTTTCTCTTCACCCGCTTCCTTGCAGCGCAGGGCCTCATCAATGGCTGCCCGGATGGCATGATTTGATTCCGGCGCCGGAATAATGCCCTCGGTTTTGGCAAATTGAACGCCTGCTTCAAAGGTGGCAACCTGGGGCACGGCAACAGCCTCAATAACGCCCTCCCTGCAGAGCTGCGAGACCAGAGCCGAATCACCATGGTAACGCAATCCGCCGGCATGAATGCTTGGCGGCACAAAATCATGCCCGAGAGTGTATTGCAGCATCATCGGGGTCAAACCGGCGACGTCGCCAAAATCATAGGCGTAATGGCCCCGCGTCAATGTCGGGCAGGAGGTCGGCTCAACAGCGACCAGTCGAATATCCTTGCCGGCAGCCTTATCGGCCAGAAAGGGGAATGCCGCGCCGGCAAAGTTTGAACCGCCGCCACATGGCGCAAAAATCACATCGGGATAATCCCCCGCTTTCTCAAACTGCTTTTTGGCCTCCTGTCCAATCACTGTCTGATGCAACAGCACATGATTTAGCACCGAGCCCAGAGCATAGTTTGTATCCTTCCGCGTCGCCGCCTCCTCAACGGCCTCGGAAATCGCAATGCCCAGAGCCCCCGGAGAATTGGCGTCGCCGGCCAGAATCGCCCGGCCCGATTCGGTCATGTCGGTGGGGCTGGCCAACACCTCTGCGCCCCATGACTGCATCATGGAGCGGCGTGAAGGCTTCTGTTCATAACTGACCCTGACCATATAGACGCGCACCTCCAGCCCGAACATGCTGCCTGCCAGCGCCAGCGATGAACCCCATTGCCCGGCCCCGGTTTCGGTGGTCAGGCGCTTGATGCCCGCCTCTCTGTTATAATAGGCCTGCGCCACAGCCGAGTTGGGCTTATGCGAGCCGGCCGGGCTGACGCCTTCATATTTATAGTAGATTTTTGCCGGCGTGCCGAGAGCAGCTTCCAGCCTGCAGGCGCGGAAGAGAGGAGAGGGTCGCCATATTTGCAATGTCCTGCGCACCTCATCAGGGATTTTAATCCAGCGCTCGGCTGAGACCTCCTGTTCGACAATAGCCGGCGGAAAAATCGCCAGCAGCGCCTGCGGGTCAACCGGGTTTCCATCCGGCCCCAGCGGAGGGGCGGGCGGATTGGGCATGTCCGCGACCACATTGTACCAGTGCGTGGGTATTTCCGATTCATCAAGCAATATTTTTGTCTGCATCACAGTCCCTCCCATTTTGAATTTCAACGTAACTACTCAGTTCACCCTTAATTTATCCCCGTCTGCGTGCGACGCACGGGCAGACGATAACTGCGTCAAACTTGCTCGAGTGCAGGAGCGCGCTGCGCGTGTTTTCCTTGTTCTCGAACAAATCAAGGGCAATCTGGGCAGCTACGGACACTTTTGCGCAGGGGTGTTGAAACAATGCCAGACTGATTTATTCTCCCGCCATGTCAAGTTGTCAGCATGAGAGTTATCTGTCCAAACATATCCGAACTCAATCAAAAGATGGGTGTTATTGCCGGGCAGAGTCAGGATGAATGGAAAAACTATGCCGGGCAGAAATCTGCAAGAAATTCGCGGGCGTCATCTCGCGTGCAACGCATTCGCATCGGTTTTTGGCTTGTTGCAAGGCGTTAATTCTCTTTGTTCCACGGTAGCTGTGTCAGCAGCTACATCAACGCCAGTGAGTAGTTGCTTGTTTTCAATGGACAATTCAGACCCGAAAAGGCAGGGTTTGAGACTTGACTGATATTCTTTCGGTCATAATGTCCGGCAATTGGGACAGTTGATATAAAACAGACAACGCTTGATTGGGGAGGCTATTATGCGCTGGTCAGAAATCAAGGATGTGAGCAGTCCCGCTTTTCGTCGTAAAAAAGTCACCGTGGTCGGGGCGGGAAATGTCGGTTCGATGGTTGCACTGCAGGCGGCCCGAAAAGAGTTGGCTGATATTGTGTTAATTGATGTGGTGGAGGGGATGCCGCAGGGCAAGGCGCTCGATCTGTTTGAGGCGTCGCCAGTCATCGGCTTTGATGCAAAGCTGACAGGCACCCAGGATTATGCTGATACCGCTGATTCTGATATAGTGGTGATCACGGCGGGCATTGCACGCAAACCGGGCATGAACCGGAGCGATCTGATCTCGGTGAATGCAAAAGTCGTTGCTGAAGTGACGCGCAATATCGTCCGCTATTCGCCCAACTGCATCATCATTATGGTGACCAACCCGCTTGATGCGATGTCTTATATGGCAATGAGGGTGTCCGGGTTTCCCAGGCAGCGCGTTATAGGCATGGCCGGCATACTTGATTCAGCGCGCATGCGCTCCTTTATTGCCGAAGAACTGGATGTGTCCGTTGAAAATGTGACCGCTTTCGTATTGGGAGGGCACGGCGACACCATGGTGCCGCTAACCCGCTATTCAACAGTTTCCGGCATTCCGATTACCGAGCTGTTGAGCAAGTCGCGTCTGGATGCCATTTGTGAGCGAACAGCCAATGGCGGGGCCGAAATTGTTTCTTATCTAAAGACCGGCTCGGCCTTCTATGCGCCTGCATCCTCAGTCGTGCAAATGCTTGAGGCGATTATAAAGGACAAAAAAAGCATTCTGACCTGCACGGCATACCTGGAGGGCGAGTATGGCGTAAATGGTTATTATCTTGGCGTGCCCTGCAAGCTCGGCGGCAGCGGCGTTGAGGCGATCATTGAGCTCGACCTGACTGTCGATGAGTCGGCTGCCCTGGATTATTCCAAACAGGCAGTTGTCGATCTGGTTAAAATTGTAGATGCTATCGGTCATTTCTGAACAGATTATTTTTATGTAACTATTCACAATATTCCTGTGGCTGTTCAGATTGTTTCTGCTTTGTTCGAGTTGAAGGAGAACGCGCGCAGTTTACTGCTGTTTGGAGCACGTTTGACGCAGTAATCGCCTGCCTGTGCGTCGCACGCAGACAGGGGCATATCAGGGGTGATCTGAATAGTTATATTTTTTATCAGTAATATTTCAGCGTTGAGAGGAGGTTTTTTTGAATATTCATGAATATCAGGCCAAGGCGATTTTGGCCGAATTTGGCGTGCCGGTTCCTCGCGGGAAACTGGCCTTAACAGTTGATGACGCCGTTTCCGGGGCTGCTTCACTTGGCGGCGGCGTTTGTGTTGTAAAGGCGCAGATTCATGCCGGCGGTCGCGGCAAGGCAGGCGGCGTTCGCGTTTGCAAATCGGAGGAGGAGGTCAGGGCGGCTGCAACTGCTCTGCTGGGTTCTGTTCTGGTGACCAAGCAAACCGGCGCACAAGGCAAGCAGGTTAACAAGCTCTATATTGAAGAGGGTCTGAATATCGCTTCTGAATTTTATCTGAGTCTGCTGGTTGATCGCGAAAGCGAGCGCGTAGCCTTTGTCTGCAGTCCCGAGGGCGGCATGGATATCGAGGAGGTGGCTGAGCAAACGCCCGAGAAGATTTTAACGGTGGCGGTTGAGTCCGATACTGTTTCTGCCGCAGTAAGTCAGACCATGGCGGACTTTCTCGGCCTTGAAGGGGAGCAGGCGAGCCGCTTCGCAACGCTGGCGACAAGCCTGCATCGGGCTTTTTGTGAAAAGGATGCCGCCATGCTGGAAATCAACCCTCTTATTCTTACGGCCGAAGGCGATCTGATCACCCTGGATGCCAAGTTTGACGCTGATGACAATGCAATCTATCGGCATCCGGAGATTGCCGAGTTGCGTGATCTGGATGAGGAAGACCCGCGTGAAACCGAGGCGGCTGAGCATGATCTCAACTATATCGCGCTGGATGGCAGTATTGGTTGCATGGTGAATGGCGCCGGGCTTGCCATGGCGACAATGGACATTATTCAGCTCAAGGGCCAGAAGCCTGCCAACTTTCTCGATGTGGGCGGCGGCGTAACGGTAGATGCGGTTTGCGAGGCCTTTAAGTTATTGTTTAGTGATTCGAAGGTAAGGGCTGTATTAGTAAATATTTTTGGCGGTATTGTTCGATGCGATATTATTGCCAATGGCTTGATGGAGGCAATCAGGACGCATCCGATGAAAGTGCCTGTCATAATGCGATTGGTAGGCACCAATGAAGCGGAGGGTCGTAAAATCGTTAAAGACGCCGGGCTGGATGTGCGTTGGGCGGACGATCTGGATCAGGCTGCGGAATTTGCCGCTGCGGCAGCTCGGGAGGTGACGGCATGAGCGTTTTGTTAGACAGGGACACCCGCGTGATCTGCCAGGGCTTTACCGGCCAACAGGGCAGCTTTCATTCCGATCAGATGATCGCCTATGGCACCAATCTGGTGGGCGGCGTCACGCCCCGCAAGGGCGGCCAGCTTCATCTTGATCGACCGGTATTTAACACAGTGGCAGAAGCTGTTGAGCAGGAAGGGGCGCAGGCATCTGTGATTTTTGTGCCGCCGCGTTTTGCCGCCGCCGCCATTTCCGAAGCGGCTGAAGCGGGCATTGGCCTGATTGTCTGCATTACCGAGGGCATTCCGGTGATGGATATGTTGAGGGCGAAGGCGAAGCTTGCAGGCTCAGGCTGCACCCTGATCGGCCCCAACTGTCCGGGCATTATTACGCCGGGACAGGCCAAAATCGGCATTATGCCCGGGCACATCCATTTGCCCGGTCGCGTTGGCGTAATTTCCCGTTCAGGCACGTTGACCTATGAGGCGGTCGAACAACTGACGCAGACCGGGCTTGGTCAGAGCACCTGCATCGGCATGGGCGGCGATCCGATTCATGGCATGAATTTTATTGACGCCCTGAAGCTGTTTGAATCCGATGACCAGACCGAAGGCATTGTCATGATCGGTGAAATTGGCGGTTCTGATGAAGAGAATGGCGCCGCCTATATCGCCGGGCATGTTTCCAAGCCGGTGGTGGCCTTTATTGCCGGGGCGACTGCGCCAAAGGGCAAGCGCATGGGCCATGCCGGGGCGATTATTTCAGGCGGCAAAGGGACGGCCGAAGCCAAGTTCTCGGCCCTTGAAGAGGCCGGAGTCGCAGTCGAGCGCAACCCCACATTGCTGGGCAAGCGCATGCTGGAGCTGTTGAAGTGAGTTAACAACTCAACACCCCTA
>CAYTFI010000123.1:0-5670 GCA_964437065.1 uncultured Zetaproteobacteria bacterium | reverse complement strand
GGCATGGGCCGGCAATACGCTGATGGATGAAAAACGCAAGGCGTTTTATGAACATCATGCCGCCCTGATGGAGCCATGGGACGGTCCTGCCGCCGTCGCCTTCACCGACGGACGCCAGATCGGCGCCACCCTTGATCGCAACGGCCTGCGTCCGGCCCGTTATCTGGTCACCGATGACGATCTGGTGATGGGCGCCTCTGAAATGGGCGTGCTGGATATTCCCGAACAGAAGATCATCAAAAAATGGCGATTGCAGCCGGGTAAAATGTTGCTGATCGACCTTGAAGCAGGCCGCATTATTGATGACGAGGAAATCAAGAGCGAACTGGCCAACGCCCGACCTTATCAGAAGTGGCTGGCCAAAACCCGCATCCAGCTGGAATCGCTGCCTGAAGAGGTGGCGCCGCTTGCTCCGGATCACTCAACCATGCTGCACAGGCAACAATCCTTTGGTTATACGCAGGAAGACCTGAAATTTCTGATGACGCCGATGGCCCTGTCGGGGCAGGAAGCGACCGGATCAATGGGCAACGATTCGCCGCTCGCCGTACTGTCGAATCACGCCAAACCCCTGTACAACTATTTCCGCCAGCTCTTCGCTCAGGTGACCAATCCGCCCATTGACCCGATTCGAGAAGAGATGGTCATGAGTCTGGCTTCGATCATTGGCCCCAGGCCCGATCTGCTGGCCATGGATGAAGGCGAGCCCCAGCTGCGACTGGAGGTGCGCCAGCCTATTCTGACCAATGTGGATCTGGAAAAAATATGCCATATTGATCAATACACGAACAATCGCTTCCGCACCATCATCCTGTCTTCCTGTTATGCCGCTGCGCATGGCGCCGGCGGCATGGAAAGAGCCATTGAAAGCCTGTGCAAACAGGCCGAGCAGGCTGTTCGGGATCGCTTTAACATCATCATTCTGTCTGACCGCAAAATGGATGAAAATCATATTGCCATTCCGGCCCTGCTGGCCACCAGCGCGGTTCACCACCACCTGATTCGTCAGGGCATGCGCACCGATACCGGGCTTGTCGTTGAAACAGGCTCGGCCCGCGAGGTTCATCACTTCTGCTGCCTGGCCGGCTTCGGCGCTGAAGCGATCAACCCCTATCTCGCCTTTGAAACGCTGGTGGATATGAAGCGCCAGGGCATGCTGCCGGATGATCTGTCGGATCGGGAAATTGAAAGCCGTTATATCAAGGCCATTGGCAAAGGCCTTTTCAAGGTGATGTCCAAGATGGGCATCTCCACCTATCAATCCTATTGCGGGGCGCAAATCTTTGAGGCCGTTGGACTGTCGAGCGACTTTGTCGCCCGCTATTTTACCGGCACGCCAACCCAGATTGAGGGAACAGGCCTGGCGGAAATTGCCGAGGAGGCGGCGCATCGACATCTGGACGCCTTTCGCGGCGTCATGATTTACCGCAATGCGCTGGATGCCGGCGGCGAGTACGCCTGGCGCGCCCGTGGCGATGTGCATACGCTATCGCCTGCGAATATTGCTAAACTGCAACATGCAGTTCGCACGTCCAACTATTCGCTTTTCAAGGAATATTCCGCCTCTATCAACAATCAGTCAGGGCAACTGAAAACGCTGCGCGGCCTGTTCCGATTCAAGCGTGGCAACGCCGTGCCGCTGGCGGAAGTGGAAGCGGCCAAGGACATCGTTAAACGCTTTGCCACCGGCGCCATGAGTTTTGGCTCAATCTCGCATGAGGCGCACAGCACCCTGGCCATCGCCATGAATCGCCTGGGCGGCAAATCCAATACCGGCGAAGGCGGCGAAGAACCTGCCCGCTTCACCCGGCTGGAAAATGGCGATTCCATGCGCTCGGCCATTAAACAGGTCGCATCCGGTCGCTTTGGCGTCACCGCCGACTATCTGGCCAATGCAGATCAGATCCAGATCAAGATGGCGCAGGGGGCCAAGCCGGGCGAAGGCGGACAACTGCCCGGTCATAAGGTTGACCGGCGAATTGCCCGTGTGCGCCACTCCACCCCCGGCGTTGGCCTCATCTCGCCGCCTCCGCATCATGATATTTATTCGATTGAAGATCTGGCGCAGCTGATTTTTGACCTGAAAAATGCCAACCCGCGCGCCGATATCAGCGTTAAGCTGGTGTCTGAAGTCGGCGTCGGCACCGTTGCCGCCGGCGTCGTCAAGGCGCATGCCGATCATGTCGTGATTGCCGGCCACGACGGCGGCACCGGCGCCAGCCCGCTCACCTCAATCAAGCATGCAGGCACGCCGTGGGAACTGGGCCTGGCGGAAACGCAGCAAACACTGGTGCTCAATCGCCTGCGCTCGCGCATGACGCTGCAAACCGATGGCCAGATTCGCACCGGTCGCGATGTTGTCATCGCCGCCCTGCTTGGTGCGGATGAAGTGGCGTTCGGCACCATCGCCCTGGTTGCCGAAGGCTGTATCATGATGCGAAAATGCCACCTCAACACCTGCCCTGTCGGCGTTGCCACGCAAGATCCGGAACTACGCCGTAATTTTGTCGGCAAGCCGGAAGATTTGATCAACTACTTCATGTATGTCGCCGAAGAGGCGCGTGAAATCATGGCTGAACTCGGCTTCAGAAGCTTTGATGAAATGATCGGTCGCGCCGACATGCTCGACACCAATGACGCCATCAAACACTGGAAGTCGCAGGGCCTTGATCTCTCGCATCTCCTGCACCGGGCAGAAGCAAACGGCGCAGCGATCCACCACTGCGAATCACAGGATCACGGGCTTGAAAAAGTGCTCGACAACAAACTGATTGAGCAGGCCGGGCCGGCGCTGGAAAATAAAACGCCCGTTATCATTGAAACGCCGATCTGCAATGTCGATCGAAGTTTTGGCGCCATGCTTTCCGGCGAGGTTGCCAGGCGCTTCGGTCATGCCGGTCTGCCCGATGACACCATTGCCATCAAAGCCAAAGGCACGGCGGGGCAGTCGCTGGGCGCATGGCTGGCCGCCGGCATAAGCATCGATCTGGCCGGCGAAGGCAATGATTATGTTGGCAAGGGCCTGTCGGGCGGACGCATCGCAATTTATCCGCCACAGGAATCCGGCATTATCGCCGAAGAAAATATTATTGTCGGCAACACCGTGCTGTTCGGGGCCACAGCCGGCGAATGTTATTTCCGCGGCATCGCAGGCGAGCGATTCGCCGTGCGTAATTCCGGCGCTCTGGCCGTGGTTGAAGGCGTTGGCGATCATGGCTGTGAGTATATGACCGGCGGCACTGTGGTCGTGCTCGGCGATACAGGGCGCAATTTTGCCGCCGGCATGTCCGGCGGCATCGCCTATGTGCTGGATACGGACGGCACATTCGAATCCCGTTGCAATATGGCCCAGGTTGACCTTGAACCGATCGCCTCCGAGGCCGATGCGCTGGAAGAGCTGGATCATCAGGGCCTTGATCTGGAAACGCACGGGCGGGTAAATATCGAACATTGCCTGAGCCAGAACGACCGGAAAATTCTGCGCACCCTGATTTCCCGCCACGTACATTACACCCGTTCCAGCGTAGGCCGGAACATACTCGACAACTGGGATGAGCATCTGGGCAAATTCGTCAAGGTGATGCCGGTTGAATATCGCCGCGCCCTGACCGAAATGGAAGCTGAAACAATAGCTGCACAGGAGCGCGCACATGGGTAAGCCAACCGGATTCAAGGAATACGAGCGTAAAAACCTCAGCTATGCGCCGGTGGCCGATCGCATTACGCATTTCGGAGAGTTTTCCAAACTACCTGATGACATGAATACGCAGGCCGCCCGCTGCATGGATTGCGGCGTTCCTTTCTGTCATAGCGGCTGCCCGATCAATAATATTATCCCGGACTGGAACGATGCCGTTTATCATGACAACTGGCGTGAAGCGCTTGATATCCTGCACTCGACCAATAATTTTCCCGAATTTACCGGACGCATATGCCCTGCCCCGTGTGAAGAGGCCTGCACAGTGAACCTCATTGATGAGGCCGTCACCATCAAGAACATCGAACTCGCCATTGTTGAACGAGGCTGGCAGGAAGGCTGGGTGATTCCCCAGATTGCCGGACAAAAGACCGGCAAGCGCGTCGCCGTGGTGGGCTCGGGGCCGGCGGGCCTTGCCTGCTCCCAGCAACTGGCGCGGGTTGGCCATGAAGTCGTCCTGTTTGAGAAAAACAACCGCATTGGCGGCCTGATGCGATATGGCATTCCCAATTTCAAATTCGACAAGTCCATCATTGATCGCCGACTGGCCCAGATGCGCACCGAAGGCGTCGAATTCAGGGTCAATTCACATGTCGGCGGAAATATTCCGGTCGCCAACCTGCTCAATAAATTCGATGCGATCGTACTCACCGGCGGCTCTGAGGAGCCTCGCGATCTGTCCGTGCCCGGTCGCGAACTGGAGGGCATTCATTTCGCCATGGAATTCCTGTCCGGGAACACCAGACGCGTGCTTGGCGACAACATTCCGGAAAAGGAATTCATCTCGGCGGCCGGCAAACATGTAGTTGTTATCGGCGGCGGCGACACCGGCTCCGACTGTATCGGCACCTCCGCCCGCCATGGCGCCGAGTCAGTCACGCAGCTTGAAATCCTTCCCAAACCGGAAAACGCGCCCGACAAACTGACCACCTGGCCGAACTGGCCGATGAAGTTGCGCACCTCCTCCTCCCATGAGGAGGGCTGTGAACGCGACTGGGAAGTCTCCGCCAAACGCTTCCTTGACGACGGGCATGGCCATGTCAGGGCGGTTGAGTGCATACGCGTGCAATGGCGACAGGAAAACGGCGCCTGGCGGCTGAATGAAATCGCCGGCTCGGAGTTCGAACTGCCGGCTGATCTGGTGACCCTGGCTATGGGATTTGTCCATCCAGTGCATACGGGCCTGCTGGAGGAACTCGGCGTTGAAAAAAACGACCATGGCAACGTTTCAGCCAACGATAAGGATTATCGCACCAGCATCGACAAGGTATTCGCCGCCGGCGACATGCGGCGCGGTCAGTCGCTGGTTGTCTGGGCTATCCGCGAAGGCCGCCAGTGCGCCCGCGCCGTGGATGAATTCCTGACCGGCGCCACCACCCTGCCCCGCTAGGAGTCTTCCGGCACGACCAGCGGCCACCGGCATAATTCATGACCCACCCATAGGATCACGCAGGCTGAACAGTGCGCTCGCCTTGACATGGATGGCATCAGGAAGAGGACAGGATTTGCGGCGTTCCAGATCGAAATGAACGCCGGTGAAATCACATGTCGCCATTTCCCTGCCGCTTTCGGCGTCCAGCAACACATGTCTGAAGCAAATGATCTTTTCACTTATCGACGTTACTTCCGAGCGCACGATTAACCGCGCGCCTTCCATCACCTCGGCCTTGTAGATGATGTGTTGCTCCAGAGCGGCCAAGCCCTTGCGCTCATCCCGAACATAGTCCGGGGTGATGCCGATCGCTGCAAACAGAGCCCATGTGGCCGCATCAAATTTCGCCGCATACCAACGCACATTCATGTGCCCCATCAGATCAATCTGATCAGGGGAGACCGTTCCTCTCCAGGCTTCAATCATCGCGGACCTCCGGCATTCCTGAAGCGCTATTAAGATGAAACAAACAACGCGCCTGCATGGTTTTTTCCACCCTGTGATTGATTGGACTATCGCGCCTTGTGAAGCAACACCCATT
>CAYTFI010000122.1:0-5711 GCA_964437065.1 uncultured Zetaproteobacteria bacterium | reverse complement strand
GGTTAAAGGCCGGGGCTCGCCGAAGTGATAGCCCTGAATGGCGTCAATGCCCAGGGATTTCAGCCGTTGAAAATCATTATCGGTTTCAACATGTTCGGCGATGACGCGAATGTCCAGTCCATGTGCAATGTCAGTGACGGTTTGCAGGAAGAAGCTGTTGTCGGCATTGTCGGCAACGCCCCGCACATAACTGCCATCAAGCTTGATATAATCCAGCTTCAGGCGGCGAAGGCTGTGGAAGGAACTCAGCCTCGTGCCGAAGTGTTCAACAACGATCTTTCCGCCAAACGCATGCACCAGATCAATAAACCGGGTCGCTTTATCAAGATCCTGCAAAATTCCATGTTCAGTGATTTCAAAACAGATGTTCGATCCGGCCTGCTCATGCGCTGTGAAATGCTGTTTCAGCCAGTCAAGAAACGTATCCTGCCGTATGGAAAGAGCAGAGACCTTGATGCCGATCTGCCTGGACGCGGCGTCCGCCCCCGTCAATTCGGTCAGATATTTGATGACAAAGCGATCCAGCGGCTGATGTAGATCCAGACGCTCGGCCATGGAGGCGAAAAGGCCGGGTGAAACGGCATCGCCTGCCTCATCCCTGATGCGAATCAGCGCTTCACTGAACAGCACGTCAAGCCCCTGACTCACCACCGGCTGCGACAGAAAGCTGATGCGCTGCTGCTGCAATGTTTCACTGATCAGCTGCTTCCAGGCCTGATTGCCGGCGATGACGCTTTTTGTGCTCTGGCTGTGAAAGGCATTGCCGCCCTTTTTCTGAGCCAGAGACAGGGCGGCGTCGGCGTCGGCGAGTATCTCGGCGACGGGCTCATCCGGCGCATAATAGACAATGCCCATGCAGGCGATGCTATCGCTCGAATACGTCGAAGCGATGTCGTTCAGCGCCCGGACGCATTGCTCGCCGAATTCCCCGGCAATGTCGGCGCCGGCGGCGGGCAGGATGACGGCAAAATCGACGCCGCCGATACGAGCTGCTGTCGCCTCGTGGAAGGGCGCGCAGATCCTGGCCAGCAGCGAAGCGACAGCCTTCAGCAGTTCGTCGCCCGCCTGATGACCAAACCGCCGGTTGAAGCCGGCAAAATCTTCAAGCCGCAAAATGGCGACGGCGCCGCAGCCGCCCTGCCCCCTGCTTTTCACAGCATTGTCGAGGATGGCTGTAAAGCCCCGGCGATTAATCAGCCCGGTCAGCTCATCGCCATTGGCCTGCCGGCGCAATTGCTCGGCGCGGTCGGCAAGCGTGGTCATCATGTCTTTTATTTTTCCGGACATCCTGTTCATGGCAAGAACAACGCGCGCAAATTCCCTGGTTTTCGGAATATCCTGAACAATGGGGAATTCACGATGGCAGATCGCCAGCGCCTGCTGCTCAATTTCATCCAGCGGCTTCAGAATTTTTCGCAATACCATGAATGTTACAAGCAGCGCCAGAACGAAAGCGGCCAGCGACCACTGGAAGGTTTCAATCGTGGTATCCCACAGCTTTTTATAGGCGAGGCCGGGGTGCGCGGCCAGTTGCAGCCGTCCTGATTGAATCCAGCCGGTGGTGATGATTGATTCAGCCATCGGCGCATCCAGTTGCAGGCGAGCGATAAACCATGCGGGAACGCCTTCGATTTGCGCCGTGTTTTCCCGCTTGATCAGCACATCGCCAGCCATGGATGTGATGGTCAGGGATTTATAATAGCCGCTGTCAAATGCGGCATTGACCATGGTATCCATAGCCGCGATATCCCTGCCCTGCATGTGCGGCGCAAGAGACAGGCCGAGTGAGTCGGCTCCATTCTGGGTCTGCGTAGCCAGTTGCATCATGAGGTAGGATCGGGTGTTGTCGATGCTTATCCAGAAAGTGCCTGAAAAAATCAGCAGGAATGTGATCAGAATAAGCGTGGTGAGTTGTCGGGATAGAGTCATGTCATTTCCTTCATTTGGGAGGCAGGCTTTTGGCGGTAAAGCTTAGTCCCAGATTTCTTTCTTTTTTCATGCGGATGTTCAGATCGCGCCACAGATTGATACGAAGCGAGCCGCCCTCAATTTTCCGGCCCTGCCCGCGCTCTTTGGACATCCAGAGGTTGTTGCCGTTAAAGCTGTAGATGGGCAGCAGATCGGTGCGTTCTGATGCAGGCCTGATTTGCGGGATCAGGTTGTCCAGGATGAGCGGCTCGCTCTCCGGCCTGGCATAATATGCCAGCACCATATGCGCCTGATTCAGCCTCAGAGCCTTGACATAGGTGATGCGCAATCTTTTGTCCGAAACGCCCAGTTCGCGCAGGGTGAAATACTTGGCGATGGAGAAGTCTTCACAGTCGCCGCCTGAGGTGGAGAGAAACTCGACAGGCGTAGCCCAGTAGTCTGCCCGATGCCAGTGCTGCTGATCAGAAATGAAACGCATTTGATTAAAAAAATGATTCACCTCGTTGATCCAGGCCATTTCGCCATCGCCTCTGAGGTGATTGATAAGCTCCTGCCAGCTAATAATTCTTTCTTTTGCAGCACTGCCGAATTGACTGGCTATGTTGTTAAGGAATTCAGGAGAAAAGCCTGAATTCCCTGCTACAGAGACTGAAACGGCAACAACCAGGCAAATGACGAGCAGCTGTTTTATGGTCTTTTGCTTCAGCTTGCGCCTCCCTGTTGGCTACCGGTCGATAAATGCGAAACTCTCATGCATGAAATCATACGCCGGCAATTCAATCCGAAAAGAGAAAACATATTATTGAAGATTAATCATATCTGATTCAGCAACTATAATCATACTAACGCGCATGGGTTTTTTCCACCCCACGATATGAGACATTATCACAGAGCGGAAAAAATCATGCAACCGCGTTATTTGTTTCATACTAAAGTAGTAGTGCGGCGGCGAGAGTTACGCTTACAGTTTGCATCATGATAATAATATCCCTTCAAACTGTAACCGGTTGTATTTCAATACACTGGCAAGATATTGCAGCGCGGACGCGACATGCGATGAAGGCATATCTTTTGCAGATGGCAATGGCGAGCAGGGCGGGAACGATTCATTGTTACCTGGCGGCTCGAAAGCCGGCTCTGGCCTGCACATGCCGGCAAGAGCCGGCGACAGAATAACCAAACAGGCTTGACGTTATGAGAAATCAGGGCTATAAATGTTCAATTCATTTGCTTTTTCCGCTAACAAGCTGTCAAATTTCACATGTATTGTTGCGCTTTGAAGCAGACAAAGCGAATTTTGAGCATGTTCAGCGGCTGTTTTTTCGGCGTATAACCGGTCGATGCAATAAACATAGATGGTGCTTGCAGTGGCAGATGATCATGCGAAGGGGAATAAATAGATTGAGTCTTTTGAGGCATCAATGGTCTTGCAGAATGCTTCTGATGGTTGCCGGGTTGTGCTGCGCCTCTTTCCATCCGTATGCCGCGGAAGGCATGAGTAAATCCGAGCGTCAGCAACTGCTCAATGCGATTGAAGATTATAATTTCAGCGATCTGGCCCCGGCAATTGCAACTCTGGAAACACTGCTAAAAAAATTTCCGGATAATCCTGAAGCATTGCATTACCTCGCTATGGCTTATGAAGAGTCGGGGCGAACAGATGAAGCGGCTATCATATACAAGCGCTGGCTGAAGGCCGGCGGTGAAAGTCTCGAAGATAATATGCGCGAGGCATGGCTGGGGCTTGCGCGCGTTTTGGAGGCGAGCGGCGATAGCGCCGCAGCCAGCCAGACGCTGAAGCGCTGGGTAGGCGCCCATGCAGACGATTATGACTCGCTTATTACTTATGGCGACCTGCTGGTGAAGGAGAGAGCATTCGATGAGGCGTCGGACTTCTGGCTTGACCTGCTGAAGCAAAAGGACTTGAAGCCGAAGCACCAGTCTGCGGCGCATTATTATCTTGCATACATTGCACTGTCTGAAGGGCGGGTTGAGGAAGGTCGGGCGGCGGCCAGGCAGGCAGTCGATGCCTATCCGGGCGGTCAGTACGCCAGATCCGCCGGGGAGCTGCTGGAGATGGATCCGTCGATTCTCGAGAAGTCCGGAGGCGGCATTGCAGCCAATATCCACCTGGGCGAATTTTATACGAGCAATGTGGATCTGCTGCCCGATATTGTTCCATCATCTACAGGCAAACCCAAGAACGACTGGGTTTCTCAGGCAGACGTCATGTTAGCCTATCAGCTCCCCCGCCTTGCGCTGGGTTATTCTCTCAATGGACAGTGGCACCGGACACGCCTGGATTTTGACGTGCTGATGCACAGCCTGTTTTTACAAGTGCCGCTGGGGCAATGGACTTTGATGCCGCGCTATTCATATACCCAACTGGCCAAGGAATATCTTTTTCAGGAAGGCGGCATGGACATAAGCTGGGCGCGAGGAGATGGGCTCACCCTGAGCTATCAGTTCCATTATCAGCAATTCAGCAAGAATTTCGGCAGCCTGGAAACCGATTTGCGTCGTCTGGGCGGTTTCACCAACGGAGTCAGTCTGGGGAATCAGTTTGCGTTTGGCCCGCTTGTGGTCGTGGGCGGCGTGAGTGTGACCATGGCAACGACCAGGGGCGATTCAACCCATATCAAGACGGACGATTATGTTCAGCTGGGAGGAAACGTGACCGTTTCTCGCAGTTGGCCTCAGTTGATGGCAAGCCTGAGTCTGTCGGCTCATAGAAAGGCCTTTATGGCACCGGATTTAACCCTGTTGCAGAGCGGCAATGCCAAACGTCTTGAAGCCCATGCCCAGATTGCCGGCGAAGTTGGCTACACGCCGATGATGAACAGGCCGCTCAAGGTCACATTTGGCGGGCACTGGCAGGTTAATCGATCCAATTACAAGGAGCCTTTCGTTCTGGCGGCGGCAAACAAAGAATATTTCGAATGGCAATGGAATGTCGGGGTCAATTATTCATGGTGACGTCGGTCACATTAAAGATTTCAAAGATCAATGACAATCGCGCCTTTCGCACGTTGTTACTGGAGGAGGCGCGATGATCCGCATCGCTATATTATTCTTGAGTTTTATATGTTTTCTGGCCGGATCAGCGCCAGTGTTTGCGGCTGTAGGCGTAGGGAAAATTGCAGTGGCGAGGGATGCGTGGATTCAGCGCGGCGAAAAAAAGGAAGAGGCCAGAGTTGATGGCTTTCTGCTACAGGGCGACATTGTGCTCACCGGAGATCATGGGCGCGCCAAACTATTGATGCTCGATGGAAGCAAGGTTTATGTCGGCGCCCGTAGTCGCATCGGGCTGGAAAAATACGCCATGCGGGGAAAAAACCTTAGCGATGCCGACCTCAATGTGTTCTGGGGCAAAACAAAGTTCTTCATAGAAAAGCTGGTTGAACCCGGTGCGGCATTCAAGATTCATACCAAGGCTGCGGTTCTGGGCGTGCGCGGCACGGTCATTGTCTTGAACCTGCCAAGGCCGCCAGGCGTTTCAGATGGCATACCATTTGATACTTTGCCTCCACAGCCGAGCATCTGGTCGGCGCTGGAGGGTGCGGGAGAGTTAAATACGGGGGGCGGTCAGTCCGGCATGCTTACCGGCGGCAATTCTGCTTCGGTGAATCAAGATGGCGGCATGGATATTCATCCTACTACCAATGATGATGTGAATAATGTGCCTGATCCTGTAGATAATGCAGACCCCGAGTCAGGCGCGGATCCTGAACAGGGCGCAGACTCCGAACAGGGCGCAGACTCCGAACAGGGCGCAGACTCCG
>CAYTFI010000121.1:0-5774 GCA_964437065.1 uncultured Zetaproteobacteria bacterium | reverse complement strand
GCGGCTATATTGATGATTACTGCGGCGTTCGTATTTCCAGCAGCGGCAAAAGATTCCTGATCGAGCAGGCCACGGTGTGGAATTTACTCGATGGCCGGGGTGAATATTGCGGTCAGGCCGCCATGTTCGCTGTCTGGCAACCGTTGGCGAGCGGAATAGATTCAGCAGCGGAGTCAAATCATGATTGAAGATCCGGTTAAGGGAATGTTATCTGCGCAGGAGGCGCGGGTGTTGGGTTGCCTGATGGAAAAGCAGATGACCACGCCCGATTACTATCCGCTCACGCTCAAGGCCCTGACAGCGGCCTGCAATCAGAAAAGCAGTCGCGCGCCGGTGATGAACCTGAGCGGCGGCGAGGTCGGCGGTCTGGTCAATGCCCTGCGCGCTCGCGGCCTGATTACGGCGCGCATGGACGGACGGGCGGATCGCTATGAGCAACATCTCTCCCGCAAACTCCGCATTTCAACCAGGGAGCGGGCCGTGCTCTGCGTGCTGATGCTGCGCGCTGCGCTCACCCTCAATGAGATTCGCATCTGCACAGGCCGCATGGTCGCATTCGACAGCAACGATGAACTCCTCGAATTGCTGCAACAGATGGCTGAGCGCGACGAGCCATTGCTGCGGCGCATTCCCCGCCGCGCCGGGCAGCGTGAAGATCGCTATGCGCAACTGCTGTGCGGCGAACCGGAGATTGAAGCATTGCCGACATGCGCCGGCGGCGCAACAGGCGGCGGCAGGATGGAGGTTGATCGCATTGCCGTGCTTGAGGAGGAAGTGGCCGGTTTGAAAAAAGAGGTTCAACGGCTTTGGCAGCTTACGGGATTGGCCGCAGATCAGGGCGATCCTGATTAACTCGGGACACCGGAATTCGCCGCCGAAAACAGCGAAACTGTTATTTTATAACGACTTACAATGTCTATCCACAGTTCCTGTGGATAACTCGGTGGATGAACGGGCTGCTGCCGGTGATTCAGTTGCCGTTGAGGAACGCCGCAGGGCATTGCCTAAATAGTATGCACATAGATTTTTATTATATCTATTAAACAGTTAACCTGTGTTCATTTGCAACCACATGAATGGATGGCCTTAATTAACATAAATTTCTCATCCCCGCCTGTCGGCGGTGGATAGTTTTGGATTATCCTGCAAAAAACAGTTGGAAGTGCATGCGGCCAACTGCCTTTTCCAGGACTATATCAATGTTTTCAATTGCCTGAGCGCTTCATAGGCGACGATTGAGCATGCTGAGGAAAGGTTCAGGGAGCGAACGGGCGCATCATTGCGCATCGGTATTTTTATGGCTTGAATCTCACTCAGGATTTCCTGGCTGAGCCCGCGGGTTTCCGGCCCGAACGCCAGCACGTCTCCAGGCCCGTATTTGACATCCCAATAGGGCGTTTCACCCCTGGTAGTAAGCCCGTACCAGTTGCGCTCCGCACCGATTTCCCGATGCGCGAACTGCCAGTTCCTGTGATGCCGAATATCGAGATGTTGCCAATAATCCAGCCCGGCCCGCTTCAGCTGCCTGTCGCTGACGGCAAACCCCAGCGGGTGAACCAGATGAAGCGTGATGCCCGCACATGCGCACAGCCGTGCGATATTGCCGGTGTTCGGCGGAATCTCCGGTTCGACGAGAACAATGTGGATTGGACTATTCACTGGTCTGCATGTTCAGACTGCCATTGCCTGAGGGATGTGCGCCCCTGCCCCGGCTTTTCGGGGCAGCCCTGATGGCTGGCGCATCAGGCCGTTATCATAACGGGATCGACAGGCCAATGAGAAACCTTGCCCCGCCCATAATCACAGGGCCGATTATGCTTTGTAAAACGCCCAGCATAAGCAGCGCGACAATAATCAGAAAACCGAAAGGCTCAAGGCGCGACAATTGATATGCAGCAGGCCCCGGAAGCAGTCCCACCGCCACCCGTCCGCCATCCAGCGGCGGCAAGGGCAGAAGATTAAAGGTGCACAAAACCAGATTGATAATAATAGACGCCTGACACATCAGTGAAAGCGGCTGGCCCGCCCATGCCGCAGAAGCAGGCAGTTTGACAACCAGCCAAAGCAGCGCTGTTGATGCAACCACCAACAGCACATTGGTCGCCGGGCCGGCAAGAGCCACCCAGACCATGTCCTGTTTCGGTCGTCTTAATTTTCGGAAATTGATTGGCACTGGCCTGGCATAACCGAACAGAAACGGGGAGCCCATCGCTACGAGAGCGATCGGTATCAGGATGGTGCCGATCGGATCTATATGTTTAATCGGGTTCAGGGTCAGCCGCCCCATCCAGCGGGCGGTGTCATCGCCAAGCTTGTCAGCCACCCAGCCGTGCGCCACTTCGTGCAACACAACAGCCAGCACGACAGGCAACGCCCAGATGCTGACGCCTTGAATGATAGCATTAATATTCATGCAACAACTCCAGATGGTGATGAAGTCGTAAAAAGCCCATCCATGGGCTTTTTACTCACGGAAAGCGAAAAGTGTGATTTTCACTTTCCTTATAATTCCTTACAAATCAATGGGCGCGATGACAACTTTTTACAAAGTCATCAAATGGTCACTCAGATTGTCGGCTGCTTAAGGCCGCAGAGGTTGATGAATCATGCAGGTTATAATGCGCCGGCGCCACTTAATCCTTGTTATTCTAAAATTATTCAATACAAATCGGACTTGCAAAGTGTATATTTGATGACTTTGTAAAAAGGCTATGGATAGACTTTTTACGGCCTCATCATATTTGAACCTGAAAACCGTAGTTGGCCGCACGCGCATAACTCGAGCTGTTGATTCGCCTGGCTATATGAAAAAGAAATGCTCATCGCCCACAAGGTGGCTTCACATTTTTTCATTACGCCATTCAAATCAGGATATTACACTCCCGGCGCACCTCCAGCTACGGCTTTCAGGTTGAAAGGTTCGGAATTAATCATGCTTTCAATCGGGCGCTCTGTACTTATTGTTATTCTGCTGGGGCTGCTTTGGCTGGCATGGCAAGCGCCCGCCCCGGCGCTGGCGCCGCCTCCGGCGCGTGGCGGCATTCGCCTGCACGGCGATCAGGCAGGCGCTGATATCAACGCGCAGCCGCAAGGGTTGTGGCGGGTCATAACCCGGCGTCTCATCTCACAAAAAGCCGCAAAGGCGCTGGGCAAGCGACTGCAGAATATCAATCTTCAGCCCATCGGAATCCGGCAACGTGAACCGGTCACCCTGCATGCCTTTGACGACGCCAGGCGGTTCAACTCATGGCAAGATGCCAGAGCGGCTTCGGCAGAGTGGCAAAAGCGCAAAATCGAAACATCCGTCATACGGGTTGAAGAGGGTGAATACCTGCTCAGCCTTGGCCGTTTTTATCTGGACGGATATGCGAACGCCATGCGAAAACGTCTGAACGGGCTTGGCAGACCATATCGCTACCATCGCGAAACCGTCAGCATCGCCGTCTATCGCTTTACCTTCCCTGCAAGCCCAAGGGAGCAGGCGCAGGCGCTGTGGAGGCAATTGCAATTTTCCGGCCTTGCCATGCCCGTGCTGATGCCTGCGGCGCAATTCAGGATCGCCTATGGCAAGGCGGAGTTGTATCGGATAAATACAGGCCCGGAAGCAGCAGGCGAACACAGGCGGCCGGGTTCGGCTATTCCCGAACCCCCTGACGAACCAGCTCATCAAAGCGATCAAACAGATAATCCGCATCCTGCGGGCCAGGACTCGCCTCCGGATGATATTGAACAGAGAATACCGGTCGCCCCCGCAGCCGCAGACCCTCAACCGTCCCGTCAAACAGTGAGCGATGGGTAATTTCAACCTGTTCCGGAACCGCCTCATCTGATACGGCGAAGCCATGATTCTGGCTGGTGATTTCAATTTTTCCCGTGATCTCGTCTCTGACCGGATGATTGCCGCCGCGATGACCGAACTTCAGCTTGAAGGTTGCAAGCCCCAGGGCCTGACTCAATAGCTGATGTCCCATGCAAATGCCAAACATCGGCCTGTCCGATTCCAGCAACCGGCGAATTGTCTCTACTGCATACGTCACGGCTGACGGATCGCCCGGGCCGTTGGAAAGAAAAATGCCATCCGGCTGCATCGCCAGCACGTCAGCCGCCGATGTGGATGCCGGCACAATGCTCACCCTCATGCCGCGGTCTGCCAGTTTGCGAAATATGTTGCGCTTGCAGCCAAAATCAAAGGCGACCACATGCCTCCCGGTTTCAGGCCTTGCGTAGCCGGCGGCATCCAGATCATAGGTGCCGACATCCCAGCCTGATACTTGCGTGCAACTGACCTGACCCACCAGATCGCGGCCATTCAATCCGGCCCAGCTTCCGGCCATCGCTACGGCATCCGCCTCATTCATGCCATCCGAGGCAATCACGCCGTTTTGCGCGCCATGATCCCGCAGATGTCGAACCAGTGCGCGGGTGTCTATGCCGGCTATGCCAACCACGCCCCGCTCCTCCAGCCAGGGGCGAAGATCGCCCTGTGCGCGATAGCTGGACGTTAAACGGGCGGGCGCACGCACAATGCAACCGCGCACAGCGATAGAATCAGACTCCATATCGACATCATTGACGCCGACATTGCCGATATGGGGATAGGTGAAGGTAATGATCTGATCGGTATAAGACGGATCGGTGAGGATTTCCTGATAGCCTGTCATTGAGGTATTAAAACAGACCTCGCCAACGGTGTTGCCGGAGGCGCCAAAGGCGTCTCCCCGAAAAATCCGCCCGTCCGCCAAAGCCAATATCGCTTCTGCCATGCTACGACCACCTCACAGTTTCAACGCGCCGCAGGGTACGAAATCCGGCATTCAAAGTCGAGCGCCCCAAACATCCCGAGCCCCGGCATTGGCATGCAACGCACGCCGCTACGAATCGGGCGACATCGCGTGTGACATCGTAACTGCAACAGGCGCGACGTAGCAGCCCGAACGGCCCATGGCATGCCCGGGCACAGAGACGAAAGGCGGAGCTTAACATGAAACAAACAACGCGCCTGCATGATTTTTTCCATCCTGTGGTTGAACGAGCTATCGCGCCTTGTGAAGCAACGCCCATTGCTTCACAAAGCTTGCTTATCACGGGGTGGAAAATTCCATGCGCGTTAGGAAACAGGATGCAGAAAGGAGTCAACAACTCCGGTTCAGGATCGGCCATCCCTTTATGCCCGGACAGCCTGTGGCAAACAAACCTCCGAAAGACCGGGAGAGTTTACGCCATAACAGACTTCAAGCCCAGCTTGAGAAAGTTTCTCTTCATGCTTTGGCCGGCTTTAATTCGGGAAGGATATTTCAAGAATCGCGCAGCCATCATCAGTTTTAAAAGACCCATGTATTTTGCCGGGGAGTATCATCAGGATTTTTACAAAAAGGAATCCGGTTCGTTACCGGCATTATCGCAGAGGCGTGATCGATTTCCGGACAAGGTTTGCGGGAAGGGTCGTCACCAACATGCATCCGCCAGGGAATTGAAAGAAAGGCGGACGCCGCTGCAATACGAAGTAACACAGATGGAGGGCGCCGAACCGCCTTTTAACAATGTCTATCGGGACAATAAACAGGCCGGCATATATGTGGATATCATATCCGCTGAACCGCTGTTCATTTCACTGGATAAATTCAGGCCCTGCACGGGCTGGCCAAGCTTTACCCGCCCCGTGGTCAGGGCAAACATTATTTAGAAAGGAACCGGAGTTTTTTATACGCGCACGGAGCTGAGTAGCTACTATTATTCCGGCAATAGCCGAGGCAGTTCATGCCAACCCCTATTCT
>CAYTFI010000120.1:1192-5781 GCA_964437065.1 uncultured Zetaproteobacteria bacterium | reverse complement strand
TGAATATGTTTTTCTCTGCGCGCTCTGCGCCTCGCGGCGCATGCATTTTATTTTCATGATTCCGCCTCTCCTGCCGGGATGACGAAAGCAAATGTGCTGCCCTGGCCCGGCTCGCTCTGTTCAAGCCAGATGCCTCCGCCGTGCATCTGAATGATTTTTCTGCACAATGACAGGCCGAGGCCTGTGCCCTCATATTGCCTGTTCAGTTCCCCGTCCAGTTGCTGGAACGGCTCAAACAGCTTGCCCTGATCTTCCGCCCTGATGCCAATGCCGGAATCCGTAACGTTGATTTTGAGTAAATCTCTCGCATCTGTGTCGGCCCGGGTCAGCTGTATGGGACACGCCCCGGGATTCACCCACTGCGCCTTCAACGTGATCGCGCCGCCGGCAGGGGTGAATTTCATCGCATTGGACATCAGATTATCCAGCACCTGATGAATCTTCCGCATATCTCCTCTGCACAGTCCGATATCATCGGCGCAATAGGTTCGAACCTTGATATTTCGCTCATCCAGTGCAATAGCATGATATTTCAAGACATGATTAATCAGTACCCTGACATCAAACATCTCTATGTCCATCTCCATTTTGCCCGCCTCAATCTTGGACATATCCAGCAGATCGTTGATCAGATTCAACAGGCGGTTGCCACTTTCCATGATAAAGCCAAGGTGCGTTTGTTGTTCGGCTTGTAGCGGATGAGTCTTGTCCAGGCTGAGCAATTCGGAAAAACCAAGAATGGAGTTCAATGGCGTTCGCAACTCATGCGACATATTGGCCAGAAAGGTGGATTTGGCGCGGTTGGAGGACTGCGCCCGATCGCGGGCGATTTCCAGTTCCTGCGTGCGCTGACGCACCATCTTCTCCAGATGGTCGCGGTGATGGGTCAACTCGGTTTCAACCTGCCAGTGTTCAATGGCGATGCCGCAGATATGCGCTACCGTACCGAGCAACTTGAGATGGCCTGCATCTGGCATGCATGGCCTGCCATGGTAGATGGCAAATGTGCCGACCACGCTGCCTGACGAGCTGTGAATCGGCACGGACCAGCACGCCTCCAATCCGTGTGCCAGCGCCAGATCCCTGAAATCGCTCCATAGCGGATCAGTGGCAATATCCCCGACAATGACTGTCTCATCCCTGTAGGCCGCTGTGCCGCATGAGCCGACGCCCGGCCCGATCGCCACGCCGTCAATGGCGGCATTGAACGCTTCAGGCAGGCTGGGAGCGGAGCCTGCCAGCAGGCGCTTGCCGTTCTCATCGAGCAAAAGGATAGAGCTGAATGAACCGGGCACGTTAGCTTCGACCAGCAGATTCATCGCATTCAATACATCCTGCTTTGGGCGGCCCGAAGACAACAGCTCCAGCACATGATTTTCCCCCTGAACAAGCATCTCCATCTGTTTGTGTTGGGTAATATCCTGCACCGTGCCGATAGAACGCAGCGGCGCGCCATCCTCGGCATACTCTGTAACACAGCGTTCGTTAACCCATTTGATCGAGCCATCCTGCATCAACAGCCGGTGCTCGATATTGTAATCCGTTCTGTTCTGCACCGATTCGGCGTATGCACTTTTGACAAAATCATGGTCGTCGGGGTGAACGACCTTCAGAAAGCTCTCACCGGCAATGGACGCGCCCGGTTCCAGCCCGAAGATGCGACAAGTCTCATCCGACCAGGCCAGTTTATCATTGACCAGATCGATTTCCCAGTGACCCAGCCGGGCAATGCGCTGCGCCTCTTTATGCCGTTTTTGAATCTGTTCCAGCTTCTTTCTGGCAGCATCGGCGTCTTCCATCATGTTCAGAGCTGCGGTTTCCGCCTGTCTGGTGCTCGCCAGGCTCTGCCTCAGTTTGGTTTCAACCTGTTTGCGAGCGGTAATATCACGAAAAACTGTCTGAACCGCCGGTCTGTCGCCGTACCGAACCGGCGTGCCGCTTACACAAGCTATGAATTCACTGCCATCCAGCCGCAACATCCTCTCCTCTGCAAGCGGCTGGGTTTCGCCCAGCTCAAGCGCTCGTCGTATGCGTTTTCTCACTTTCTTTCTGAAATCAGAATGAACGAATTCCATCACCGGTTTGCCGATAAGTTCATCGGGTTGATCCGGGGCCAGCATGCCTCCGGCCGAATGGTTGGCGAACACAATCTTTCCGTCACAATGAACCACAATGCCATCTGGCATGTTATCCACCAGCATACGGTAGCGCGCCTTGTTTTCCTTTAATGCTTCCGCGGCTTGCATGCGTTCAGTGATATTGCGCAAAATGCCTTCGATGGCGACAGGGCGATTTTCATCGTCCGTGATGAAGCGGCTGGTCACCGATACGATAATTGAGGAACCGTTTTTGTGCCGGAGCGAAACCTCGTAGTCATTGATGCGCCCCTTCTGCCTGAGTCTTTGCATAAAATCCGAACGCTGATCCGGATCGACATAAAAATGCGTGATCGGCTGTCCGATAATCTCTTCAGGTTTATATCCGGTATGCCTGAAACATGAGGGGCTGATATCGATGATACCGCCTTCCAGCCCGGCGCGATAGTAAACATCGTCAATAGAGTCGAAGATTGCACAATAGCGCGCATCACTGGCATGGGCCTGCGCCATAACGCGCGCTTTCGCATCATGACAGCGTTGAGCCAGCCAGCCAAAGATGATAAACAACGTGATGATAACCAGCCGCATCCAGACTTCATTCGTATCGCCGGGAAACAGCCAGTAGGCGAATGAGCCCGTTTGAAACACAAAAACATGGATGGCTGTTTCCAGCAACCATGAGCACAAGGCGAACGCAACCCCGGCCAGGACAAAATGCCTGTTTTTCATGGCGCCGCCTCGCTGTCGCAATCACCGTCGACCGAATGAATAACGTATTTCTTCGCTTCGCCCATGGAGACCAGCAGGGCGTTGATCTCCTCTTTCAGCTCGATCATGCGCAACTCGCGCCCAACAGCCATTTTGTTAAAGCGCTGCAATTTCCGCATCTGCTCCTGCAATGCCTCTTCAGCCAGCTTGTCCCCGGTGATATCCTGAATCAGCCCTACAAAATATTCCGGTTTTCCATGCATATCTTTCATGACGGAAACACCAATCTGAATCCAGACAAAGCTCCCGTCCCTGTGAATATAGCGCTTTTCAAAGGAGGTATGAGCCAGTTCGCCTGCCAGCGCTTTTTCGTAGTATTTTGTCTCTTTGGCCAGATCATCGGGATGCGTAATATCCATGAAGGTTTTGAGCAGCAACTCATCTTCCGCGTAACCCAGCATGGCGCAGATATAGCCGTTGACCTGTAACAGCCTGCCATCCAGAGATGCAAGCACGACGCCGCCGGCCGCGTTTTCGAAAATACCCCTGAACCTGGCCTCGCTTTGGCGCAGTTTTTCCTCCGCCTGCTTCTGTCCGGTGATGTCGGTGATAATGCCGAGGATGGACTGGCTGCCGCCGTAATTGATGAGCCTGGTGGCGACAAGGCTATCCAGCCTGTCGCCGCCTCTGGTGATCAGTGCGCACTCGTAAGGCGGCACATCTTCGCCCTGCATGTGTCTGGTAAAATTTGCATTGAGCAGATTATGATGCTCAGGGGCGACCAGACAATGGAAATCGAAATCGGGGGCGCACATCTCATCAATGCCGTATCCCATGGTTTTTTCGCACTGCGGATTGGCAAACACCACCCTGCTGCCCTGATTGATAAAAATCATATTCGGCGACTGCTCACTCAGGCTGCGGAATTTCTCTTCGCTTTCCCGCAAGTTGGCTTCGATCTTCTTGCGCCTGCTTATGTCGCGAACCAGCAATTGCACGGCATCCTGGTCAAGGTAGTCCGTGTGTACGATACTGAATTCAACATCAACGGGCTCGCCATTGAGCTTCAGCAGTTTGCCTTGCTGCCCGGTTACTGACCTCTGCTCCTGCAAGGCATGCTTTATGTGATCTGCCAAGGATACCCGGCATTCAGGCTCGGCCAGTTCCAGCAGCTCTCTGCCGATCAGTTCATCCTTGTCCGCTGCATTCAGTATGCCTGATGCAGCAGTATTGGCGTAAACAATCCTGCCCTCGCAAACAATCAGGATGGCATCCGGAATGGCTTCAATGAGTTGATGGTAATGCAACTCGCTTGCACGCAATTCATGTTCAAGCTTCTGCTCCTCGCGCAGACGAATGTTTTCTTCTTCAATCGTCCGGTGAGACAGCCAGCGCTCCACGACATGCACCAGTTCACGCAGATTGATCGGCTTTTCCAGATAATCGACCGCCCCTTTGTGCAGGGCGTCAATGGCATTGTTTTTATTGGCGTGGGCGGAAATCATGATCACCGGGCATAACGGCATCTGCTTGCGGATATGACTCAGAATCTCCAGGCCGGATTTCCCTTCCAGTACAATATCCACCAAAGCCAGTTCGACAGAGTGATCAAACAGGCTGATGGCGCTATCATGATCAGCGGCCTCAACGACTTGCAGACCGGCATGCTCCAGCACATGCCTGTAAATATCCCTGACCAGTGGTTCGTCATCGACCAGCAGAATCTTTGCCCGGCTCATATTATTTCACCGCAGAGGCGCAGGGTGCGTTAGAAATGCCTTT
>CAYTFI010000120.1:0-1092 GCA_964437065.1 uncultured Zetaproteobacteria bacterium | reverse complement strand
AATGCCTTTCATGCCTTTAATCCGAATGCTCGGCAAAGATTTCCGCCAGTTGATCCGCCGACTGCGTGAAGGCGGCCAGCACTGCGGGGTCGAAATGGCCGGGTTCGGTGCGACCGTCGCCCTCGGTGATGATTGCAAAGGCCCTGGCGTGATCGAAGGCCTTTTTGTAGGGGCGCTCGCTGCGCAAAGCGTCATAGACATCGCAGATCTGCATAATGCGGGCGGAAAACGGAATCGCCGCCCCTTTCAGGCCCTGCGGATAGCCGCCGCCATCCCAGCGCTCGTGATGGCAGAGGGCAATCCATGCGCCCATTTTCAGATGCGGCGATGAGTGATCCTTGAGGATGTTATGGCCGATGGCGGCATGCGATTTCATAATCTCCCACTCTTCTGGCTCGAAGCCGCCGGGCTTGAGCAGGATAGCATCGGGGATGCCGATCTTGCCAACGTCATGCATGGGACTGGCATGAAAAATCAGATCACAGAATTCCTCATGCTTGCCCATCACCCTGGCCAGGTGCTCGGCGTAATAGGAGATGCGGCGAACATGGGCGCCGGTCTCGTCATCGCGGTATTCAGCCGCACGCAGCAGGGTGAGCAGGGTCTCCTTGAATGATCGCTGCAGATCTCGGGTGCGCTCCTTAACCTTCTGTTCCAGCACTTCATTGCTGTTCTTCAGCAACTTGCTCAACTCATGCAAACGCAACATATTCTTGATGCGCATGAGCAGCTCCTGCCTGTCCACCGGCTTGGTGACAAACTCCTCGGCTCCGGCCTCCAGCGCCCGGATGCGCGATTCCCGATCTTCCAAAACAGTCACCATAATCACCGGCACATCCCAGTCGCTGCCGGGCGCTTTCAGGCGAGCGACCACTTCAAAGCCGTCCATTCCCGGCATCATGATATCGAGCAGAATAATATCCGGCAGCTCCTCGGCCACTTTTTCCAGAGCTTCCGCACCGCTTTGCACCGTCCATACCGTTTCATAGTCCGGTTTCAGCATCGACTTCATCAGCCCCAGATTGCGGGCGTCATCATCGACAACAAGAATTTTTGCTGAGCTTAAATCAGACATTTCTTCTCCTTAACGCG
>CAYTFI010000119.1:0-5815 GCA_964437065.1 uncultured Zetaproteobacteria bacterium | reverse complement strand
GCGGCTGCAAACAATACATTCGTGCTGACCCTGAAAAACAGCGTGGCTGACGAAACGCGGAAGTTTGCCGTAGATCAGGCTATTGAGGTGATTCGCGGTCGAATTGACGCCCTGGGCACCACCGAGCCAGTTATCATAAAACAGGGAACGCACCGCATTCTGGTGCAGATTCCCGGCTATGAAGACACCACTCACGCCAAACAGCTGATTGGCCGCACAGCGCAGCTCGAGTTTAAGCTGGTGGATGAAAAGGGCGATCTGGACAAGGCGCTGAGCGGTAAAATCCCGCCCGGCGACATCATCATGCATGGCCCGGCGCATACGCGCAATGGCAAGCCCGCCTTTCGCCAGCCCTATCTGCTCAAAAAACGCACCGAGCTTTCCGGCACGGAGATTGCCGATGCGCGCGTGTCCATTGATTCACGCTTCAACGAATATGCCGTAACACTGAAGTTCAACAGCAAGGGCGCCCGCAGATTTGATAAGCTGACGGCCGCTCATGTGGGCGAGCGCTTTGCCATCATCCTTGAAGGCGTGGTCAACTCGGCGCCTGTGATCCGCGAGCGCATTGCCGGCGGCACGGCCCAGATCACCGGCAGCTTTTCTCCTGCCGAGGCGCATGACCTGGCCATCGTGCTGCGCGCCGGCGCCCTGCCCGCTCCCGTCAAGGTTGTGGAAGAGCGTTCCATTGGCCCCAGTCTGGGCCAGGACTCGATTGATCAGGGCATGAACTCGATCATTATCGGCATGATTCTGGTGCTGATTTTTATGGCGGTTTACTACCGCATGTTTGGCCTGGTGGCGAATGTCGCCCTGCTTTTTAACATGCTGCTGATCCTGGCTGCAATGAGCATGATCGGCGGCACGCTGACGCTGCCGGGCATCGCCGGCATTGTGCTGACCATCGGCATGGCCGTGGATGCAAATGTGCTGATCTTCGAGCGCATCCGGGAAGAGTTGCGGCTGGGCAAAACGCCGCTGGCCGCCATTGACGGCGGCTATGACAAGGCCTTTTCCACTATTGTCGATGCCAATATCACCACGCTGATTGCCGCCATCGTGCTGTTCCAGTTTGGCTCAGGCCCGGTGAAAGGCTTCGCAGTGACCCTGAGCGTGGGTATTCTGGCATCCATGTTTACAGCCATTACCGTCACCCGCGCCATCGTTGCGATGAGCCATTCCAGGCCAGGCCGCATAGAAAAACTGAGCATTTAACATGAAACAAATAACGCGGTTGCATGATTTTTTCCGCTCTGTGATAATATTTCATATCACGGGGTGGAAAAAATCCATGCGCGTTAACATGAAACAAACAACGCGCCTGCATGGAATTTCCCGCTCTGTGATAATGCTTCATATCACCAGGTGGGAAAATCCATTCGCGTCAGGAGAGCCGACATGGAACTGATTCGTCCCGACCTCAAGATTGATTTTATCGGCAAAAGCAAAATCGCCATGATAATTTCGGCAGTGATGATCGCAATTTCGATTGGCGCGCTGCTTGTCAACGGCCTGAACTTTGGCATCGACTTTACTGGCGGAACGCTGGTGGAGGTTAAATTTGACAAGGCGCCGACCATTGCAAAGGTGCGCAGCGCTATCTCGCCCAAAGGCTATGGCAATGCGATGATTCAGGAATTCGGCACGCCGCAGGAAATCCTGATTCGCATACAGAACAAGGATGCCGAGAACTCCTCCGCTATCAGCACAGCCATTCTGGACGGGCTGGGGGATTCATTCGGCGCCGATGCCATTGAAATGCGCCGTGTTGAATTTGTCGGCCCGCAGGTTGGCGAAGAACTGGCCAACGCCGGCGTCATGGCTGTGCTGATTTCCATGTTGGCGATTCTTGTTTATATCACCTTCCGGTTCGAGTTCCGTTTCGCCCTTGGCGCCGATGCAGCCCTGCTTCACGACATTACCATTGTGCTCGGGCTGTTCGCCCTCACCGGCAAGGAATTCACGCTGCCCGTGATTGCCGCCCTGCTCACCGTGATTGGCTACTCCCTGAACGATACGATCGTGGTTTTCGATCGAATTCGCGAAAACATAGCAGCCAACAGAAAACGCAAGCGGATGGAGGATGAAGTTACCGTGGTCAACGCCTCCATTAATCAGACGCTGGGCCGCACGCTGATGACATCCATCACCACCTTGCTGGTGGTGGTGGCGCTGTTCGTTCTTGGCGGCGAGGTAATTCACGCATTTGCCTTCGCCCTGATCGCCGGCATTCTGGTCGGAACCTACTCCTCCGTTTATGTCGCCAGTCCGGTCATGATGGCGCTGGCCAACCGTTTCAACTCCAATGAAGATCAGCTGAAGGAACTGGAGGCCAGGCCCTGAAAGGCGATGTCAGCCCGCCGTTGCCAAAAGGCGTTTTTTTATTCACCGCCTACGATGATGATTACGTTGAGATAAACAACAAACGCCACGACAGCGGCCTGTGCCTGCATCAAGGCGAAATTATTTCACCATGGGGGCCGGGCCGCCTGCGCGATCTGAGGCCTGAACATCTGGATAATCTTATGGAACAGGCGCCTGAAGTGCTCATTCTGGGCAGCGGTCGATTAACCGCCTTTCCCAACGCGGAAGTCATGAAATTCATGGCCGATCGCCGCATCGGCCTTGAATGCATGGACACGCGCTCGGCGGCGCGCACCTACAATATCCTTGTTGCTGAGGATCGCCCCGTTTCAGTCGCCATGCTGCTGCCGGGGGCGCGCCGGTGAACGGAAAATTTGAGCTGTCCATAGAAACCCATTTCTCCGCTGCGCACAGCCTGCGCGGCTACCCCGGCGACTGCGCCCGTCTGCACGGCCATAACTGGCATGTAACACTCTTTGTTGAATGTGAAGCGCTGGATGAGCTTGGCCTCGGCATCGACTATAAACTGCTGAAAAGCGAATTAAAGTCTGCGCTGGCGTCATGGGATCACTACAACCTCAACGACATTTCCCCTTTCGATATGATCAATCCGTCGAGTGAAAATGTCGCGCTGGCGCTGTATCAGAAAATGAGCGCCCGCCTGGACGATGAGCGCCGGCGCGTTTCCCGCATAGAAATCTCGGAAACCTGCACTGCCAGGGTCACCTACTGGCCTGCTGCGAAAAAAAAGGTCTGATCCGGCGCAACTGCTCATCAGCAGAGTCGGCGTAGCGTTCAGCTCTTTTCAGGAGCGACGGGCCAGTCGGTTTATGACTGCCTGGTGCATAAAATAGAACCAGTCGCCCACTCGAGAGATGATTCCAGGCATGCGATCCCGTTCAGCGCAGCGCCACAAATAAACGCCCAATGCCAGCATCGCCCCCTGCCCGAACCACATGGCCCAACCGCCATATGCGCCCCTGCTCACCTGCTGGTGCAACAGCAGTTGCACATTATAGAGCAATAAAAGCAGTGCGATTCCGGCAATCAGCGAGCCGGCCTTGCCGGAGCGTTTGCGGCTCAGGGAAAACGGCAGCGCAAAGAAAAACAGCACCAGCACCGTGCTCGGCAACAACAGGCGCCGATTCCATTCTGCGACTGCATCCGGATGACCATCGCCCATTTGCCGCCACAGCTCTTCCGGCGTCATCATCGTGACATGCTCGTTTGAACGCCTTCGCTGCCACTGCCCGTCCGATGTGGCAATGGCAAGTTGATATTTTTTAAAGGCCAGCATGCGCTGGCTGGCGCCTTTGCCTTCCAGCCTGACGCCATGCGTCAAGCGCAATTCAAAATCGTCGGCGTTCATGTCAAATTGCGCCGATTGCGCCGTGTAAATCACCGAGACGCCGTCGCGGCGGTCTTCAATGACCACGCCGTGATAGACGCCCTGATCATCCTCGCCCTCAACATACACTGTAAGATCGCCGAAGCCATGATTGAAACGCTTGGGCGTAAAGGAAATTACGCCTTTCATGGCATACGCCCTGGTGAGAATATTGTTAAATCCCAGTTGCGCCTGCGGCATCTGAATCATGGCCACCCAGGTAAGCGCAAGCCATAACAGGATAGCCAGCAGAAAAAAGCTCCGAAGCAAGCGCCTGTAGGAAACTCCCGAGGCGCGCAGGGCATCCATTTCACTTCCCTGTTGCAATGTGGCAATAGAATTTTGTATGGAAAGGAAAAAGGCCATAGGCACGGTCAATAATAAAAAATACGGCAGCGTTAGCATGAGAAGCTCAGACGTGAGCGCCAGCGCCTGACCGGTATCCGTGACCGTTCCGAGCAGTTTCAGGGCGCGCCCGAGCAGCAGCATGGCCAGGACAAGCGCCAGCCCGCCGGAGAACGGCCCCAGCCACAGTCGAAGCATGTAGCGGTCAAGCGTCATGTCTCGCCTTTTGGATTCATCATATGTGCCATGCTAGCATTCGGGACTCATTTGATAAGGGGCGAGGTGCGACTGATTATTATCAACAACAGCGAATCTGCGCTGCAAAACCGACTGGACGGCTTTTTGAGCGCCATTCCATTTGATAGCATTGCAGCTGATGTCGCCGGGACATTGCACATTGAGGTCAGTGAAGTTTCCAGCATGCTGGAAACCTATGCAAATGAAAGCCATATCTCGCTAAATCTGATCATTCCACGACTCAACAAAAAGCTTCGCCTGCTGGAGGTGGGCGCCGGCTTATGCTTCACCAGCCTGTTTCTCAGCTCTGAGGGTTACCGGATTACTGCGCTGGAACCGGCCCTGAGCGGTTTCGCCATGTTTGAACAACTGAAGAACGCTATTCTGGAACATCATTCTGACCTGCAACTCACGGTCATCACGGAGCCTGCCCAGCAACTGGATGCCGCGCGACACGGGCAGTTTGATCTGATCTTCAGCAACAATGTCATGGAACATATCCCCGACTGGCAGGCGGCGCTGGGCGCCATGACGGGCGTGCTGTCAAAACAGGGCGTCATGAGACATGCATGCCCCAACTATTCGGTTCCCTACGAGCCTCATTACGGAATACCCGTATTTCGCCATTTTCCGCAGTTGAGTCGATCTCTGTTCCTGTCGCAGGCGCAAAACACCGGGATATGGGACTCCCTCAACTTCATCACCAGTCGCAACATCAGGCAATACTGCAATAATCATGCCCTATCCTGCTGTTTTGAAAAGGAATTGCTCTACAAGGCCCTAAAGCGCATAGATGACGACCCGCTGTTTAAGGATCGGCATCAGGGGCTGGTCGCCACTATCGCCTCGTTCGTAATGCATAGCGGACTGGGCCGAATAATCCGGCGCATTCCCCCGGCCATGGCCACGCCGATGATTTTTGAAATCCGCTATCAACCTGACCGGCATAATGCGGCCCAGATCACAACCGGATTTCGCGCCATTCTTTCTCATCCGACCATTTATAACATCGCACAGAGGCTTGTTGGCGCTGAAAAGGCCCGCAGCATGCTGGTGCGCGATTATTTTCCTGCCATGAACGGCCTTCGCATGCTTGATATTGGCTGCGGCACGGCGGAGATACTAAGGAGTCTGCCGGAGGAAATGAGCTACCTCGGCTTTGACACATCCGAAGCCTATATCGCTGAGGCAAGACGGCGATTTGGTCGCCGCGCCACATTCCGCGCCGAAGCAGTCCGTCAGGCTACGCTGGACGACACGGAATCATTCGACCTGATCCTCGCTTTCGGCCTGTTGCACCATCTGGATGACGATGAAGCCAAATCACTTTTTCAACTGGCCGGCGCCGCACTGGGGCCGGGGGGAAGGCTGATCACAATCGATCCGGTTTATGCAGGCGGGCAATCAGCGCTGGCGCGATGGATGATCAGCAAAGACCGGGGACAGAATGTCCGCACCATTCAGGGCTACCGGCAACTGACC